>JAJEBU010000097.1 GCA_022822375.1 Dehalococcoidia bacterium
TGTTGCGCATCGTCTTGCCCGAGTAGAGCCGTGTGACACGCGTGTCCTCGTCCTTGGCGGCGAGGATGCGGCGCTTGCGGAACTCGTCGAGGTTTGCCTCCTGTGTCGGGATGAACATGGTCCCGCACCAGACGCCGACGCAGCCCATCGCGAGCGCTGCAGCGAGGCCGCGCCCGTCGCCAATGCCTCCGGCGGCGATGACCGGCTTGGGCGCGACCGCGTCGAGCACCTGGGGCAAGAGCGCCATGGTGCCGATCCGACCCGTGTGCCCGCCAGCCTCGTGGCCTTGCGCGACGACGATGTCCGCGTTGCCGTCCGAGACGCGAAGGGCGTTCTTGACATTGCCAACCAGCGAGATCACCTTGCCGTTGGCCTCGTGCACCTGGTCGACAAACGGCGCTGGATTTCCCAGACCGGTCGCGAGCACGGGCACCTGCATGCCGGTGATGGTGTCGACCTGATCCTGAGGCGTGAAGCGCGGGGTGCGCACGTCGGCGCTCGGTGCCTGCACGTCGGGCAGATCGAGGTTGACGCGAATTTCGCCGATCGTGTCTTTGGCCTCGTCGGGCAGCAAGTCGCGCGGATCAGCGGGCCGCTGGCGGCCGCTGCGTCGCGCGGCGACGTTGGACGGCACGAGGATGTCGACGCCGAAGGGGCGGTCGGTCAGGTCCTGGATACGTCGAATCTGCGCTTCCAGGCGGTCGGGCGGGAATCCGGCAGCGCCGAGCACGCCGAGTCCGCCGGCGTTGGAGATGGCCGCAACCAACTCAGGACCGGCGACGCCGCCCTGTCCGCCGCCAACGGTTGGCCCCATGCCGGCCAGGGCGATCGGGTATTCGATGTCGAGCAGGTCGCACATCTCGGTGTGCAGCGTTGGTCGCGTCATAGGTCACCAGCCGTTTCAATCTGAGGGCTCAGCCCAGCGGTAGCAATGTTCGCCCAATGTTCAACCATTGTTCGCCATTGTTCTAGTCAGCGTACGCGCGGTCAACGCAGTGTGCGCGTGCGGCTCCGCCTCCGCGAACGCGACTTCGTCTGCGAGTACGATGACGGTATGAGGTGTTCATGACAGTGGCGACAATCCGCGGACTGCTTTCGAGAGCGGCGCACGCCGCGGCCGGGCTGGCATCGCGCGCAGCTCGACGGCTGAGACGGCCGCTGATGATCGTCGTGAGCGGTGTCTTGCTGCTGATGTTGCTGATCGTGATCCTGCAGTCCGGACTCGGTGTCGACAGCGACGATACGATTACCGACAGCCAGCGTCCGGAGATCGTTGGAGGCGATTGATATGGCGAGACCCAGCGAAGCGCTGATGAACGAGGCCGGCGAGTGGATCGCGGAGCAGCTGTCAGAAGAGGGCTTGATGGTCACCAGCGGCTTCGTGGACCTGGTGCTGGACATGGAGTGGACCGCCATCGAGGAGGGCGCGCCGCCGGAGGATCGGGCCGCCGTGCTGGAGGCCGTGATGCAGAAGATGATCGAGGAAAACGTGCACGTGGGTCCGCCCCCGGACACGATCTCCACGGACGGCATCGACACCTCGCAGATTCGACCGGTGCCCAAACAGTTTGTCGAGCAGGTGCTGAGCTGGGAGGACGACTTTCTGGGATTCGCGGGCAAACGGCGCTCTGAGTATGTGAGCTGACGCATGTTCGGTCCTCGCCATACGGTCACCATCGAGCCGTCCGGTCTGACGGTCGAGGTGCCAGACGGCGAGCGGCTGATGCAGGCCGCGCGCGACGCCGGATTCTGGTGGCCGAATCAGTGCAACATGGAGTGCCGCTGCGCGGGCTGCTTTGTGATGGTCGTCGACGGCGCGGAATCGCTGTCCGAGATGGGCCGCGCGGAGGCTGAGGCGTTGGTCAACCAGCGTGGACGAACCGCGCTCGATGATCCGATTCGGCTGGCCTGCCAGTTGGGCGTCTACGGTGATGCCACGGTTCGCAAGACGGGCGTGCGTGCGGGAGGCTGATGGCGAATGCAGGGCATCCACGGCATCGATCTGGCGCGGCTGGAGGCATTCGTCGAGGTGGCGTCGGCCCGATCCTTCTCTCGCGCGGCGGAGCGGCTCAACCTGACCCAACCGACGGTGTCTGCGCGGATTGCGCAGATGGAAGCGCAGTTGGGCGTGGGATTGTTCGAGCGACTGGGTCGCCGCGTCGTCCTCACCGATGCTGGACAGGCGCTGTTCCCGCACGCCCAACGGACGCTGCAGGCCGCACGCGACGCGGCGGAAGCGGTCCATGCCTTGCGGGCGGGCGGCGGCGGCAGTCTGGTGATTGGCACCGCTCCCACGGTCGGTACCTATGTCTTGCCCAGTTTGCTGCAGCGATACTCGGCCGCGAATCCGAGTGTGGAGATATCGATCCGCACCGGCCGCAGCGAAGAGGTCTCGCAGATGGTGCTCGATGACGAGGTGCAGATCGGCTTCGAGCGGCAGCTGGGACACCCCGAGTTGGAGTCGGTACCGCTCTACGAGGACGACATCGCGCTGTTCTCGAGTAGGCATCACCCGCTCGCCGAGTCGCGCGTGACGTCGGCAGCGGCGATTGCCAACGAGGCGGTGATCTTCTTCGATGAGGGCAGCAGTTATCACGCGCTGAGCCACGCGGTGTTCCACAACTCGGGCGCCTCGCCGAGACACACGATCGACGTAGACAGCCTGGAGATGGCCAAGCGGCTGGTCTTGCGCGGGTTGGGGCTCGCGTTCCTGCCCAAGGTGGCGGTCGAGGAAGATCTGGTCCGAGGCGATCTGGTGCCGATCGCGATTGACTCATCCCAGCCGATACGGCGCAGCATCTCGGTCATCTGGCGCACGCGACGCGTGCTCAGCGACTCGGCGCAGTCGTTCCTCAGCCTGGTTGGGCATGTCTTCGGTGTGGAGCGGATGCCTGAGATTCGTCAGCCGGCGCAGCAGCCGCGCCGCTTGACGGTGCTGCGCTAGTCGTCGGCGGGCTTCTCTGGAATCTCGGGCAGGTCCGAATCGTCGCGAAGCGCCTTGAGCACATCGACGTCGGCTCGTCCCGGTCCATTGGACTCATAGCCGGGCACTTCGAGCAACCAGTCGGCCTTGCGCAAGACTCGGTTGCGGACCATGCGGCGGAAGGCCTTCAGGCCGATCGTGCCATGTCCGATGTTCTCATGCCGATCGCGGCCTGAGCCGAGCGGTGTCTTCGAGTCGTTGGCATGGATGGCCGAGAGCATGTCCGCGCCGATCTCGCGCTGGAACTCGTCGATGGTGTCCTTGAGGCCGGCAATCGTGGCGACGTTGTAGCCCGATGCGTGGGCGTGACACGTGTCGAGGCAGACGCGGACGCGAGGGTGGTCGACGGCGTCCATGATTGCACCGACCTCGTGGAAGGTCGAGCCGACTGAGCGGCCCGCGCCGGCGTTGTTCTCGATCAGCAGCTGCACGTCGTCGGGCGTGCGGTCGAGCGCCTCACGCATGCCGTCGGCGATGCGCGGCAGCGCGTGATCGAAGCCCGATCCCATGTGCGATCCGACATGGAAGATGACGCCGTTCGCGCCGATCCGCGAGCCCAGCTCGAGCTCGGCGGTGAGCGTGTCAATCGACTTGCGCAGCAGCTCATCGTCGGGCGAGGCAAGGTTGATCAGATACACGGCGTGGATGTACGCGTCGCGCAGCTTGCGCTGCTTCATGGCGGTCCGGAAGGCCTCGGTGTCTTGGTCAGGGTGGTGCTTGCGTTTCCACATCTGAGGTGCGGCGCCGAAGATCTGGAACGACTCGGCGCCGAGGTCAGCTGCGCGGTCGACCGCTAGATGGATGCCGCCGGCAGCAGAGACGTGCGCACCGAGCTTGGGTGTCCGCGCCATGGCGTCAGAGGCCGACGGCGCGGGCAGCCCGCTCGGCGGCGCGGCGGAGCGGCATTGCGACCGCCGCGTCAATGACCGCGCGCTGGAGGTCGGCGTCGGCGACGGGCTGACTCAGCGTCACTGACACGATCGCCGAGTCGAGGTCGCACGCGGCCGTTTCCACGCCGTCCAGCCGCGACAGCGAGTCTTCGACGCGCGTCGCGCAGACTCCGCAGAAGAGTCCGTCCACCTGCAGCGTCGCGGCGGCTTCCGCATGCGAGACCACGGTTGAATGGGGCGCACGCAGCAGACGCTTCGGTCTGATCGGGTTGGTCAGCAGCGCGTTCAGTAACGACATGGCTTCAGGCTAGCGTGTTTGCCAGTCGAGGTAGCGTCGGACGGCGCGGGCGCTGGCCGCAATGCTCTGATAGCAAGCGACGCCGTGCTCGTTGAGACGATGCTGCAGGTCAAGTCCGCGCGCGAATCCGCTGTTGGTGCGCGGCTGGCGGATCACCACCGCGAGCGGCTTCGACACCTTGGCAGATGTTGCGGCGATCTGGTTGGCGGTGCGCTCGGCGAAGTCGTCCTGGCCGGTGCTGGCGGAGCGCGGGCCCATGCTGTCGGCGCCCATGTGGATCATTAGCCAGTCGATCCCAGGATCATCGGCGATCGCGGAGAAGGCCGTCTCCATGTGCTCGCCCTCGAACATGAAGCCGGCATCGAGCGGGTTGCGGATCGAGGTGCCGGCGACGGGCGTGAACTCGCGCAGGACGCGCTGCGTGTCCTCGCTGAACCAGGGCACGGGGATATCGTTGCGGTCGCAGATGTCGGCGGCCAGGACCGAGACGCCGCCACCGCCGCCGAGCACCGCGCAGCGCGGTCCCGCGACCTCAGGCATGCGCTCGATGGTGACTGCCAGGTCGAGCAGTTCCTCGACGCTGTCGGCAGGGATAAAGCCCGCTTGCCGCTGCACCGCGTTCCAAATCTGCGCTGATCCGGCGAGAGAGCCGGTATGCGACGACGCCGCACGCGATCCGGCCTCAGTGAGGCCGCCCTTGAGCACGGCCAACGGCTTGCGCGACTGCGACATCAATCTTGCCACGCGCATGAAATCGCGGCCGTTGCGGATGCCTTCCAGGTAGGCCAGCACGATGTCGGTGTCGGAGTCGTGCGCGAGGAACTCCAGGAAGTCAGCTTCGTTGAGGTCCGACGCGTTGCCGAAGGAGGCGACATTCGAGAACTCGATCCCACGACGACGGCCTTCGCCCACCACCTCGGACGCATTCATGCCCGACTGCGACAACATGCCCACGCGGCCGGGTGTGGTCGAACCGTCCTCCATCCAGGAGACGCCGCCGCGCGTCGAGTGGATGCCCATGCAGTTTGGACCGATCAGCCGAATCCCTGCGTCATCCAGCTTGCGCAGGACTTCAGCCTCGAGGCCGGCGCGTTCGCTGCTACCGGTTTCGCCGAATCCGGCGGTAAAGAGGTGGATGACGCGCACGCCCTTGTCGATCGCGTCATCGATCAAGCCCAGAATCGCGGACGCCGGCACGGCCGAGATCAGCGATTCGACCGGCCCGGGCACGTCTGCCAACGTGCGATAGAGCGGCGTCCCATCGTCGAGCTCTCCGCCGCGAGGATTCAGGCAGTAGACCTGCGGCACCACGTCGAGGTTGCGAATGCCGCGCAGGAACATCTGTCCGCCGCCCCAGCCGGTCGTGCGGGGCGACACCCCCGCGATGGCCACGGACTGGGGAGCAAACGCGGTCGCCAGCGCGGCTTGGGCGCTGGAGCGAGCATGGGATTCGGCAGGGACCAAGGTCATGGGCGGCTCCAATGACAAGCGAGTGCCGCTAGCGTATCAACGACCTCCGCAATGCCCGAATGAGGCGATGACCGCACTCCAGATTGACTCTCCGCGCGGCCCAATCGATGTCCGCTGGCAGCCGGCGGAGTCGGGATCAAGCGCGGTGCTCTGCGTCGGAGGATTCGACGGCGGTGTCGACGGCCCCGCGCAGGGTATCTATTCGGACTTGGCTGAGGCATTGCCTGCACGCGGGATCGGCGTCCTGCGCCTCGACTTCCGCGTGAAGACATCACCGGGGCCGATCGATGACGGCACATCCGATGTGTTGGCCGGGATCGCATGGCTTGAGCAACAGGGAGTCGCGGCCATCGCGCTGATCGGCCATTCCTACGGCGGCGCGATCGTGATTCGAGCCGCGGCTCGTTCGCCCGTCGCCGGCGTGGCGGCGCTGTCAACACAGACGATGGGTATCGACCCTGAAGAGGTGAGATCGCTCGCGCCCCGTCCGCTCCTGCTGGTCCATGGATCAGCCGACTGGCGGTTGCCGCCCAGCTTGTCGGAGTGGGTGTTCTCCGTCGCGGGCGACGGGCGGGAGTTGTGCATCCTGGAGGGCGCGACGCACTCGCTGCGTCAACGGCGAGACGAGCTGTGGGCGCTGTTGACCAGCTGGCTGCCGCGTGTCTTGCGCGACGGATCCAGCGGCGCAGGTTGACCGAGTTGGGCGGCCGAGCCGGGCGGCCTAGCGGCCGGTGAAGTTGGCGGGGCGCTTCTCGGCGAAGGCGGTGGTGCCTTCTCTGGCGTCGGCTGACTTCATCACATCGGCGTAGAGCTGGCTTTCTAAATCCATGCCCTCCGCGAAGCCGGACGGCAGCAGGACGCCCTCATAGGCGGCGCGCTTGGCGGCTCGGACAGCGAGTGGTCCGTTCGCGGCGATCTCGTCGGCCCACTCGCGCGCTGTGTCGAGCAACGAGTCTGAGTCGGTGACCGCATTGGCGAGACCGATGCGGTGCGCCTCATGGGCGTCGAGATGATTGGCGCGCAGCAGCAGTTCGAGCGCCTTGCCGAAGGGGACATAGCGGGCGAGCCGCTGGACCTGTCCACCGCCGGGCACGAGTCCGCGCTTGGGAGCCATCGACCCGATGCGCGCCGTGTCGCTCATGATTCGCAGGTCACAGGACAGAGCGAGCGCGAATCCGCCGGCGAGACACCAGCCGTTGATCGCCGCGATCACCGGCTTGTACGTCTGATCGGGGCCCCAGCTGGAGAGTCCGGCGGCATTGCTGCGCCGACCCGATGCGTTGGACTCGGCGGAGCGGCCGGCGCGGTCGATCTCGTCGTCGTGGGCGCCGTCGCGGACGAGGTCGCGTCCGGCACAGAATGCGCGCCCGGCGCCGGTGATGATGGCAACATGCAGCGCGTCGTCCTGGTCGAACTCCGACCAGATGCGGTTGAGATCGCGTGACATCTCCGGGCTGATCGCGTTCATCCGCTCGGGCCGGTCGAGCGTCACGAGGGCGATCTTGCCGTCAGTCTCGTAGCGGACGGTCATCGGGCGCCGCCGGCGACCGCAGGGACGATCGAGACTTCGTCGCCCTGCTGGATGGCTGTGTGCAGACCGTCCAGAAACCGAACATCTTCGCCGTTGACGAAGAGGTTGACGAAGCGGCGGATCTCGCCGTCCTCATCAATCACGCGGTCGCCGATGCCGGGGAACTGGCGCTCGAGGTCGAGCACGATGTGTTGCAGGGTCTCGCCCGCTGCGTCGACCACGTCCTGGCCGGACGTGAGCGATCGCAGCGGCGTGGGGATGCGCACGGAGACGCTCATGGGTTCAGCTCGTTTTCTGTGCCCGCCAGGGCGAGCGGGATCTCGCGGTTGTGGTCAGCGTATCGCGCGTCCCGCACTCGTTCTGCGACATCTGACGCATCCCGAGCGGCTACTGGTCAGGCTGCTCAGGCTCCCAGAGGACACGGCAGTTCGCGCAGACGAGCGCAGAGATGACTTCGCGCCCGGCGTCGGCCTCGGGTTCGAGCGTTTCGTACTCGATCTCGATCTCGCTGCCGCAATCGGGGCAGAGCGGCCGCAAGACGTAGTCGAAGTCGCCCGAGGTCAGCGAGCTGCGGTGCACGATCGTGTCGATATCGACCCATTCATCGAAGGGCACGCTGCGCACGGCGAAGCTCGCCAGGTCGGCGTCGAGGTCCGGCGGCCCGGTGGTGCTCATGGCGTCAGTGTACGGCCATGTGCGATCCCGACAGATGCAACACGGTCGGGCGCGGCGCGCCTAATCGGTGTCGAGCGGGTCCCACTGGCCGGGCCGTTGCGTCCGGCGGTTGGCGAAGGGGTCGACATCGTTGCCGTTGCTGCGTCTGTCGTCGTTGTACGTACGGCGCGAACCGCTCGGACCACGAGTGTAGATGTCATTGTTGTTGACCCGCTGCTCTTCGCGGATAGAGTTCTCCTTCAGCGATTCGCCGCCGCATTTGAGGCACAATGCCTTTGAGAGCGGACCGCTGGGAGGATCAATGACCCAGAAATGGGTACAGTCTGCCGCGGGCGTGGAGAGGTCGGTGACGAACGTCGTCATCGTCAAACCAATTCCAGGAGTCAACCCCACGGACCATGTCTGGTTGCTCAAGCTACTCAACAGAACCGAGCGATGCAAGCCTTATGTCTGATACTTGGCAACCGAGTCGGTCGCCTCGTCTTGCCACCCGCACGGGCGTACTAAACTATCGTTCTATCGTTACATATGGATCAGTTAACTTAACATTTGGCCTGCGCTTCCGATCCGCGTCGAGGCGTTGTGCTACATCGCGTTGATGAACTCCAGCGCGCCCTCTGGATGGGAGTTAAAATCGCGCGGTGAATCGATGATGTGACGCACGATGCCCTCAGCGTCGATCACGTAGGTCATGCGCGCCGTGATGCCGCGTTCTTCGTTGAGAATGCCCCACGCCTTGCCAGTCCGACCCCAGGGAAAGTCGCCCAGCAGCGGGAACTCGAGTCCCAGTTCGAGCGCGTACGCGCCGTTGGCGAAGGGGGAGTCGACGGAAACGCCCAGTACCTGGACACCCGCTTCCTGAAACTCGCTGTGGAGTTCCTGAAAGCGGCTCAGTTCGTTCGTTCAACCGCCGGTGAAGGCGAGCACGTACCAGGCCACGACGACCGGCTGTCCGCGGTAGTCGGACAGCGTGTGTTCCTTGCGATCGCCGTCCATCAGCGTGAAGTCTGGCGCAGGCTGGCCGATTTCGACTGGCATGATTGTCCCCCGATGCATCGGTTCGGTCGTCTCAGCGATCATAGCCATTGCGCATACCGGCCAATGCGCAGATCGATGGTGACGCGGGGCAGGTCCCGAGGCAGACTGCGGGCCGCGGGTATACTGGGTGCATGGCAAACGGCGCCGAGCATGACCTGGGTGCGGCGGATGTGCTGGAGGCGGAGGCGATCGGCCCGCCCGGTCAGCGTCGCTTCCGTCTGCGCGTGACCGCCGGCGATGTCACCGCTTCGATCTGGTGCGAGAAGACCCAGGTCTCGGCCCTGTCCGAAGCGATCGAACAGCTGCTGACGCGCAACCGCCGCCCCGGCGAGGGACGCAAGCCGTCGCCGCGGCCACTGGAGCCGTTCCCCGACCGCGCCACGCATGACTTTCTGGCCGGCCGCCTTGCGCTGGGCTACGACGAGGACGCGGACCTGATCACCTTCTTTGCGACTGACGTCGAGGCGGATGCCGCGAATCCCCCGCCCACGATCCGGGTTGATCTAGGCCGCCGCGAAGCGCGCCGCTTCACCGTCCAGGCCGAGCAGACCCTGGCCGGCGGCCGCCCCGCGTGTCCGCTCTGCAAGCAACCGTTGGAGGGCACGTCGCATCTCTGCGCGCGCACGAACGGACACGCAGAGGATGCGCTCGCGGAGATTGGTCCGCCCGAGTTCTAGGCCGGCAAGACGGGGAGGCGCCCGTGACCAGCATCGACGGCGCGGCGCCGCGTCCGGGTCCGCAAGACTGGCTGACCGCGAGATCGGCGCCGCAGCACAGCCTGCTGCGCAGCCTGGCTCGAGCGGCCGGGCTGCCACCACAGCGTCCACCGCTCTGGACCGTTCAGTTCGTCTTCTCCTTGCTGGGCACGGCGTCGTTCTTCGCTTGCTTTTTCTATCTGACCACGACGCTGCCGCGCGAGATGACCGATCTCGGCTTCAACCTCTTCGAGGTCGGACTCGTGGTCGGCGGGTACGCGATGATCACGATCGTGCTGCGTCCCTTTGTGGGGCGGTGGAGCGACGCCGGGCACCGAGTGCTGCAGATGCGTGTGGCGCTGCTGATGTTCATCGGCTCGTTCCTGCTGATGCTGTTCACCGACAATCTGTGGGCGTTGTTCGGGCTGCGCTGCGTGCAGGGCATCGGCATGGCGGCCTACCCGACATCGGCTGGATCGATGGTGGCGGAGATCGTCCCGGGTCCGCGTCGCGGCGAGGGCTTGGGATTCTTCGGACTTTCGACCAGCTTTTCGCAGGGGGCGTCGCCGTTCGCAGGAGCGGCGGTGGCCGCCTTCGGAGGCTTCGACGGCGTGTTGATCCTGGGTGCGAGCACTGCGGCGGTGTCGCTGCTCATCACCCTGGTCCAGAAGGAGCCGCCGAGCCAGGGTCAGGCGCCGCCGGTGTCGATCAAGTCCCTGCTCCCGCCGCGCGCGATCTTTCCGATGCTGGTCTTCCTCAGCGTCACGCTGGGATTTTCCGTCGCGGCGGCGTTCCTGGAGCCACTCGCCGATCAGGACCACCGGGATCTGGGCTTTGTCGCGCTCTTCTTCACGTTCTCCGGGATCGGCGCCATGCTGTCGCGTCCGCTGGCGGGACGCGTCTCCGATCGTCTCGGCCGCGTGCCGGTGATCATTCCTGGACTGATCGCGACCTGCGCCGGGATGGCCATGGTGGCGCAGTCGGATACGGCTCCGATGCTCTGGGCGGCGGGACTGTTGACCGGCATCGGCATGGGCGGCGCACATACCGGGTTGCTGGCGTTGGCCGTCGACCGAGTGGCGGCCAATCAGCGCGGCGGCGCGACTGCGGTGTTCCAGCTGGCCTGGGACGTCGGCGCCGTGGCGTCGTTCCTGGTCGCGATCGTGGGATCGTTCTTTGATGTGGAAATGATCTTCTGGGTGGCCTCGGTTGGAGCGTTGGTCGCGCTCGCGGCGCTCATGCTTGGCCGCGTGATGGGCTGGACGCAGATCGCGCCTGGCCAGCTCGAGCCGATGCCGGCCGCCGCGCCAGCGGGAGGCGGGTGATGCCGGGTGACGAGTCCGAACTGGCAACCGCCGAGCCGCAAGCCAAGCCTGCAGCAGGACACGAGCTGGCGTCCGAGGCCGGAGCCGACGGGAGTCCTTGAGGAGCTGCCGCAAGACCGGCGGCCGGAAGGCGCATCGCTTCCGCTCTGGATGCTGCTGGCATTCGTGCTCGGTGTCATCAGCGTCGGCGTGGTCGGGCTCAGCACGGACCTGTTCGACAGCGGGCCGACGGATTTGGATGTCAGTACGGCGTACCGCGAGGGGTACGACACAGGCGAAGTCGGGGCGCAAGCCGAATGGGAGGCGCGCCTCGACGACATCTGGCGGGAACATTATGACGAGGGCTATGAAGTGGGCAACAGCATGGCGCCAGAGATTCAGCGAGCAGTGATTGACGGATTCAGCTGGGAAGGCGGCTATGAGATCGGCCGCGCTTCCGTCGAGCGCGGAGTTGACGCCAGCTATTGGCAGGGCTGGATGGCCGGCTATCAACACGGCCGCGATCTCGTCGACGGCAAGCTGACGTCGGGCTCTGGGATGCCTGGCGTGAAGTGGGGCGGTGACACTTGAAGCCTCGCGTTGCATTCGCACTGGTCGTGTCGTTCGCCGGGGGCGTACTGCTGACGGTGGGCGCGGGCGGCGCGCTGGGCGTGTTCGATCGCGGACCGACGGAGCATGATGTCGCGGACGCGAGAGCGCGCGGGCAGGAGACGGCATCGCTCGAAGTCGACGCTCGGATGGCCGGCGCTGAGGAGGCGGAGGCCGAGGCTGGATTCCAGCGCGGACGAGAGGCGTCAGAATGGCTGATGCTTGATCGACTGCCCAATCCAGACAGCTGGTTCACGGGGGTCATGGCCGGCCGCCGCGACGCCGAACGAGCTGCGCAGGAATCGGACGCCTCGGCTGCATGGCGGCAGGGCTACGACGATGGGGTCACCGATGGCATCGATCACGGCGTGGGCTTCCAGCGCCCGCCCGGCGAGTAGCCGTCACCGGCAGGCGAGTAGCCGCTTCCGGCAGGCGAGTAGCCGTCGTCGCACGACGGCCGATCACGCCTCGGGCGTGCGCTGACCCCACTCGTTCCAGTGCACCACCTGCTCGAGCGGAATGCGCGGGCCTTGCTTGAACTCCGAGCCGGTGAAGTAGGCCATCGGCAGCAGCACGGCCTGGGTGACGTCGGCAGGAATCCCCAGCAGATCGCGTGAACGCGACTCGTCACGCAAGTGGAGCGTGGTCCAGGCCATGCCGATCCCTCGCGAGCGAGCGGCGAGCATGAACGACCAGGCGCCGGGAATGATCGATCCATAGGTGCCAGCCTGCGCCATCGGACCGGCGTCCTCTACGCGTCCGTTGATGCAGGCGATCAGCAGCGCGGGACATCGGTGCATGTTCTCGGCCAGGTAGGTGGCCGATCGGGTCACGCCCGGCTCAGCGGCGCGGCGCGAATCGCCTTCCGGCCAACGCGGACCATCGTCAGCGCGCATCGCGGCCAGCTGCATGAAGCTGTCGCGGTAGATGTCGGCCACGCCACGAATCTTCTCTGGGTCGGTGATCACCAGCCATTGCCACTGCTGCGAGTTCGACGCGGTGGGCGCTTGCAGCGCGACTTCCAGACACTCGTTGATCAGCTCAGGCTCGATCGGACGCTCGAAGTCCAGGCGCAAGCGGACTGATCGGGTGGTCGTGAGGATGAAGTCAGACTCATAACGGCTCATGTTGGGCTCCTCCAGATGTTTTGAACTGACTGACGCGTTGAATGCGAATTGGATCGGGCAGCGAACGTCCAAAGCGTCGCACGAGGCCGGCCATCACGTTGCCCGGTCCGAGCGAGATAAAGCGCCGCACGCCGCAGCTGTGCAGGGTGTGCAGCACACTCTGCCACTCGACGGGGCGCACGTACTGATCGCGCAGTTCGTCGCGCAGCTGCTCGGCAGTGGAGATGAGCTGTCCCGTGTGATTGCCGACGATCGGCGTGAATGGTTCACGGATCGGTAGCGCGTCAATCAGGGCGCGGTTGGCGCGATCCGACTGTGCGAACGATGGTGTGTGAAACGCCCCGGCGACGCGCAGCTCGACGGGTTGGCAATCGTATGCGGCGGTGAGCTCGGCGGCCGCGGTGAGCGACGTGAAGCTGCCGCCCAGCACGGTCTGGTCGGGGGCGTTGTGATTGGCCAGCGCCGCACCCGATCGCTCGGCAACGGCAATCGCGGTCTCGCGTCCAGCGCCAACCAAGGCGAGCAGTCCGCCGGGCTGTTCGTCGCAGTCGCGATCCATCGAACGTCCGCAGTCGTGAGCGAACTGGATTGCGGTGTCCAACTCCACGGCGCCGGCGAGGGCCATCGCGGAGTTCATCCCGCTCGAGTGTCCGGTGACGAATCCCAACGGGCCGATCTGTTCAGCGGCGCGCGCAAACTCTGCCGCTGCCCACGCGACGAGGAACGGCTGGAGCAGCGAGGGCCGCCGCAGGGCGGCCTCGTCTGCAGCGTCCTCGCTCAGTCCTAACTGCCAGAGGTCGCAGCCGGTGATCGATGCGGCCAGCTGGAATGCGTCGCGACCGGCCTCGCTGAGTTGTTCGAAGGAACCTGCGAGATCGGTCACCCCGCCAGCGCGTTGCGCGCCCTGGCCGGGACAGATCAAGACCGTCGGCACTGGTGGAGTCACCCGTTCACTCTACGCGAGGATCACGTGACTTCCCCGTGAGTCGAGGACTCACTCTGACTGGCCCCTCCGACGCGGCCGCTACTTGTGGTGGTCGGGTCCCATGTCGGTGAGCTCGATGATGTTGCCGTCCGGGTCGGTGCAGAAGGCAGCCCAGATGCCGTCATTCTCGCGCTGTCTGGGCTCGACCATGATCGACACTCCGTCGGAACGCAGCCGCTCGACCTCACCGAGGAAATCGTCGGTGGGGACGTAGAGCGCGAAGTGCGGACCGATGCCCTCGACATCCTGGTTCAGGTCGCGCTGCATCAGGTGCAGTTGCAGCGCGCCCACTTCGTACCAGGCGCCGGGGAATCCGAAGTCAGGCCGGTCGATCTCGCCCAGTCCGAGCTGCTCGCCGTAGAACTGTCTCGAGGCTTCGACGTCGGAGACGCAAATGGCGACGTGGCTGTAACCGGCAACGGCTGGCATGGTGGCCTCCCTGTTCCGCGCGTCGCGCCCGATACGCTGTGCATCGTGACACGCGACGCCACTGGCTGCGATGATACAGATCGCGCCGTCGCGAGCGCAGACGACGCGAGTCAGAGGGGAAGGGCGGCGAACATGTCAGAGCTTCGCTGGGACCCGCCGGCCGGCGGCAGCGCCAACGTCGGAGAGCC
>JAJEBU010000120.1 GCA_022822375.1 Dehalococcoidia bacterium
GCCATCCGCGTCGCCCGCGCCGCTTCCGACCTCGGCATCGGCAGCGTGGCCGTGTACTCGCAAGACGACGACAACTCGCTGCATCGCCACGTCGCCGACGAAGCCGTCCCCCTCGACGGGCAGGGCGTGCCCGCGTACCTCAACATGGACGGCCTGATCACCGCCGCGCAGTCAGCCGGCGCCGACGCTGTCCATCCTGGCTACGGATTCCTCGCGGAGTCCGCCGAGTTCGCTCGACGCTGCCGCGATGCCGGCATCACCTTCGTCGGACCAACTCCCCATCTGCTCGACCTCTTCGGTGACAAGGTACGCGCCCGCCAGGCCGCCCGTGAGGCCGGCGTACCTGTGATTGAAGGCTCGGACGAAACCGTCACGCTCGACGAGGCCCGATCCTTCATGGCCGCGATCTCGGCTGCTAGCGGCGATCCGGCCGCGATCATGCTCAAGGCGGTCGCCGGCGGTGGCGGACGCGGCTCTCGCGCCGTGAACAGCCTCGACGACCTCGACGCCGCCTGGCAACGCTGCGAGTCTGAGGCCCGCTCCGCCTTCGGCTCCGGCGCGCTCTACGTCGAACAGCTCATTCCCCGCGCCAGACACATCGAGGTCCAGGTCATCGGCGATCTGCACGGCGCCGTCGCCCACCTCTGGGAGCGCGAGTGCTCCGTCCAGCGCCGATTCCAGAAGATTGTCGAAATCGCCCCCGCACCGCACCTCGAACCAGCCATCCGCGACGCCATCGTCGACGCCGCCGTCCGCCTCGCCCGTGACGTCGGATACTCCTCGCTCGGCACGTTTGAGTTCCTGCTCGACGCATCCAACGGCGCCGACGGACGCTTCTACTTCCTCGAAGCCAACGCCCGCCTGCAGGTCGAACACACCGTCACCGAGCAGGTCACCGGCGTCGACCTCGTCCAGTCCCAGCTGCGCGTCGCACAAGGCGACACGATCGACACGCTCGGCATCAGCGACCCCGCTCTGCTGCGTCCCCGCGGCTTCGCCATCCAGACCCGTGTGAATCTCGAAACGCTCACCGCCGATGGCGCAGTCCGCCCCGCGAGCGGCATCCTCAAGGCCTACGAAGCCCCCTCAGGACCCGGTGTTCGCACCGATGGCTTTGGCTACGCCGGCTACCAGACCTCGACCGCATTCGATTCACTGCTGGCCAAAGTGATCGCTCACTCGCCCACGCCCCGGTTCGAGGACGCCATCACCCGCTCTCTGCGCTCGCTCTCCGAGTTCCGCATCGAAGGCGTCGCCTCCAACATTCCCTTCCTCACGAACGTCCTCGAACACAACGACCTCGCCGCCGGACGCGTCCACACCCGCTGGGTCGACGAGCACATGGCCAGCCTTGCATCAACCAACGGCGCCCCACGACTTCGCTATCGCTCCGCCGAGGCGCCCGCCGCCGACACCGGCTTCGCCGGCGCGAGAGTCGACTCGCGAGACCCGCTCGCCCTTTTCGAGCACGATCAACGTGTCAAGGCTGAGCAGACCTCGCCGCTCGTCGATGAAGATGCGCCCGATCTGTCCGGCCCGGACGGTTCGGTCGGGCTGCCCGCGCCCATCCAGGGCACCATCGTCTCAATCATGGTCGAACCAGGACAAGAAGTCCGCGAGGGACAGGACCTCGTCGCCATGGAAGCGATGAAAATGGAGCACGTCGTCGCCGCCGACCGCGACGGCGTCATCCAGGCCGTCGCCTGCGCCGTCGGCGACGTCATTCGCGAGGGGTTCCCGCTCGTCTTCATCCGCGAAGCTGAGGTCTCGGTCGAGGCCATCGGCGTCGGCGAGGCCATCGACCCCGACTACATCCGTCCCGATCTCCAGGAGAATGTCGACCGCCACGCCTTCACCCTGGACGAGCAACGCGAAGAGGCCGTCGCCAAACGCCGCGCACGCGGCTATCGCATGCCCCGCGAGAACATCGAACAGCTCGTCGACCCAGGCTCCTTCCAGGAGTACTGGCCCCTGATCGTCGCCCGACAACATCAGCGCAACACCGACGAGCAGCTGCGCGAACGCACGCCCAGCGACGGCCTGCTCGCCGGTACCGCAACCATCAACGGCGACCTCTTCGACGACGAGCGCGACGCCCGCGCCATCGTCGTCCACTACGACTACACCGTGCTCGCCGGCACCCAGGGCGGCCGCAACCACTACAAGCAGGACCGCATGTTCGAGATGGCCCGCCGCTTCCAGTTCCCGATCGTCTTCTACACCGAAGGTGGCGGCGGACGACCCGGGGACGACCGCACCGGACCCGGCGTCGCCTTCGACACCTACACCTTCACCCAGTTCAGCAAGCTCTCCGGCCTCGTCCCGCTGGTCGGCGTCACCAACGGACGCTGCTTCGCCGGCAACACCGCGCTGCTCGCCTGCTGCGACATCATCATCGCCACAGAAGGCTCCACCGTCGCGATGGGCGGACCCGCCATGATCGAGGGTGGCGGACTCGGCATCTACACCCCCGAAGAGGTCGGACCAATGTCCTTCCAGGTGCCCAACGGCGTCGTCGACATCCTCTGCAAGGACGAGGAAGAAGCAACCGACGTTGCCAAGCAGTACCTCAGCTACTTCCAGGGACCCGTCAAGGAGTGGACTGCGCCCGATCAGCGCCAACTGCGTCACATCGTGCCTGAGAACCGCCTGCGCCTCTACGACATGCGCGAGATTATCGACACCATCGCGGACGAAGGTTCCGTGCTCGAGATTCGCGAGAAGTTCGGCATCGGCATCATCACCGCCTTCATCCGCGTCGAAGGCCAACCGATCGGCGTGATCGCCAACAACCCGCACCATCTCGCCGGCGCCATCGACTCCGACGGCTCCGACAAGGGCGCCCGCTTCCTGCAGCTCTGCGACGCCTTCGATATCCCCGTGCTCAGCCTCATGGACTGCCCCGGGATGATGGTCGGACCCGATGTCGAAGCCACGGCCCTCGTCCGCCATTGCGCGAGGATGTTCAACACCGGCGCCAACCTCAGCGTCCCACTCTTCGGTGTCGTCGTCCGCAAGGCCTACGGCCTCGGCGTCCAGGCCATGTGCGGCGCGAGTTCGCTGGTCGGATTCTTCACCGTCGCCTGGCCCACCGCAGAGTTTGCCGGTATGAACATCGAAGGATCAGTGAAACTTGGCTATCGCAAAGAGTTGATTGCCATTGAGGACGCTGAGGAGCGGATTACAACGTACGAGAAGATGGTCGATCGTGCGTACAACAACGCCAAAGCCGTCAACGCGGCCGCCGGCGGCGGACTTGACGACGTTATTGATCCCGCGGCAACCAGAACCTGGATCGCCAACGGCCTCAAACGCCTCCCGCCAACAACAAAGCGTCAAGGCAAGAAACGCCCCTACATCGACACCTGGTAAACGACTTCGGAGAGGACAGGCATCGCCAAGCTACGCTTGGCCTGACCGACCATCGTAGCTACATCGAGGAGCTGCATGATAGAGAAGATGCAGACACTATGTACGTACCGTGAGCACTCGCGAAACCAGAGCAAAGAGAGAGCTTTACAATTTCAGCAACCGTTTCCAGACTCACACGCAACCGGCTGTTTCAGGCAATCATTCTGGTCGTCATCGTGATGGCAGCTCTGGCTGTCTGGCTCACCCGAGCCGGGACAGGCTGGCGCTGGCGATCGCCCATCTGCCGATTGCTCAGATTGAGATACAGCTTAACAATGAGGTGGTAGCAATTCACGGCGAGGATGTGTGTCGGAATTCAGAGAGCTCGGCACTGGACGCGAGCGGCTACAGTTTCGAACTTGCCTCAGAACACGACAACGGCGCTCCTTCCGAGAAAGCCATAGCACATCTGGAAGAACATAGCCATGCGTTTGAGGAGGTTGACGACATTCACATGCAAGGGGCTAGCGTCACGTTCGTCGCGTACAGTGAGCGAGAGGGGATACGGTCACATCCGTACGGGGGATTCCATTGTTAGGCAGCGTGGGAGTGATGCTCGCCCTGTCGGGAGGTGAAGCCGGCGAGCCTCGATGGGAAGTTTTCGAGCGCATTGCCTACTACAAATGCGAGTAGTTAGGCTGACAGCTCGAGTCACCGGAACCAACGCGGGCATTCCCCCTGCGACTGGCGGACAGGCGCGCCTCGAGGCGCAATTGATGGCGACCCCGAGCGGATTCGAACCGCCGCTCTCCACCTTGACAGGGTGGCGTGTTAGGCCGCTACACCACGGGGCCGTCCCCCACATCCTACTCCGACTGGCAGCTCTCGGCAACTGCCAATAGAGTGAGCAGAGAGCGTCGGAGGTTGCAGATGGCACGCGGATCGAGACGGGGTCGTGGCGGAACCAATCGAGCCCAGCGAGCGGCGCGCCCACAAGGACGGCGCGGTCAGCGCGGTCGAGACGACCGCCTGCCGACCGCACAAGCCGGCGCGGCCGACGCTCCCGTCGGCGCCGCGCTGAGCGGCAACGTCCAGCAACCGCTGCGCCGTGCCGGACCCGGGTCCGCTGGCGGCCCGCGTGGCGGCGTCACCGGCGGCGCCGTCCAGCGCCGCGACCGACGAGCCCGCGCCGCCGCCGCGATGCACGACTTCCACTACGTCCGCGGTGACCTGCGTTGGATTGCGATCACGACCGTCGCCAGCGTCGGGCTGGTCCTCGCGCTCTGGGCCGCCATCTAACTGGCTCCCTGCCTCGCTGGCCGACTGGATCGTGGGCTAGCCGTCCTCAGGCGGATCGACCAGCGCAAACGTCAGCCGCCCCTCCGCCACAATCGCGCCGTCGACGGTCGCCTTCGCCGTCGCGCGTCCGATCCCGCGCCGCAGCCGCTCCATCTCAACCTCCAGCTGCAGCTGATCGCCCGGCACGACCTGGCGTCGGAAGCGGACGCCGTCGATGCCGGCGAACAGACCGAGCTTGCCCCGAAACTCGTCCGCCGACAGCGCCGCCACCGCGCCAACCTGCGCCAGCGCCTCGACGATCAGCACACCGGGCATGATCGGGTGGTCGGGAAAGTGGCCCGCAAAGAACCACTCGTTGGCCGTGACGTTCTTGATCCCCACCGCGCGCTGGCCCGGCTCGAGCTCAATCACGCGGTCAACGAGCAGAATCGGCGAGCGGTGCGGGATGATCCGCCGTATCCCGCGAACATCGAGTGGCAACTGGTAGTCGGTCATGACGCGAAGTCCTTGATCAGCTCCATCAGTCGGTCGGCCGCCGAGTCTGGCATCGGCGCTGCAGCGGGCGGCAACTCGTCAGGGTGGATGCCATGGAAGTCGCTGCCGCCGGTGGCCGCGAGCCCAAGCCTGCTCGCCAGCCGCTCGCCGTGCGCCACCACGTCGGGCGGATCGTTGCGGTAGTAGACCTCAACACCGTCCCCGCCGGCCGCCGCGAAGGACACAATGGACGCCTCGGTCTCCGCATAGCGCGTCGGATGGGCGAGCGAGGCGATGCCACCGGCCGCATGAATCAGTTCGACGGATTCCTGCACGCTCAGGACCGAGCGCTGAACGAATGCGGGCCCACCATTGTGCAGGTAGCGATCAAACGCCTCCTGTACGGTCGCCACATGTCCCGCGTCAACGAGCGCCCGAGCGATGTGCGGACGACCGACCACGCCGCCGTTGGCGTGACGGATGACGGAGTCCTTGTCAACAGGCGCACCGAGTGCGCGCAGCGCATCGATCGTGCGGCGGGCTCGGCCGAGCCGCTCGTCGCGATACACAGATAGCTGCGCTTCCAGGTCGGCCCAGTCGCCCTGCGCCGGGAGATAGCCAAGCACATGCAGCTCGCCGAGCGCCTCGTCGATGACGCTGATCTCGACAGCCGGCACGACGGCGACGCCGAGCGGTTGGCCCGCTTCACGGGCCTCCGCGACGCCGGCAAGCGTGTCATGGTCGGACAGCGCGACCAACTCAGCCCCATTGGCGGCCGCTTGCTGGATCACCCAAGCAGGCGTGCGGCGTCCGTCCGAGTGGGTGCTGTGCATGTGCAGGTCGAGCCGGGCCATACGGGCTCGTTCGCTAGCGCGCGTACTCGGCCGCGCGGGTCTCGCGCAGCACGGTGACCCGAATCTGGCCGGGATACTGCAGCGACTCTTCGATCTGCTTGGAGATGTCACGCGCGAGCCGCATCGCCCCGAGGTCGTCCACCTCGCGCGGGTCGACCACGACGCGCACTTCGCGCCCCGCCTGGATCGCATACGCCTGGCCGACGCCCTCGAAGGACGTGGCGATGCTCTCCAGTGATCGCAGCCGTTCGATGTAGCGCTCGACCGATTCGCGCCGCGCGCCCGGCCGACCGCCCGAAATCGCGTCGGCCATCTGCACGATGATCGCTTCGACGGTGCGCAGCTCGACCTCGTCGTGATGTGCCTCGATGCAGTGCGCGATCTCTTCCGACATCTTGAATCGCCGCGCCAGTTCGCCGCCGATGATCGCGTGCGTCCCCTCGACGTCATGGTCGATCGCCTTGCCGACATCGTGGAGCAGCGATCCGCGCCGGGTGATCTCCACGTCCGCATGCAGTTCCTGCGCGATCATCGCGCCGATGTGCGCGGTCTCGACGGCGTGGCGGAGTTGGTTCTGGCCATAGCTTGTGCGGAAGCGGAGACGGCCGAAGATGTCCAGCATCTCGCGCGGCAAGCCGCTGCAGTGAGCCTCGATCGCGGCTTCCTCGCCGGCATCGCGGATGATCTGTTCAACGTCGCGTTGCGCCTTGTTGACGGTTTCCTCGATCCGAGTGGGATGAATGCGGCCGTCCGAGACGAGCCTGCTCAGCGACAGCCGTCCCACTTCGCGCCGGACTGGGTCGAATCCCGAGACGGTGACCACGTCGGGCGTGTCGTCGATGATCAGGTCGCAGCCAAGCGCGGCTTCGAGCGCACGGATGTTGCGGCCTTCGCGGCCAATGATGCGGCCCTTCATGTCGTCTGACGGGATCTGCACGACGGACACGGTGGATTCGGAGGTGACCTCCGAAGCGACCCGCTGGATCGCGGTGGCGACGATCTTGCGGGCACGCGCGTCGGCTTCGTCCTTCGCCTTCTGCTCCGCCTCGCGGACGAGTCGGCCGGACTCCTCCGAGACTTCGCGCTCGACTTCCTCGAAGAGGTGTGTGCGAGCTTCGTCGCGGGTCAGTCCCGAGATCTCCTCGAGCCGTTGGTCGTGCTCGGCCTCGCGCTGCGCGAGCTGCTCAGTGCGCTGTTGCAGACGGTCTTGTTCCCGGTTGAGTTTGTCGTCGCGGTCGTCGAGCGCCCGACCGCGATCCTCGATCGACGCCTCGCGCCGGTCGAGTCGGTCAACGGCGCGTTGCAGGTCGTCCCGCGCGCCGCGCACATCGGCAAGAATCTGGTCCCGTTCCGCTGCTGCTTGTTCCTGCGCGTCCGCGAGCCGTTCACGTGCCTCTCGATCGGCCTGTTCCCGGGCCTGTTGAAGAATGCGTTCGGCTTCCAACTGGGCCGCAATCCGCGGATCGGGCCCACCGCGCAGGAGCCGCATAAGGGCTCCCAACATGTTGTCCTCGACTCATTGGTGTTGGCATCGCAGGTGCGCTGCCTGGACGTGCTCTGGTTGACATCTTGGTTCCGCCGTGTCGAGCGACGAATGTTGATCGTGTCCGCTCGCATCGGCATCTCGCTGCCCTTCAGACTACGCCCGCAATCAATCTCGCGCTACTGACGCTGCGTCGTGCTGGTCGCGGATCTCCGCCAGCGCCGCTGAAATGGCGCCGGGAGAAAAGCCGCGCATCGCCAAGCGGCCTGCCTGGCGGCGGCGGAAGTCCTGCCAACTCGTCGCGCCATCGCGCTGTGACTCCCGCCGCCAACGATCGTGCGTCAACGATGCCGCGATGTCGATGTCGGACTGCCCGGCCGGGGCCAACTCGTCGATGGCGGCGTGGATATCGGTTCGCGAGCACCCCGCTTGAGACAGGCGCTGGGCGATTTCGCGGCAGCTGTACTTCTGCTTGCGCAGGAGGCGGGCCACCTCGGAGTACGCCAGGTCGAAGGATGCCTGTTGGCGCAGCCGCTCGAGAATGACCGCGTCGATCTGTTGGCCGCGGCTGACCCGCGACCGTGCGGCAAACTCGCGAGTACAGCGAAAGTCGCTGTGGTCGTCGAGCGTGATCACGGTCGCGGCGCCGGACGGCCGAATGGAGACGATCGTGGGCATGGCTAGCTCGCACGCCGGCCCTTCTTCTTCGGCGCGGGCTTGGCGATGGGCGCGGTGTCTGCGCCATCCGCTCCGACTTCCAGCGTTGCGGGATTGGGTACGCCGTGGGCGACGCGGATCTGCGTCTCGATCTCCTGCGCCATTTCAGGGTGCTCACGCAGGAATGCCTTGGTTCGCTCGCGGCCCTGTCCCATGCGGGTCTCTCCGTATGAGTAGAAGGTGCCCTGTTTGCGGATCACGGTTGGATCGGTCGACGATGCACCGGGCGACGGCGCGGTGCCGAGGTCGATCAGGCATCCGGTCTTGGAGATGCCGTATTCGTTGGGTGTGAACATGAGGTCAAACTCTGCCTGGCGGAATGGCGGCGCGACCTTGTTTTTGACGACTTTGGCGCGGACGCGCGAGCCGATCACGTCCTGACCGTCCTTCAGGGTCTCGGCGCGACGCAGCTCGATACGCACGGAGGAGTAGAACTTGAGCGCGCGGCCGCCGGGCGTTGTTTCGGGGTTGCCGAAGACGATGCCCACCTTCTCGCGCAGCTGGTTGATAAAGATCAGGACGGTTTTGGAGCGCGAGACGACGCCGGTGAGCTTGCGCAGCGCCTGCGACATGAGCCGCGCCTGCAGGCCGACTTGAACGTCGCCCATCTCGCCTTCAATCTCCGCGCGCGGGACGAGTGCGGCCACGGAGTCCACGACGACCACGTCGATCGCGTTGCTGCGGACGAGCGCCTCGGCGATTTCCAGCGCTTGTTCGCCGGTGTCGGGCTGGGCGATGAGCAGCTGCGAGATGTCGATGCCGAGCCGGGTGGCGAATTCGGGGTCGAGGGCGTGCTCGACATCGACGTAGGCGGCTTGGCCGCCGAGCCGCTGCGCCTCGGCGATGACGTGCTGGGCGACGCTGGATTTTCCGGCCGATTCGGGCCCGTAGATCTCGACGATGCGGCCACGGGGCAGTCCGCCGATGCCCAGCGCCACGTCGAGCGAGAGTGCGCCGGTGGGAATGCCCTCGACGGTCATGCGTCTGCTGGCGTCACCCATCCGCATGAGCGCGCCTTCGCCGAAGCGGCGTTCCATGTCACCGAGCAGTTCGGTGACGGCGGGTGGCGGCTCGTTGCTGGTCAGTTCAAACGGGGTGTCGGTCGTCATGGGTAGCGGCTCCTGCGGTTCGGCCAGCGTCTGGGGATCGATGGTGTCGGTGGTTGCCATAATATGCGCACTCCTCACGGGGATTCGGCTGTGGTGGCTGTTGTGCGAACGCCCGTGCTGCGCACGCTAAGCGAACACGCGTGCGGTGTCAAGCATATGTTCTAGGAATATCTGAGCGCCACGTGACAACGGCTCAGGCAGCGCCAAGGATGATGCCGCTGAGGATTTGCAGACCAATCAGCGCCACCAGCGGGGACAGATCGATCATGCCCACCACGCAGACCTGACGCAGCGGCGCGAGGACCGGTTCTGTCACGTCGAGCAGGAACTTGACCAGCGGGTTGTACGGATCGAGCGGGCGATTGGTGAACATTGGAACCCAGCTCATCAGCACTCTGGCGAGCAAGACGAACGAGTAGATTTGGATGGCGCTGCCAATGACGACGAGTGCATCGCTCATGACTGACCCAACTCCTCGGCACGTTGGTGGGCGGCAGCAACCGCGTCGATCAGCGCCGCGCGTACCGCCCGCTGTTCCAACACTCGCAGACCAGCCGCGGTTGTGCCACCCGGCGACGTGACCATGTCCTTGAGCACTGCGGGATGCTGACCCGTTCGCTGGGCGAACCGCGCCGCGCCGATGACCGTCTGCAGGACCATCCGCCGCGCATCGTCGGGCCGCAGCCCGATCTGGACGGCGCCGTTGATCATCGCCTCGATGGCGAGGAAGACATAGGCCGGGCCGCTGCCCGAGACCGCGGTGATTTTGTCGATGACCGACTCGTCGCTGACGTAGAGCTGGTCGCCCATCGCCTCGATCAGGTCACGGACCAGGACCCGTTCGTCCTCTGAGACGCCGGGCGTCGCAGTCCAGGCGGTGAAGCCGTCGCCGATTTGGGCGGGAGTGTTCGGCATCGCGCGGACGACGCGATCGGCGCCGGTGGCGGCCGTGATCTCAGCGATCGTGGAACCAGCCAGGATTGAGATGACCAGTTTCCCGCTGACATCGCTCTCGCGGCTCAACGATGACAGGTCCTGCGGCTTGACGGACAGAAACACGACATCGGCACCGTCAACGGCCTGGCTGAAGCTGTCAGTGACGTTGATGTCTGGGAACTCGCTGATGAGCCAGTCGCGGCGCTCTGGGAGCGCTTCACAGACGGTGAGATCGCTGGGCGAGCCGAGCACGACGTCCTTGACCGCTCGACTGAAGGCGGCGCCCATCGTGCCGCCGCCGATGACCGTGATGCGAACGCCTGACCCATCTCCGAGGGCTTCAGCGGAGACTGCGGGCGGGCTCATGGCTGTGCTCCACGCTGGCCAAAGATCGCGCGGCCGATTCGCACCATGGTGGCGCCTTCCTCGATGGCGACAGCGTAGTCGTTGGACATACCCATGCTCAGCTCCGGTAGCTGCAGGCGTTCTGCGAGCTCGCGCAGTTGCTGGAAGACGGGGCGGACGGACTCGGCGTCCGCGACCTCCGGCGCAATGGTCATCAGTCCGGTCACCGACAGGTTGGGCAACTCGCAAATCTGCTCGCAGGCGGCTGGCGTCTCATCAACGGTGAAGCCGTTCTTCGTGGCTTCCTGGCCGACATTGACCTCCAGCATGATCGGCAGCGTGCGATCGAGTCGGCGGGAGATTGCCTCAGCCAGGCGCACGCTGTCGACGGACTGGACCGATGCGAACGACCCGGCGTGGCGCGCCTTGTTGCGCTGCAGGTGGCCGATCAGGTGCAGATCCACCTCGACGCGGAGCTCTTGCAGCTGATCCAGTTTGGTCAGACCCTCCTGGACGCGGTTCTCGCCGAACTGGCGGTGGCCGGCGGCAGACGCTTCCGCGATGGCTTCGGCGGGGAACGTCTTGGACACGGCGATCAGCGAGACGTCCGCCGGATCGCGGCCGGCGCGCAGGCTGGCTGATGCGATCTGCTCGTTCACGCGCTCCAGGTTGTCGGCGATGGACACCTCAGACTCCGACCGAGGACTCCTGCTCGACGAGGTCGAGCGGGATGATGGTGGGCGAGTAGGAGGGGATTTCGTTGCCGCCGCAGACGCCGCACATGTTGCAGCCGATTTCGGGCGGCGGACAGGCGATCGTCGCCTTCTCGCGTTGGTGCTTGGACAGTTCGCGCTCGAAGAAGCGAGCGGAGATGCCCGTTTCGACGGCGGACCACGGCGTGGGTCCGCCGCCCCAAGGCAGCGGGCCGTCGAGATTCCAAAGCGCCGCCGCTCGCATCCACTCGCCCGCCGATGGCGCCTGCATGTCCAGGATGGCGTGGGCCAAGCGCTGATCGGCGCGCGAACAGATGTCATCGATGCGGGCCCACGTCGGGCTGTCACCGCGCAGACGGATGCCGGTCTTGCGAAAGGCGGACTCGAGGATTCGCTGACGGTGCTTGACCAGGGCCGCGTCCGACTGGACCAGTTCCTGGTATGCCGTCGCCGGCTTGGGCACGAGCGGTCCGACGGACATGACCAGTTCGGTGCCGTGCCCGTGCGCATCGAGGCGCTCCTTGATCGCGAGGCCGAGGGTGGCCATCGCCTCCACGTCTTCATCCTCTTCGTCAGGCAGGCCGATCATGAAGTAGAGCTTGAGGCGATTCATGGCCGCCGCGCCGACCTTGTCGGCCGCCTCGATGATTTGTTCTTCCGAGACCGCTTTGTTGATTCGTTGGCGCATGCGCTCGGAGCCGGCCTCGGGAGCGAGGGTGACGGTTCTGGTCCCGCCGCGGGCGAGCACGGCGAGCAGCTCGGGAGCCAGGTTGTCGACCCGCAGCGAGGAGACGGAGACGCGTCCGCCGCGCCTGTCAGTTTCGACGGCGAGTTCTGCCAGCTGCGGATGATCGGCGACCGCCGCACCGAGCAGTCCAACGCGATTCGTGCGGTCGAGTCCGGCATCAACCTGGTTGAGGAGAGACTCCAGCGGCCGGTAGCGGGGCGGGCGGAAGACGTAGCCGGCGATGCAGAATCGGCAGCCCCTTCCGCAGCCGCGCGCGGCTTCGATGAGGGTCATCTGGTTGAACTCGGTCTCATCGGTGAGGACGAGCGAGCGGGCCTCCGTCGTGGCAATGTCGCGCACCCACTGACGCTCGACGCCGCCTTCGGATCCGCGCGCGGGGACGAACACCCCGGGAATCCGGGCGAGCGCGTCGAGTTGGTCAGCGCGGGGGCTGTAGGCGTACTCCTGCAGCGTGTCGAGCAGCTCTTCGAGGATCGGCTCTGCCTCACCGATTACGAAGGCGTCGAAGCAGTCGGCGAGCGGCAGCGGATTGGTGATCACGGCGGCGCCGCCGGCGACGATCAATGGATCGCCGTCGTCGCGGTTGATGCTGAGCGGCTCAATCTGCGCCGCCTGCAGCGATCGCACGACGTGGTAGTAGTCGATTTCATAGGTCAGGGTGTAGGCGACGACGGGGAAGTCGGCGAGCGGCCGCTGCGATTCAATCGTGACCGGGCCCAAGGATGGGTCGTCGCCTCGCTCGGATTTGTGCGGTGGATCGTAGAAGGCGCGCTCGCAGACGATGTCCGCTCGGTCGTTGAGCAGTCCGTAGATGGTCTGCAGGCCCAGGTTGGACATGCCCAGGTAGTAGCTGTTGGGATAGACCAGCGCGACGGGCAGGCGTCCGCCCCAGTCCTTGAGCACGACGCCGCTCTCAGCCGCCAAGCGTTGTCGGGCCGCCGCTATCCCGCGTGAGACGCTGCGTTTCGCCATACATCCAGTCTACGCATGCCGCGCGGCGAACTGGCATGTCGGAGGATGCACCTCGTGTAGCGGGCGCAGCTAGTGCTCCGTGTCGCCGGTGATCAGTTGCAGCGCATGCGGCAAGACGGGCGCGAGTGTGTCCATGTTCTCGCGCACCGCTTTCTCTGAGCCGGGCAGATTGATGATCAACGTCGACTGGGCGATCCCGCAGAGACCGCGCGACAGCGCGGCGAACGGTGTGTTCTGCAGACCGTCCATCCGCAGCAGCTCGGCGAGGCCGGGCGCGTCGCGCTCGATCACGCGCCGCGTCGCCTCGGGGGTGTGATCGCGCGGGCCGAAGCCCGTGCCGCCGGTCGTGATGATGACGTTGACACCGTCCGCAACCCATTCGCGGAGGCGTCGCTCAATGCCGTCGGGGTCGTCCGATTGCACGATGTGCTTGGTGACCGTAATGCCGAGGCCTGCCAATCGCTCGCGAATCGCGGGTCCAGAGGTGTCCTCGCGCTCGCCTCGCGCGCCTGCGTCGGAGAGCGTCAGCACGGCTGCGGTTCGTTGATTCATCTGAGCAACTGTAGCCAAGAGTCCAGCATCTGGTCTCCGGCAAGGACGAGGCAGTCCCGAGAAACTCCGAGATGTGGGGTTGCATTCCCATCCAGAACTCGGTTATGGTGCTTTTGCCGACCAGTTGGGCGGAATATGGGGAACTAAACATAAAAGAGGATTCGGCTGAGGGCTTCCGAGATGCCAGAGCGTCTGTTCACCGGCACCTACGAGCACCGCATCGACGAGCGCGGGCGGCTCGCGATCCCTTCGCAGTTCCGCGGCGGGTTCGGTTACGGCGGAGTGTTGCTGCCAGGCCCGGACAATCAGATCGAGCTCCACACCGCCGACGGCTACGAGCGGATCAAGGACGAGCGCTTGAACCATGCTGATCAGAGCCGCCGGGCACGCCTCCTCAGACGTGCGATGTTCGGTCGCGCCGTGGAAGTCAGTCTCGACCGACAAGGCCGCATCACGATTCCTGTGGCGATGCGCGAGACGCGGGGCATTGACGGCGCGACCAATGTGGTCGGGATGGGCGAGTACCTCGAAATCTGGAGCGAGGACGCCTGGGCCGCGGAGTCAAGCGAGGTCGACGAGGTCTTCGCCGAGCTGCTCGAGGGCCTGGACCGCATCATCGCCACGGACGCGGGCGATGAGGAGGCGGAAGCATGACGGCGGCTCACATCCCGGTGATGCTCGACGAGGCGCTGGCCATGCTCGAGGCGACCCCTGGCGGCCGCTATCTCGACGCGACGGTTGGGCTTGGCGGGCATGCCGCGGCGGTGCTTGAGGCCTCCGCGCCCGACGGGCGCTTGCTCGGCACAGACGCAGATCCGGATGCCCTCGCGGTGTCTCACGACCGACTCGCACGGTTTGGCGACCGCGCGGTGCTCCGACAGTCCTGGATGGACGACGCGCCGGCCGCTGCGGAAGCAGAGGGGCTCACCCCGCTCGACGGCGTCCTGTGCGATCTCGGCGCCTCATCGCTCCAGTTGGACACGCCCGCGCGCGGATTCTCTCTGCAGCACAACGGTCCGCTGGACATGGCGTTCGGCCCGCTGCCGGCAGGCTCGACCACGGCTGCGGAGATCGTCAATGAGTGGTCAGCCGACGACCTGGCAGACCTGGTGTACGACTACGGGGAAGAGCGCCGCTCGCGGCGGATCGCGCGGGCGATCGTGGAGCGCCGTCCCATCAACACCACGACCGAGCTGGCCGATGCCGTCGTGGCAGCCGTCGGACGCCGTCCCGCCGCCCGCATTCATCCGGCGACCCGCGTCTTTCAGGCGATCAGACTCGAGGTCAACCAGGAGCTCGAACGATTGGCTGCGTTCCTCGCAGGGGTGCGCAGCATTCTGCGGCTGGGCGGGCGGCTGGTCGTGATCGCCTTCCATTCGCTCGAGGACCGCATCGTGAAGCGGTTCCTGGCCGACACCACAGGGTTTCGCTCGCTGAGGCGCCGAGTGCTGCGTCCGTCGGGCGAGGAGATCGCACGCAACCCGCGCGCCCGCAGCGCACGGCTGCGAGCGGCGGAGGCAGTCTGATGTTTCAGCGGTGCGGCCAACCAATCGACGCTGCTCCTGGCATGTATGTCATGCATGTCAGGCGGTGCGATGGAACAGATCGGAACAGCGGGTCCGCCCTTGGCGGTCAAGCCAGGCGGTACCGGAGTGGGAATCAGAAAGGCGGTCGGAGTGTTCGGAGTTCGTTGAGCGGGTCGCGTTTCATGGGGATGGGGGGTCAACAAGAAATCCTTAGAAAGGAGTCCCCCTGCCGGCCTTTGTCTAAAGGTGCGCGATTGCTCGCGGCCTCGAGCCGTGGCAGTTGCGAATCTGCCCCTCCCCTTGTCTGTGCGCGCGGCCCGCTCAACGAATCCCGAGCCCCTGTAGGAGCCCCTGCAGGCTGGTCCACTCACTCTACGCCGAGTCAGCGGGAATATCTCGCAAGTCTGTTCGCGCTACATAAGCGGCAGAGATTGTCGGTGACGGGCTGATGGCTTCCCTGCCCAGCGACGCTGCAGACGCCCGACTGGCCAGTCCTGCTGCCAAGGATGGCCATCGGGCGCTGCCGCGCCCCATGCTGCCCAAGCGTTACCGCTACACCGGGCGGATGCCGGCCTGGGCGTGGATTGCGGTGTTCGGATTGTGCATCGCCGCAGCCCTGCCGGTGTTTCGCACGTCCAGTGTCACGGAGAGCGGCAGCGAGCTGCGGGCGCTGGAAGCGGAGCGTGAGCGGCTGACTTCGGAAATCCGCTCGCTCGCTGCCCACGTCGGACAGTTGGGTTCGCTCGCCCGGATTCAACAGCAGGCCGTGGAGCGTCTGCGGATGGTGCACGCGGTGCCGACGACCGTGCTGGAAGTCGACTCCGCGCCGCCCGCAAGGACGCTGCCGGCCCGCTTCCTACCCGCGAGCGACTCGTCGGGCGCTGAAGCACCGCTGCACGGCGGAGATCGTTTGGAACCTGAACAACACGCCGCTCGTCCAGTATGGAGAGCCATTCTGGACGTGCTGGTGTTCGATTAGCCGCGCTGGTTCACGGCAGTACGGATGAGAGGACCAATCCGTGTCAAACGCGCCCGACCAACCGCCGGCAGCGAGCGTCCTGTCCGGTCATGGGGCCGAGACGGTGTCGTCCTGGCGCGTGCGCGCGTTGATTGCGCTGCTGATCGGGCTGGCCGTGGTCGTGGTCTACCGCCTGGTGGTGATTCAGGCCATCGACCATGAGCATCATGAGGACTTTGCCGATCGCACGTGGGTGATCGAGACGAATGGACCGCGCGGCGCGATCCTGGACCGCAACGGCTTTCCGCTCGCGACATCGGTCGATGCTTGGGAGATCCACGTCGACACGCGCCTCTGGGCCCGGTCGGGATTTCAGCCCACTGATGCGTCCCGCCGCCTCGCCGATTTGCTGCGCGCGCCGGAGGCAGTCGTGCTGTCGCTCGCGGCTCAGACGCATCGCGAAGGCGGCCACGACGCGCTGATCGCATACGGTCTGTCCAACGCGCTCGGGGCGCAGATTCACGCTGAAGCGTTGCACGGCGTGCAGGTGCGCAAGACATCCCAGCGGCGCTACACGGAAGGATCGATGGCCGCGACCGTGATTGGCCTCGTCGGTCGCGACGAGCAGGGCCTGGCCGGCCTGGAGTACCAACTCGATGGCGTGCTCGCCGGAGAGTCCGGCCTGCTCGTGCAGGAGGTGGACGGCCTGGGCCAGCCGATCCCGTTCGGGCCGCGTCTCGAACTGCCGTATCAGCAGGGAGGCTCCGTCGTCCTCACGATTGATCGCAACCTGCAGTGGTTGGCGGAGACGGCGTTGGCGGAAGCGGTGGAGGAGTGGGGCGCGCGGAGCGGGCACATCATCATGATGGATCCGCGCAACGGCGACATCCTGGCGTTGGCCTCGCTGCCAACCTACGACCCGGTCACGATCGATCTGGATGATCCCAACTCGATGGCGCTGCTGCGTACGCGCGTCGCGTCGGACATTTACGAGCCGGGTTCCACGCTGAAGGTGGTCACGATGGCCGCGGCGATCGACGCCGGCTTGGTCTCGCCTCACACCACGTTCGTCGATACCGGCGCCACGGTGGTCGGTGATCGCACGATTCGCAACTTCGACCTGTCCTACCACGGCGAGCAGACGATGACGCAAGTGTTGCAGCGCTCGCTCAACACCGGCAGTGTCTGGGTCGCTCAGCAGATGGGCGCGAACACGTTCTACGACTATCTGTATCGGTTCGGATTCGGGGAGAGCACGCAGTCCGGGCTGCCGGGCGAGGTCGACGGCGTGGTGACGGACTCATCCGACATCTTCTGGACGCCGCTGCAGATGGCGACGAGCTCGTTCGGTCAGGGCATTGCGGTGACGCCGCTGCAGATCGTTCAGTCGTATGCCACGATCGCGCGCGGCGGAGTGTCGGTCCAGCCGCGGCTGGTCTCGGCGGTGATCACCGACGACGGCGTCGAACGATTCGCTCCGGTCGAAGGCGAGCGCGTGATCTCGGCGGAGACGGCCGACACCATGACCTGGATGATGCAGGCGGTCGTTGACGGCGTGCTGGCCCATCCCGCGCAGGCACCGGGCTGGCGGATTGCCGGCAAGTCAGGAACGTCCGACGTTGTCGAGTACGGGGCGTACCTGGAGGGCGAGTCGCTCGCCTCGTTCGTCGGTTTCGCGCCGGCGGACGATCCGCGCGTGGTGGTGTACATCCGCGTCGACCGTCCGCAGGGCGAAATCTACGGAGGGATCATCGCCGCGCCCGTCTTCGGCGATCTGATGGAGGAAGTGCTGCCCTATCTCGGCGTCCCGCCGACCGGTTACATCGCCGACGTGAACGACTGGAGCGTCGGCCCTGGCAGTGAGATCGGCCCGGCGCTCGAAGTCGAGCAGGCAGAGTCTGCGGCCGCGCACGACGAGGACGCCGATCCGCCGCCGTCGCCCATCTCCTACATCCAGGACAGCGACCGCGAGGAATCGGAGGATCGTCAGTGATCTCCTCTCGCGATCTCTGCCGGTTGCTCAGCGGACTGTTGCGGAACCGGCCTGACACGAGTGATGAGCCGTTCGCCGAGATTGTGGTCGACTCGCGCGAGGTTGTGCCTGGTGCGTTGTTTGTCGCGCTGCGTGGTGAACACGCGGACGGCCACCAGTTCGTTGACGACGCGTTGCAGCGCGGTGCGTCGGCGGCGATCGTTTCTGCTGACTCGGGGCTCCAATCCCAACGACACATTGTCGTGGACGATCCACTGTCGGCGTTGCAGGAAGCTGGCCGCCGTTGGCGCGGCGACGTGAGCGCGCAGGTCGTCGGCATCACTGGCAGCGTCGGTAAGACGACAGTGCGGGAAGCGACGTACCAACTGCTCGCCCAGCAGTTCCGAGTCCACCAGTCGCCGCGCAATTTCAACGGCGACATCGGTTTGCCGATCGCACTGCTCGGCATCGACCGCGACGACGAGTGGGCGGTGATTGAGATTGGCCCGTACTCGGAAGAGGAGATGGCGCTACTGGTCTCGTCTGCGCGCGCCGATGTGTGCATCGTGACCAACGTCGGGCCGACGCACCTCGAACGCTTCGGCAGCATGGATGACACGGAGCGGATCAAGGGTCTGCTGCCGGCATCGTTGTCAGCTGGCGGTCTGGCGATCCTCAACGGCGACGACGAGCGCGTGCGTCGCATGGCCGCGGTGACCGACGCCGAGGTCCTCATGTACGGGTTCGGCGAGTCAAACGACCTCCGCGCGGCGGACGTATCCGCCAACGGATTCGAGGGCATTGCGTTTCGCTTGCAGCAGCGCGGCGGCGGAGCGGTTGAGGTGGAGACACCGTTGGTCGGCGCGCACCAGGCGATGACGGTGCTCGCGGCGTCGGCGGTGGGACTGCGGGCAGGAATCTCGTTGGATGAGCTCGTGCCGATCCTGGCCTGTCTGGAACCGGGCTCTCGGTTGGCGCGCCGCCGAGCGGCGAACGGCGCTGTGGTGGTCGACGACGCGTACAACGCCGCTCCGCTGTCCATGCGGGCAGCGCTCGATCTGCTCGCCGACTGCCAGCCGCGGCGGATTGCGCTGTTGGGCGACATGCGGGAGCTGGGCAGCGAAGAACGGACAGCTCACGCGGCGCTCGGCCGCTACGCCGCCGAGCGCTGCGACTGGCTGATCGCGGTGGGTGAGCGATCACGTGATCTGATTGAGGCGGCGCGCGAGGCTGGACACCCGCAGGCCTGTTGGCTGGCCGAACCAGAGCAGGCTGCCGACATCCTCCGGCCGGTAATCGCGCCGTCTGACACGGTGCTGGTCAAGGCTTCGCACGCGATGCATTTGGAACGGGTCGTGGAGAGGCTGTGTGCGCCATGACCACGTTTTCTCTGGGCACCGCGGGCATTGCATTCGCGTTGGCCCTGGCGATCGGTCCGCTGATCATCCGCTGGCTCGAGCGTCGCAACGCAGGCAAGTCCATCTCCGACGAAGGGCCGCAGACGCACCGCGTCAAGGCCGGCACACCCACGATGGGCGGGCTTATCTTCCTCATTCCGATCGCCGTTCTGACCATCGCGACGAATCTGGTCGAAGGAGATCGTTGGTCGATCTTGCTGCCGCTCGTCGGCGCGGCGGCGCTGGGAGTCCTGGGCTACGCCGATGACCTGGGGACGCTGATCGGCCGGATGCAGGCAGGTCTGACCTGGAAGCTCAAGTTTGCGCTGCTGGCGTTGTTCTCGACGGCGGTCGGGCTCGTGCTCTACTTCGCGCTGGACGTGCAGTCGCTGAACGTGCCCTGGTTGGGACAATTTTCGCTCGGTCCGGCATACATCGTGATCGCCGCGCTGACCGTCTTCGCCACGATCATCTCGGTGGCGATCTCGGACGGCCTCGACACGCTCTGCGGCGGCACCGGCGCGATTGCCATTGCCGCATTTGGCGTCATCGCGGCCGGACAGGAGCAGGACTTCCTGGTGCGCTTCGCCTTCACATGCGTCGGCGCGCTGTTGGGCTTTCTGTGGTTCAACGCGCACCCCGCGCGCATCTTCATGGGCGACACCGGGGCGCTCGCGCTGGGCGGGACGCTGGCCATCGTCGCGCTGATGACCGGTCACTGGCTGCTGTTGCCGGTGATTGGCATTGTCTTCGTGCTCGAGGCCGCGTCGGACATTGCGCAGGTGGGCTGGTTCAAATGGACGCGTCGGCGCACGGGCGAGGGCCGGCGCGTCTTGCGCATGGCGCCGCTGCACAACCACTTCGAAATGAGCGGTTGGTCCGAGCCACAGATCGTGACGCGGTTCTGGTTGATCGGGATGGCCGGCGGCATTCTGGGCATCGCCCTGGCATTGCAGGTGCCCAAGTGACGCTGCCCACGCCAACCATCGCGCCCGACAGCTTCAGCGGCCAACGCATCGGCGTCGTCGGACTGGGCATCGAGGGGCGGGACGCGGTTGCCCTCTTGGAGCGTGAGGGTGCGGACATCCTGCTCGTCGATCAGAATCGCGAGCGGGGAGAGCGGGCGCCCGATGACCTCGCCGTGCTCGACGAGGTCGACGGCCTGATCGTGAGCCAGGGCGTCCACTATCGGCTGCCGTTGCTGATCGAGGCGCAGCGGCAGAACGTTCCCGTGTACGGACCGACTCAGATTTTCCTCGAACGCTGCCCCGCGAACGTGATCGGGATTACTGGCAGCGCGGGCAAGACGACGACGACTACGCTCGTCGCTGAGTTGCTGCGAGCGGCCGGCGTCCGAACTCACGTCGGCGGCAACATCGGCCGCGGACTGCTCGCCCAACTGCCAGAGCTTGACGCAGCGGACACCGTTGTCGTGGAGATCTCTCACTCCCAGCTGCTGAGAACGACCCGCAGCCCGCAGATCGCTGCGATCACCAACATCACGCCCAACCATCTCGACCAGTTCAGTTGGGACGAATACCAGCAGCTCAAGTACCGGTTGGTGCAGTTTCAGGACGCTGACGACCGGGTCGTCTTGCCCACGGATAACGAGCTCGCGGCGGTCGCGGCCTCGCGGACGGCGGCTTCTGTCACTTGGTTCGGATTGACGCCGCGGACCGGCGTCGACCTGGAGACCACCGTGCGCGACAATCAGATCGCGCGCCAGGGACGGGTCGTCGTGGAGGCGTCAGCGCTTCAGATCCCCGGGCAGCACAATCTGCTCAATGCCCTGGCTGCGTTGGCGATCGTTGGCGATCGCGTCTCTGACGATGTCGCCGCTCGCGTGCTCCGAGATTTCAGCGGCGTGCCTCACCGACTCGAGGCCGTTGGCGCGATTGACGGCGTTCGGTACGTCAACGACTCGATCGGCTCTACTCCCGAGCGCACGCTGGCCGGCCTGCGCGCGACGCGCGGCCCGATCATCCTGCTGCTCGGCGGGCGGGACAAGCAGCTACCGCTCGATCCGCTGCTGGCGGAGCTGGAACGTCGCGTGCGGCGCGTGATCTTGTTCGGAGAGTCGGCGCCGCTCTGGACGGCCTGGCTGTCCGAGCGCGGGGTCGACGCGGTGAACGCGGGCAGCCTCGAAGACGCGTTCGAGCTCGCCGCGAACATTGCCCGTCCATGCGAGACCGTGCTGTTGTCGCCGGGCGGAACCTCATTCGACGCGTATCCAAACTTTGAGGTGCGCGGCGAGCACTTCCGCCAGCTCGTGCGCGACCGATCCGACGTCAGCGAAATGGGAAACGAGGTGGCTGATGGCGTCTGACCGCGCCTCAATCCCGGCGCCCGCCAACGGGCCGTTTGCTCAGAAACCGCGGTTCGGTGGGTCGATCGGCGGTGGCCGTCTCGCGGGTCGGCTGTCGGTGAGCCACTTGCGCCGCCGTGGTGATGCCGCGCCGCCTGACTGGGTGCTGATCGGCTCTGTGTTGGCACTGGTCTTCATCGGGCTGATTTTCGTCTTCTCGTCGTCGCTCGCAGTTTCGCAGGAGCTCCAGGGTTCGACCCATTACTACGCGGTGCGGCAGCTGATCGGAGCAGGTATCGGACTGGTCGCGTTTGTGCTGCTCGCCCGGATCGACTATCGCTTCTGGCAACGCCTCTCCACGCAGATCATCTTGCTGGCGTTGTTGTTGTTGGGGGCGGTCCTGATCCCCGGCATCGGGCACGAGGAGAATGGCGCGCAGCGTTGGATCCAGGTGGGCTCGCTGCCTGCGCTGCAGCCGTCCGAGTTCGCCAAGCTGGCCTTCTGTGTCTACGTCGCCGGTTGGCTCGCGGCCAAGGGCGCGGAGATCGAGCGACTCTCGCTGGGTCTCGTGCCGTTGAGCCTGATCATCGGCCTGGTCGGGGCGTTGTTGATGCTCGAGCCCGATCTCGGGACGTTCGTCACGATTGCTTCGACGGGCGTCATTCTCTTCTTCCTGGCGGGCGCACCGCTGCGTCACATGATGCTGATTGTGCTCGGCGGCTCCGGGGTGCTGTTCGGCATCGTGGGGATCGCCGGCTACGGCATGGAGCGGATCCGCACGTTCTTCAATGCCGAGGAGGTCGCACAGGAGGCGGGGTTCCAGATCATCAACCTGGTCTCCACGCTTGGCTCGGGCGGACTGACCGGCGTCGGACTCGGTGCGTCGCGGCAGAAATTCTTCTACGTGCCGTCGGCGCATACGGACGGCGTGTTCGCGATCATTGGTGAGGAAACGGGCATGCTCGGCGCGCTGATCGTGCTGACCATCTTTGCTGTGCTGATCCATCGCAGTATCCGCGCCGGGATGCGGGCAGAGGATCGATTTGGCGCGCTGCTGGCTTACGGGATTACGGCCTGGTTTGCCTTGCAGGCGTTCTTCAACGTCGCCGGCGTGATGCGGGCCATCGTGCTGACCGGCATCCCGCTGCCGTTCCTCAGTTTCGGTTCGTCGGCGCTGATTGCGTCACTGGCGGCTGCCGGGATTCTCGTCAGCGTGTCTCGCTACGGACGCAAGAAGGCTCCGGCGGAGTCCGCGCCGCCGCTGATTGACACTGGCGCGACGTGCGACAGCGCGCGCTTGACGGTGGCTGCGTCTGAATCGCGCGGCTCGTTCTTCCATCGCGGTCGAGGCGGCGCTGAATGACCACCGCCGACCAACCCTTGCGCGTGCTGCTCTCGGGCGGAGGCTCCGGCGGCCACGTGTTCCCTGCCTTTGCCGTCGCCGACGCGCTGCGCGCGCGCCTGGACGAGCGCGGCCGCGGCGCGCTATTCCGCTTTGCCGGTACAGCCGACGGCGTGGAATCCGAACTCGCGGGCGAGGCGGGCTTCGCCTACGCGACGATCGCGGCGCGTGCCCTGCGCGGACGCAATCCGCTGTCGCAGCTGATCTCCCTGGGCGCGACAGCGACGGGCGTGTTCGACGCAATGATGCTGATGATCCGTTGGCGGCCGGACGTGGTCTTCCTGACGGGCGGATATGTGTCCGCTCCGGTCGGAGTCGCCGCCTGGCTGACCCGACGGCCGATTGTGTTGCTCCAACCGGACATCGAGCCCGGTTGGACGCTGCGGTCGCTTGCCCCGCTGGCGAAACGCGTCTGCGTCACGCACGAACGATCGGCCGAGCGGTACGCGGCGCACAAGGCCGTGACGACGGGATATCCGCTGCGGTCTGGGTTCCAGGACCTCGACCGTCCGCTCTCGCGAGCATACTTCCAGCTCAATGGCGGTCCGGCGTTGCTCGTGACTGGCGCGGTGCGGGGCGCGCAACGGATCAATGACTGCATCGCCGAGCGGCTGTCGGACTGGTTGTCGCTGACGCAGCTGATTCACATCTCGGGCTCCAACGACTTCGATCGCCTGTCTGCGCTGCGAGCAGCGCTGCCGGCCCGGCTGCAGTCGCGCTATCGGCTGTATCCGTACATGTCGGACGAGATGCCCTTGGCGATGGCGGCCTGCGACCTGGCCGTCTCTCGTGCGGGCGCATCGGTGATGGGCGAGTATCCCGCAGCGGGGCTGCCGGCGGTGCTCGCGCCGCTCGAAGAGGCCGGCGGACACCAGCGCTACAACGCTGAGCTGCTCGCCGACGCGGGTGGCGCTGTGGTGCTCGACAACGATGCAATCACGTCGGATCTGTTTGATCTGACGGCCGGCATCCTGGCAGATCGCGAGCGGCTCGAGTCGATGCGCGCGTCGATGCTGGGGCTGCGTCGCACGGACGCGGCGACGCGAATTGCCGAAGTGATCATCGATGTGGCAAAGTGACGTAACGATGACCATGAACGTTCACTTCGTTGGAATCGGCGGCATTCACATGTCGGCCCTCGCCCACATTCTGTTGGACGACGGCCTGGTCGTATCTGGTTGTGACCGCTCCGACGCGCCGATCCTGCAGCGGTTGCGGGAGCGTGGCGCGCCGATTGTGTTGGGACATAACGAGGGGCACGTCACGACGGCGACGCAGGTGGTGCGCACCGCCGCGGTGCCCGAGACGCATCCTGAGGTGGCGCGGGCCCTTGAATTGGGCATTCCGGTTCTGACGCGCGCGGAGTTGCTGGCGCAGATCGCCGCGCCGCGGCAGGTCGTTGCCGTGGGCGGCACGCACGGCAAGACCACGACCACCGCCATGATCGCGCATGTGGCGGCCGCTGCGGGACGCGACTGCGGCTACGTGATCGGCGGCGAGGCGCCCGACTTCGATGTCCACGCTAGACGCGGCAGCGACGACTGGCTCGTGCTCGAAGCAGACGAATACGGCCGCGCTTTCCACCACTACCAACCGGCGGTCGCGGTCCTGACCAACTGTGAACCCGATCATCTCGACTACTACGGTTCGCGCGAAGCGCTGGAGGACGCGTTCAGCGGCTATCTGCGCACGCTGAAGCAGGGCGGGACGCTGGTGGTCGGTATCGATTCGCCGCGGGCAGCGGTGCTGGCGGCTCGCCTGCGTTCGGATCGGTCCGATGTGCGGATCGTGACCGCCTCGACGCGCGAGGATGCTGACGTCCGGATCGACTCGCACGGCGACGACATTCGAGTACGGACGGCGGGACGTTCCGATTGCGGTTCGCTCCAGCAGCCGGGCGAGTACCAACGCCAGAACGCGGCCGTCGCGCTGGCGGCTCTGGACGCCGCGGGATTCGACCTGGCCGACGCCATTGATGCTCTGCGCGGCTTCCGCGGCGTCAATCGGCGCTTTCAGCTGCACGGCGAGGCAGCGGACGTGATCGTCCTGGACGACTACGCTCACCATCCGACCGAGGCGGCGGCGGCGATTGCCGCGGCGCGTCAGCGCTGGCCGTCGCGGCGGATCGTCGTGCTGTTCCAGCCGCACACGTACACCCGCACCTCGTATCTGCTCGATGGATTCCGCACCTGTTTCAGCGCAGCTGACGCCGTCTACACCGTTGACACCTATGCCGCGCGGGCGATGGAGGGCGCGGCGCTGACGTCGGAACAGCTGGCCGCGGAGATTGAGTCGCCGGCAGCGACGTACGGCGGATCGGTCGCAGAGACCGCGGAACTCGCGGCTGCACAGGCTCGCGAAGGGGACCTAATCATCACGATGGGCGCCGGCGACATTGATGCCGCCGGGTCGATCCTGCTCGAGCGTCTTGAGGCACGGGCTGCAACACGACTGGCCAGCGGAGAGGCCGGCGCATGACCTCGCCTCATTCGGCTGTCGATCTGCTGCACGAGATGGGCGCACGACCCGGCGAGCCGCTCAACCGTTGCACCTTTGTGCAAGTCGGTGGACCAGCCGAGTGGTTTCTAGCTGTCGACCGTCGCGAGGCGCTCGTGGAGGCGGTCCGAGCCGCGCGGCGGTCGCAGCTCGGCCTGACCGTGCTGGGCGCGGGATCCAACGTGCTGATTCGAGACGGTGGGCTGCGCGGGCTGGTGATCAAGAACGACACGCGCGGCTGCCGTCAGATTGATGAGACGTTGATCGAAGTCGACTCCGGCGTCCGCTTCGCCGCTCTCGCCCGCAGCACGGCGCGAGCGGGACTCAGCGGCCTGGAGTGGGCCGCGGGCATTCCCGGCGCGATTGGCGGAGGGCTGCCCACCAACGCGGGCGCGTACGGCTCCGAGCTCTGCGACGTGCTCGTGTCGGTGCAGGCCCTTAACCGTGCGGGCGAGACCGTCACGCTCGATGCCGCTGATCTGGGCCTGAGTTATCGAGACTCTCGCGTTCGCAGCGGCGATTTGCAGGGCTGCATTGTGACCGCCCTCACGTTGCAGCTCGAGCGCGGCGACGTCGCGGCCTCAGAGCGTGAGATCGACCGCGTCGAATCGCTGCGTAAGGCCAACGCGCCGGTCGGGCCGTCGCTGGGATCGACCTTCCGCAATCCATCCGTCGGCCCGACTGCTGGTGAGCGGATTGAGCAGGCGGGGTTGAAGGGTGAGCGGATCGGCTCGGCGCAGGTCTCGGAACGTCATGCCAACTACATCCAGAACGTTGATGTCCCAAACGCTCGGGCGGCGGATTTCCTGGCGCTGATTGCACGCGTGCAAGATCGCGTGGCGTCGCATAGCGGTATTCGGTTGGAGCCGGAAATTGCCGTCATCGGGGAGGAATCGTCCAATGGCTGATCATCCCCGGCGTCTGGCGGTGATTCTCGGCGGAGCTTCTGTGGAGCACACGATCTCGATCCGGTCGGCGCACGCCGTGATGGCTGCCTGCGACCGAGAGCATTGGCAACCGGTCCCATTCGCGGTCGACCGACTCGGCCGCTGGCTGCCTGTGGAACAGTCGGCGGCTGTGCTCGCAGCGATCGGACGCGGCGCTCCTGAGGAGGTTCCTTCCGCCCAGGCGAGTGTGCCCATCGACCATGACACGATGGCTGCGCTCCAGGAGTGCGACGCTGTCTTCCCGCTGATTCACGGGGCGACGGGCGAGGATGGCATGCTGCAGGGCTTCCTCGAGCTGCTGGGACTGCCGTATGTCGGATCGGACGTTGCGGCATCGGCATTGGCGATGGACAAGTCACGCTGCAAGCAGATTCTGCGGCAGGCGGGCATTCCCGTAGCGCCGTCGATCACGATCACCTGCGCCGATTGGGAGTCCGACGCGACGGACGTGCTGCGCCGCGCCGCTGTGTTTGGCTACCCCTACTTCGTCAAGCCCTCGCGTGGCGGATCCAGTATCGGCACGAGCAAGGTCGAGAGCCTCGAGAGCGCGGCTTCCGCCGTCGCGGCTGCCCTGGCATGCGATGACGAGGTGCTGATCGAGGAGGCGATGCCGTCGCCGCGAGAGATTGAGTGCGGTGTGTTGGGATCGCGCGCCGGCGGCGCGCCGATTGCCTCTCCGTTGGGTGAGATCCGGTCACCGCGCGATTTCTATGACTACACGGCCAAGTATGAAGACCCGGCCACTGAGATGATCGCGCCGGCCGAGCTCGACGCGGCGACCGCTCGCCGGCTGCAAGAGATGTCGCTCGAGGCTTGGCGCGCGGTCGGCGCGGCCGGCATGGTTCGCGCAGACTTCTTGATCGGCGGCGACGGCCGGATCTGGCTTGGCGAACTCAACACCATTCCCGGCTTCACATCCGCATCGATGTTTCCGGTGCTCTTCGAGGCGGCAGGCATTCCGCTGCCCGAGCTGATTGACCGACTCGTCGAGTTGGGCATCGAGCGGCGTCAACACGCGCGGCGGTTCCGGTTCGGAGGCAGTCATGCCTGACGCGCCGATCCAGCATGACGCAGCGGAGCATCCGACGATGCCGAATGGCGAGCGAACACCGCGGCGGCGGATTGGGTTGCGGGGACTCTTCACAGGCGCCGCCATTCTGGTGGTGGCGGTGGTTGGGACGCTGCTGGCGTTGCTCAACTCTCCGTTGCTGGAAATCCAGCAGGTTGACGTGGAGGGCGCCAACGTCGTGTCGGCGGCATCTGTCCGGCAGCTGGCCGGCTTGGCAGGCGAGCACGTCGTCTTGGCCGACTTCGACGCCGCGGCGTCGCGACTCTTGGCGTTGCCTATGGTGCGCGACGTTGCGATCCACCGCAACTGGCCAAACGGCGCCACAATCGTCATCGTCGAGCGAACGCCGTGGGGTCGCTGGCAGGCTGATCGTGCGGTCTGGCCGATTGATGCCGATGGCGTGGTGCTCGAGGGTGCTGCTCCGTCGATCGGTGGGCCGATCGTTCAGCAGATGTCCGCGCAGCCGGCGGTACAGGCCGGCGCGACGGTCGATCTGGACGCGATCCGTATGGCGGAAGAGCTGCACCAGCGCGGTGCGCCGCTGCCCTTGCCCGCCATTGTCGCCTTCGAGTGGTCGCTCGCGGACGGTCTGACGGTGGTGACCGAGCACGGCCGGATCGTGTTCGGCGGCAGTGACGGACTGGCTTACAAGTATCAGGTGTGGGAGCTGCTGGAGCGCGAAGCGATGAGCCGCGGCGAACCGCTGCTCTTCGCCGACCTGCGCTTCGGCCTGCGACCGCGCGTCGAGATTGGTCTCAACGATGGTCGCGGCGTGCGACTGGCCGAGTCGAGCGCCGCCGATCTGTCCGCCGCCGCGAGATGACATCAGAGGAGAAGGTTGATATGAACCAGCCATCGGAATACCAGGTCGCTGTGGACCTCGGGTCGTCGGTCGTGACCACGGTGGTCGGCAGCGCCGACGATTACGGTCAGCTGCACGTCTACGGGGTCGGGCGTGCGCCGTCGAACGGGATCACCAACGGGCAGGTCACCAACGTGTCCCGCGCGGCTGCGTCGATTCGCCAATCGCTGGATCAAGCCGAGGCCTCGTCGGGTCGTGCGATCACACAGGTCGGGTTCTGCGTCACGGGCACGCACTTCGCGAGCGTGAACAACCGCGGCGCGGTCGCGTTGCCCTCGGCTGAAGAACCGATCACGTGGGACGACATGCTGCGCGCCGAAGAATCGGGCAAGGCGGTGACGATCAGGCCGGGCACCGAGCTCGTCCACGCGATCCCGCGCTACTTCATCGTCGACGCTGATCGCCGCTGCGATGACCCGCGCGGCCAGCATGGACGCCGGCTCGATGTCGAGACGCACATCGTGACCGGATCGACGAGCGCCATTCAGAACGCGGCGGCCTGCGTCGCGAAGGCGGGCGTTCAGATCAGCCTGGTCGCGGCGAAGCCGGTGGTGGGCGCTGTCCGAGCCATCCATGACGACGACCGACAGCTGGGTGCGCTGGTGTTGGGTCTGGATGCTGGCACGACATCGATCAACGCCTTTGAAGACGGTGCGATTTCACACACGTCCGTGATCGGCATCGGCACGCTGGACATCGCGCATGACCTGGCGTACGGACTCGGTTGCAGCGTCGATCACGCGCTCAGGCTGATGCGAGCGCACGGCATGGCGCATCCGCTGTTGGTTCCCCGAGCAGCGGTACCGATCCAGCTGCCGGGCTTTGCGGATGGCGTCCAGCAGGTCTCGCTGACGAAGATTGCCGAGTTCATCTATCCGCGTCTGAGCGAGATCATCACGATGGTGCAGGATCAGGTGACTGAGCACCAGCTGCAGTACGCGGCGACCTGCGGGATCGTCGTGACCGGGGTCGGCGCGACATTGCAGGGGGTGGAGCGGGTGATCGAGCGCGCCTTCGAAACGCAGGGCGCGCGCGTCGGCAGCGTGGGACCGCTGAGCGGCCTGAGCGACCAGCTATCCGGGCCCGACGCGATCGCCGCCGTGGGAATGCTTGAGTGGTTGGTGCAAGGCGCCGCGCAATCGGCGGCCGCAGCGCGCCAGTCGAGACGGAACGAACCGGCCCAACCGTCGCTGATTGGATCGCTCGCGGCTGGTGTATCCAGCATCGCCCGAGTGTTCAGTCCGCACGCATGAGCAGAGACCAGCACAAATCGATCGCGTCGCCGAACGACCCGATCAAGAAAGGAACGCGAATGACGCCCCCACAGACATCGACCGGACGAGAGCGAACGGACGGCATCCCGCCGATCACCGTTGTCGGGGTTGGCGGCGGCGGATGCAACGCCGTCAACCGGATGATCTCGGACAGCATTCGCGGCGTCGAGTTCGTTGCCGTGAACACCGACAATCAGCAGCTGTCACTGACCGATGCTGAGACGGTAGTCCCCATCGCCGACGCAGAGTCCAACGGCCTGGGCGTCGGCGGCGATCCAGAGCGCGGCGCCCGCGCAGCGGAGAACTCGCGTGAAGACCTGCGAGCGCTCTTCCAGGGCGTCGACATGGCCTTCATCACGGCTGGGATGGGCGGGGGCACCGGCACCGGCGCTGCGCCGGTCGTCGCTGAGGTTGCGCGTCAGGCCGGCGCGCTGACCATCGGCGTCGTCACGCGCCCGTTCGAATTCGAAGGCATCCCTCGCGAGCAGGCGGCGGAGTCTGGCATCCAGCGACTGACCGAGGTCGCGGACACCGTGATCGTGATCCCGAACTCGCGATTGATCGACAAGAACGACCGAAGCCTGACCGTGACCGCTGCGTTTGAGCGGGCCGACGATGTCCTGCGCCAGGCGGTGCGCGGTATCTCGGACGTGCTGACCGTGCCGGGCGAGGTCAACCTGGACTTCAACGATGTGAAGAAGGTGATGGGTTCGGGCGGTCACGCGCTGATGGCCTTGGGGCATGGCAGCGGCGACGACCGCGCCCAGGAGGCCGTCGCGGAAGCCATGCACTCGCCGCTGCTGGAAGACAGCATCCAGGGCGCGACGCGCGTGCTCTACAACGTCACGTCCAACGGCGACCTCGGGATGCTCGAGCTGCAGCAGATTGCCGAGACGGTCAGGGAGCAAGTCCATCCGAACGCGGAGATCATCGTCGGCACGGTGATTGATGAGTCGATGGACGGCGACCTGCAGATGACGCTGATTGCGACCGGCTTTGTCAATCAACGCGCGGCGGCGGCGGCAATCGCAGCGCCCCAGGCGGCGTCTGGCGCAGCGGGGCCGCGATTCGCGGCGGTGCCGCAACCGGCCGATCCACTGGACGACTTCACGTTCCAGCCCACGCCTCGCCGCAGCCCGGACGAGCGGTCGACCCCGGCCTTCTTGCGTCAGGGCCAGGCGTCGCTGAACCTGGAGCAGGGTGCGGGGGCGAGCGGCGCCGTTGGCGGCGGAAGCTTCGATCCGCGTGCCGCGTACGAGCGCGAATGAGGATCGACATTGTCAGCATCTTCCCGCCGATGTTTGCGGGCGCGTTTGACCACAGCATTGTCAAACGCGCCCGCGAGCGCGGGATCGTGAGGATCGACGTCCACGACCTGCGAGCGCACACGACCGACCGCCACCGCAGCGTGGACGACGAACCGTACGGCGGCGGACCGGGGATGGTCATGACGCCCGAGCCGTGGTTCCGCGCCGTGGAGTCGCTGCGCGAAGAGGGCGAGCGCGGCCGCGCGATCCTGATGACCCCGCAGGGCCGACGGTTGGACCAGCGCATCGTGCGCGAGCTGGCCGCTGAGGAGCGTCTGATACTCCTGTGCGGGCGCTATGAGGGCGTCGACGAGCGGGTCCGCGAGCATCTGGTGGACGACGAGATATCGATCGGCGATTACGTACTCTCGGGCGGGGAGCCTGCCGCGGTCGTGCTCGTCGATGCGGTCGTACGGCTGCAAGCCGGCGCGCTCGGCTCGGCGCAGTCAACCGTCGAGGAGTCGTTCAGCGACGGACTATTGGAGTATCCGCAGTACACGCGCCCGGCCGAGTTCCGCGGATGGAGCGTCCCTGACATCCTGCTCAGCGGGCACCACGCCGAGATCGTTCGCTGGCGTCGGCGTCAACAGATCGAACGCACACGGCTGCGCCGCCCTGATCTGCTCCCTGACGGAGACGCAGATACCGAAGTGTTGGACGCGAACTAGTCTGCAAGCCCGAGTCCGTCGTAAGCTGGGAGACATACTCTCCACAACACTCAGATACTCTTCGTCCGGAGCCGACCATGGACCGCAGCGACCTGCTTACTTACGACCGTAACCCGGAGATCGAAGACTTCCAGCCGGGCGACACCGTGCGGGTGCACGCGGTGATCGTCGAGGGCGACCGCGAGCGCACACAGGTCTTTGAGGGCGTGGTGATTCGGCGCAAGAAGCAGGGCAGCTCGTCCAACTTCACCGTTCGCCGGGTGACGAAGGGGATCGGCGTCGAGCGCACGTTCCTGTATCACTCGCCGCGGATCGAAAAGGTCGAAGTGGCTCGTCGCGGCCGCGTCCGCCGCTCGCGCCTGTACTACCTGCGAGACCGAACGGGCCGCGCGGCGCGAATCCCGCAGCGTCCGCGCAACGCCAAGCGCGCGATACACAGCTACTAGTCCCTGCTGCTCGCTCGAGATTCAGTCTGAGGATCGGCGACGCCAGCGGCTCTCCGCCGCGCTTGGCGGCGGGTTGGGGTCGGTTTCGACGATGGCCGTCAGACCTTCCATGCCGACGACTCGGACGGGCGCGCCTTCGTCAATCTCGGTGCCGCCCGCTGATCGGGCCGACCAGAGTTCGGCGTTGACCACGATGGTGCCGCCCGGCGAGAGCGTGTTGTGGGCGACGCCAGCCTCACCGACGATGCCGGTGCTGCCCTGGAAGGTCCACTTGGGCCGACGCTTGTCCATCCCGATCAGCGCGCCCAGTCCGAGCACGGCCGCGCCGACGCCGCCTCCGACCACGATCAGTGCCCACAGAGAGACCTGTTCCGCGTCGAACGACGCGTCACCGATGAGCAGGAGGCCGCCGAGGATCAACGACACGGTTCCGCCGATGCCCAGGAATCCGAAGCCGGCGACTAACACCTCCGCTAACAGCAGCACCGCGGCTAACACGAGCAGCGCGATGCCGGCCGGGTTGGTGTCCAGCGGCCCGAGCGCGTAGAAGCCGAAGATCAGCATGATCACGCCAAACACCCCCGGGCCGACGAGGCCAGGTGAAAACGCCTCGACGACCAGCAACAAACTGCCAATCGAGGTGAGAATGTAGGCGATGTTCGGGTCGGCGATCACATCGAGGATCGATTCGGCGACGTTGTAGTTGGTTTCGACGATCGGAACGCCGGCGAGCTCGAGCGTGACCTCATCGCCCTCCGGGTTGAGCTGCACGACGCGGCCGTCAAGCTGATCGATCAGGTGGTTGATGTCGTATGCCGTCAGGTCGACGACGTTCAGCTCGACCGCTTCTTCGCCGGTGATCGAGACGGACTCGCGCACAGCTCGCTCGGCCCACTCGGCGTTGCGCCCGCGATGGTTGGCGATGCCGCGAATGTCGGCCGCGGCGTCGTTGGTGATCTTCTCGTTCAGATCGCCTTCGATGTCTCCGCCGCCGCCCGCGACAGGGTGGGCTGCGCCGATCTGTGTGTTGGGCGCCATCGCCGCGATGTGTCCGGCCATGGTGATAAACGTCCCGGCTGACGCGGCGCGCGCGCCCGCAGGGCTAACGAACACGATGACGGGGATCTCCGCGGCGAGGATGCGTTGCACGATGTCGTCGGTCGAGCTGATCAGTCCGCCGGGCGTGTCCATCAACAGGATCCAGGCGGCGGCGTCCTGATCCTCCGCGCGATCGAGGGCGCGCTGCACGAAGCTGGCGGAGACAGGTCCGATTTCTTGCGCCATGCTCGATACGTGCACCGCGCCGGGCGGATTGCTGGAGCCGCAGCCGCTGAGCAGCAACGAACCCAAACCCAGCGTCAGGATCGCGAGGCCCAACAGTCGGATGGGATGGCGCAACGGCTGACGGGCCAGATCTCTCATGCGCCAAGCATACGCATGCGCGATAAACTCCGAACATGCCGCCACTGGTGTCCCACATGATTGCCGCTGCACGCGCTGGCGCCCAGGTCAGCCTCGATCGCGCTGACGAGGCGCCGTTCGACCAGTCGAACGGCGATTTCCTGCTCGGCGCAACCACGCCCGACATCCGCGTGTTGACCCGTTGGGATCGCGAGCGGACGCACTTCTTCGACATCTACAACGACGGCCACCAGGATTGCGTGGAGAACTTCTTCGCCGCCCATCGCATGTTCCGCGACGCCTCGCGGCTGACCCCCGAGACGCGGGCCTGGGTTGCGGGATATCTGACCCACGTGATCATGGATCAGGAATACGTGCTGCAAATCTATCGACCGTTCTTCGGTGCCCGCTCGGTCCTGGGCGGTGGTTCGCACGCCAATCTGCTGGACCGCATCCTGCAATACGAGCTCGACCGACGCGAGCGCGAGTCGGCGGAAGAGATGCAGCAGTTGCGCCGCGCGCTCGGTGAGTCGGCGGTGGCCATCGACGCCGGCTTTGTCGATCGTCCGCTGCTGACCCGTTGGCGCGACACGACCGTCGCCATGACGGAGCATCCGCCCGATTGGGAGCGCTTCTCCTTCATCGCCTCGCGCCATTTGAAGAGCGCGGGCATCGAGAGCGAAACGGGTCTGCGGGACTTCATGGAATCGATTCCCGAGCTGCTCGACGATACGCTCGGACACGTCGACCAGCACGCGCTGGACGGCTTTTTTGAATCGGTAGCGGAGCACACGTCGAGCGTGCTGCGGGAATGGCTGGCGACCGACTGATGACCACGACGGAGACGGCGGAGGCGGAGATCGTGATCTGGCGCGGGGGTTCAGCAGCCCGTCGCGAGCTGCTCGCCCGGCGGCGTCCCGATGATGATGCATTGAGTCGCGTCGAGCGAGCCATCTTGCGCCGCCTCTTCGATGACGAGCCTGAGTTCGAGGACGCCGTCCGCCGCATCATCGAGCAAGTCCGCGATGGCGGTGACGGAGCGGTCAGGCGGATCTCCGCCGCGATCGACGGCGCGGCGCCTGATGACCTGGTCGTGACGCCGGCGGAGTTCGCTGCGGCTCGCCGCGATGTCGATAGCGAGCTCGTGAACGCGCTCCAGAACGCGGCTGATCGGGTGCGCCGGTATCACGAGCTACAGCTCAAGCACGCCGCGCAGTCGTTCTCGATCGGCGGCCTCGGACAGCTGGTGCGGCCACTCGAACGGGTTGGCTTGTATGTGCCGGGCACGGAGGCGGTCTATCCGTCGACGGTGCTGCACACGGCCATCCCTGCGCAAGTCGCGGGCGTCTCGGACGTGGTGATCGCGTCTCCTGCGGTGCCGTCAGCGGACGGCGGCGCGCAGGTCAATGCGCTGAAGTTGGTCGCGGCAGAGATCGCCGGCGTCGAGACGGTCTACAAGGTGGGCGGCGCGCAGGCGATCGCCGCCCTGGCCTACGGCACGGAGTCGATTGGCGCGGTGGACAAGATTTTCGGGCCGGGCAACCGCTTCGTCACGGCCGCCAAGCGTCGGCTGTACGGCGTGGTGGGCATCGATGCAATCTACGGCCCGACTGAGACGTTGATCGTCGCTGACGCGACGGCCAACCCCGAGCTGGTCGCCGCGGATCTGCTCGCCCAGGCTGAGCATGATCACTACGCCGCGCCGATTCTGATCTCGACGAGCGACGAGCTGGCCGAGGCGGTGGTCGATCAGCTACGGGAGCAGACAGCGGATCTGCCGCGCCGGGCGATTGCGCTCAGTTCCATCGGCGGACGTGGCGGGATTGCGGTGGTGTCCGACGTGGATGAGGCGCTCGCCATCGCCAACGAGTACGCGCCCGAGCATCTTGCCTTGGTCATTGACGGTGCGCAGCGGCGCGTGGCAGATGTTCGCAACGCAGGCGGATTGTTTGTCGGCGAGGCGTCACCCGAGGCGCTCGGCGACTATGTGGCCGGACCATCGCACGTGATGCCGACGGGCGGCTCGGCGCGCTTCGCGTCGGCGCTGAACGTGGGTGAGTTCATGAAGATCACGACGGTCGTCAACGTGAGTGATGATCTGCTCGACGAGGTCTCGGCCGATGCCGAGCTGATCGCCCACGCCGAGCAGCTGGATGCGCACGCGCGATCGCTCGAACGGCGCCGGCGGGACCGATGAGCGTCGAGCGCCCGATCGTCCGTCCTCATCTCGCCCGCTTGCCCGGCTACGCGCCGGTCGTGCCGTTGTCCGAGCGGGCCGCACGGGCCGGTCTCGCGCCGCAGGCATGTTTCAAGCTCGACGCCAATGAGAATCCGTACGGGATGCTGGACGGCGTCCGCGACGCCCTGCAGCAGGCGATGCAAGAGGCGGGGTTTGGCGCAGTCTATCCCGATCCGAACCAAACCGAGCTGCGGACCGCGCTCGCCAGCTACACGGGACTTGAGCCGGCGATGATCCTCGCCGGCGCCGGGGCCGACGAGCTGCTCGACCTGACGCTCCGCGCCGTGCTCGCGCCCGGTTCAGTGATCATCACCTGCACGCCGTCGTTCGGCATGTACCCGTTCCTCGCCGACCTCAACCAGTTGGAACTGATCGATGTCCCGCGCGGAGAGGGCTTCGCGCTGCGGCCGGACGCCCTGTTGCAAACGGTGCAGTCAGTGCGAGAGCGCGACGTTGACAGCGTCGTGATCCTGACATCGCCGAACAATCCGACGGGCGATCTCGTGCCGCGCGACCTGCTCACGACGCTGCTCGACCGCGGCGCGACCGTCATGTTGGACGAGGCCTACATCGAGTTCGCCGGTCTCGAGGCGTCCGCGCAGGATCTGCTCAGCGCGCATCCGCGATTGATCATCATGCGCACCTTCAGCAAGTGGGCCGGGATCGCGGGGCTGCGACTGGGATACATGCTGGCGAATGCGGGGTTGATCGCCGACCTCGCCAAGGTGAAGCAGCCGTACAACGTCAACCAGGCTGCCGAAATCGCTGGGATCGCAGCGATCAATGTCGCGGACGAGATTGCGCTGCAGATTGACGCGATCCGCAACACCCGATCACTCCTATTCGACGGGCTGCAGTCGATTGACGGCCTCGACGCACTGCCCTCAGCGGCCAACTTCATCCTCGTGCGTGTCGACCCGGCGATTGGCAGTGGGCGCGAGCTGCACGATCGTCTGGCATCGGTCGGTGTCTTTGTCCGCACGTACAGCGATCCGTTGCTGGCTGGATCGCTGCGCATCTCAGTGCCACGCCACGATCAGGTTGATGAACTGCTGGAGCGCATCTCAGGCGTGCTCGAATCGGCGCACTCGACCTGATCGAGTTGCTCGACGAGTTGCTCACACGGTGAATCGGCTACCCTTGCCGCCGATTGCTGGTCGTTCTGCGAAAGGGATACCAGGTATGGCTCATCGCTCTCTGACGCTTGGACTTGGTGTGTGCGCCGTGCTGGCGCTTGGCCTGACGCTGTGGGTGTTGGGTTCGATGCCCTGGTCCGCTGGCTCGTCGCGCTCAATCGATGCCCAGTCGCCGATCGACAAGGCTCCGGTTCCGCCGTCACCTGAAGAGGTGTTGGGCGATCCGACCGATCTTGTCGCCAGTCCGGCGGCGCAGGCTGGCGCCGTCGACTTGCAGTGGACGCCCGGCGCCAACGCCGATTTCCACCTCGTCTACATCTTCAAGTCGCGGGCTCCGCGCGGCGCATACTGGAACGGCACTGCCAACCTTGACGGCTCAGCGCTGATCGAGGACCTCGATGGCGGCGACGCCTACTGGTTCATCGTGATTGCTGGTCAGGCCGTGGACAGCAACGAGAGCTACCGTTACTCGGAGTGGAGCAACTGGTCTCGCGCGACGCCGCGCACGGTCGACGTACGCCCAGTCGCGCCGACGCCGCCCGATACCGACGATGACGGTCCGACGTCGAGGTCGTCCGAGTCAACGACGACCGCCGAGACCTCGCGCCGCGCCGAGTTCGAGGGTCGCGTCCTGTCGGTCAATCGCGTCGACCAGACCTTCACCATGCGCGTCTACGAGGCCGAGCATTTGGGCGGCCTGCCGCGCCCCAGCATCATCACCGTCGAGCGCAGCAACGGTCGCGCGATCCCCAGCTGGGTACGGGTCGGTCGCTTCGTCGAGGCCGAGGGCGACTATCTCAGCTCCACCGAGACGCTGGTCGCCACCGAAATCGAGCTGGAAGACGACGATGATGATGACGACGATGACTAGACCACCATGCAACCTCGCGCCTTGAAGGAAACCTGACGAGACAAGGAGCTCCCATGCGACTTTCGGAACCACGACTGCAGCCGCTGACCACTGAGACTGCCGAGGGCGAGTCGAAGTCTCAGCTCGAACGCGCGGAGGCTCGCGGCGGTCCGGTGCTCAACATCACCCGCACGCTGGCGCATTACCCGGAGCTGTCGTCTGCGTGGGGACGGTTCGCTCGACACGTGCTGTGGGACTCGTCGCTGCCACCGCGCGAGCGTGAGCTGGTCATCCTGCGCATGGGCTGGAACTGTCAGTCGGGCTACGAGTTCGGACAGCATCGTCGCATGGGACAGGAAGCCGGCCTCACGCTCGAGGAGGTGGAACGGGTCAAGGAAGGCCCCGATCACGAGGCGTGGACGCCGCACGAGTCCGCGCTGCTACGCGCCACTGACGAGCTCCATTCTGACGCGTTCATCTCGGACGCGACGTGGGTGCAGTTGGCAGAGTCCTACGACACGCATCAGCTGATGGACGTCGTCTTTGCAGCCGGGCAGTACAACCTGGTCTCGATGGCGCTGAACACGCTCGGTGTGCAGCTTGAGCCGGGCACGCCCGGACTTGAGCTGGACTAGACGGACTGGTCATGTCTGGTCCGCTCGATGGGTTGC
>JAJEBU010000061.1 GCA_022822375.1 Dehalococcoidia bacterium
CCAAGACGGACAGATGAACGCGGCCACGGCCGGTGAAGGTCAGGTTGAGGGCACAGAAGGCGGCTTGATGTCGGATCTGGAGTGACGTTGGCACCGTTCACGACGGGCGCGGGCACGAAAAAAGACCGTCATACATGGAGCGGGGGGAGGCCGTCACATTCTGCGGCGGCCTTCCCCGGTTCCGCTACCCGCCAGCAGCGGCGAGGCCGGCCTGCTGCTCGCGCTTGAGCGCCCACTCGAAGAGTGAAGCCGTCGGCTGCGCCGGCTTGCGAGCGCGACGCTTGGTCGGCGTCGGCTCGTCCGAGAGGAACTCGGCCCAGCTGAACCGGGACTGCAGCTCGGCGTGGCCGGTGTGATGTTCACACGGCATCAGCGCGACGGCTGACTCCAGGTCGATGACCGCAGATTGATTCGTCTTCGGTTCGACAAGATGACTGCTAGGATGATCATGCTGACCACCCTCTTCGACCATTCCCAAGGATGAACAATTGACTCAGCTGACTTCACCGTTTCAGTTTCCAGCATCCCAAGCACCAGCTGGCCAAACTGCTGAGGACCTGTTCAGTCTCCTCTCCCGATCGGATAGGACCGTACAGCAGTTGTGGTCGCACCAAGCCGATACCCTACGGGAGTTCCACAAGCTGCGGGAAGAACCTGATGTCGCCATCGAGCTACCCACCGGCTCTGGTAAGACTCTCATTGCTCTCCTCATCGCCGAATGGACACGCCGAACCGAAAACGCACGGGTCCTCTACCTTTGCCCTGACAATGCCCTCGTCAATCAAGTCACCAACAAGGCCGCTGAGTACGGCATTTCCGCAGTCGCGTTCACGGGCAGCCACAGACAGTACGGGCAGGCTGACGTCTCAGCCTTCAACTCCGGCAGCGTTATTGGCGTCTCGAACTACTGGACACTGTTCAACAGCAATCCGCGCCTCCGTCCCAGCCACGTGGTTCTTGACGACGCGCACGCGGCTGGACAGGCGATCGTCTCCATCTGGCACGTCGAGCTCTCTCGCCACGAGACTCCTCTTGCATTCGAGGCACTGAGTACGCTTTTGGAGCCGTGGCTCGGCAGCACCTTGCTTCACGCGATACGGGAGGGTGAACCGTCAAGTGTCGTAGAACTGATTCCGCCGCCAGTAGTGATCGAAAAAGCAGAAAACATCGCTGAAATCCTTGACGCAAATCTCGAACAATACTCTACTCCGCACTTTAGTTGGTCAGAGATCCGCAACAATCTGTCAAGCTGCAACATCTATGTATCCGCAACGAGGATTTCAATCCGCCCTCTCATGCCCCCTACTCACACCACCCCCGCATTTGGCGAGGCCAAACAGCGCCTGTACGTGTCGGCAACTCTCGGGGGCGGAGGCGATCTGGAAAGAACGATTGGCCGCACACCGATCAAGTACGTCCGCTCCCCACTACGTGGTAGTGTTGGCCGCCGCTTCGTCATGTTCGGAGACACAGCCTCTGATGACCGGGAGAATCGACAGTTGTTCGAAGCAATTCTTCGAAATTCAGCGCGTGCGGTCTTCTTGACAGCCAGTGAAAGAGAAGCCGACGAAATCGCCAGCCAAGTGGAAGAGGCGGCGGCTGGCCGCACAATACTCCGCAACAGTGACATTAGGGCCAGCTACGACCCATTCACCAAGGCAGACCGGGCAGCGTTGATCCTGGCTAACCGTTACGACGGAGTTGACCTGCCGCACGACACATGTCGCACTTTGTTCATGTACGGCCTCCCATGGTCTCTTGACCTACAGGAGAGGTTCCTGTGGTCAAGTCTTGGTGTTCGCGCCGCACTGTGGCCGAGAATGGCAACTCGCATTTCGCAAGGTCTTGGTCGAACTGCTCGTGGCTTTGGTGACTTCACCGTAGCCATGCTGAGCGGCGCAGACTTGCTCGACTTTGTATCGAGTTCCGACCACCTTGAGCAATTCAACCCTGTGCTAGCGGCGGAGATCGGCTTTGCCAGTCAGCAAATCGACGCACCGCTCCCTCAAAAGATCCAGATGCTCCAGTCCTTCCTGGCGCAGGATGCCCAGTGGTGGGAAGCAGAGCAGTATCTGAACAGACAGGCTCAGGACATACATCCACCCGAACTCGATGTGGCACTTCTTGGACTGGCACCAAGGGAAGTCGAGTTCGCCCGGGCGCTGTGGGACCAGGATTACGTTCGCGCAGTTCGATTCGCAAAGGAAATCGCCGACGCATTGGATGAGGATGGGTTTTCTGGCTACAAGAGTTGGTGGTACCTACAGCTCTTTATCGCGGCAAATCTCGCGAGCGCTAGCGATTCCGATTACGCCCAAACTGCTCTCGATGCAATCAATACTGGGAGGAGGCTAACCGTCAACGGATCACTCTTCAGTGCCATCGGTCACTCTAGGGAGTCAGGCGTGGAAGATCTGGCGTCGTCACCCTCGGAAGAGGAAGGCCTGAATGTCGTCGCCGGTCGGATACTTGCGCACATAGAACGATTGGGGTTCACAGGGGCGAAGTTCGAGCGAAGCGCGGCGGAGTTGCAGGCTCGAACGCGCAAGACTCTAGCCAAAGAGGTGCACGTTGCCCTGCGTGACTTAGGTTTGTGGCTTGGCATTGACGCTTGGTACGAGGACAGGAAGGCAGCGCCCGACACCATTTGGCAGCTCGCTAACGGCGATCTAATTGCCTTTGAGGCGAAGACTGAGAAGACGAACCAGAAGCTCAGTTTTGATGACTTGCGGCAGGCAGCAGGTCACGAAGAGTGGATTCGCGGGAACTGGCAACCTTTTGAGGAGGGGGCTGCCATCAAGATCATCGTCGTATCCGACAGCACGGAGTACGATAAGGCCGCTGTCTCTTTCGCCGAAGGTCTGCATCATTGGCGCACGGTGGACGTTGGCGATCTGGCTGGTTCGGCAATCAACCAACTCCGAACTCTGCGCAACAAGATTGGCAATAGTCAGGATGTCAAGAGAGGACACCGAGTCTGCGTCGAGACACTTCAGTCGTCTGCAATCGAGCCAAGCACCTTGTTTTGCCAACTCGAATCCTCGAAACTCAGCGAGTCGCTTACACCAACGACTGAGTGAGGAGAATAGAGTGCTGATGGACTGTCGGCGAATGCCGGGTCGGTTGGGAATTCTCGGAGATAAAGGGGTGGTCCAGAACTCGAGCGGCCGGCAGATCGCCTGATTGCTGAGTTCTCGAATGGCCGACATAGAGGCCAGCCTGCACAAGCAGGTACAACCCGTCAGCCCGCTATTGGTGTTCCAAAGGGGCATGATGGGGGGGGGGTATTGTCCATGGTGCTTGAGGCCGGAGAGCAACCGACAAACCAGCGAACGCGGGCAGTCTAGGTTGTAGACCTCCAGTCGCACCGAGCATCGGCAGCCCTCGTTGATCTGCCCAAAGCCGACGCAGATGACGGACAAGAAAAGAGTGATGAACACCCACACAAGTCGGCACGAAAAAAGACCGCCACACATGGAGCAGGGGGAGGCCGCCGCAATCTGCGACGACCTCCCCCGTGTCCGTTACCCGCCAGCAGCGGCGAGGCCTGCCTGCTGCTCGCGTTCGAGCGCCCAATCGAACAGCGACGCCGATGGCTCCGCCGGCTTCCGACCGCGGCGCTTGGTTGGCGTCGGCTCGTCAGCCAGGAACTCGGCCCAGCTGAATCGCGACTGCTGCGCGGGGGCGCCGGTGTGATGTTCGCAGGGCACCAGCGCGACGGGCGGCGCCTCGACGACCTCAGCGTCAATGATGAGCGGCGGTTCCGGCTCCGACCGTTCCCACTCGGCGTCGAGCAGTAACTGGTCGGCCTGGGCCGCAATCTCTTGGGCCTGCTGGAAGATGTCCTCGACCGGCTCATCGTCCGCGTCCCCCGAGACAAGCTTGCGGGCCAGGGCCATCATCAGGTCGTCGCCGCTGTCGCCGTAGCCGGCCAGGCCGTCCTCGGGCAGCTCACCCTCGACCGCGAGCGACGACTGCAGCTTCTGCGCGACGAGCTTGAGCGCGTCGGCCTGCAGTGTCGAGCGGTAGGCCATGAACACGACCTTGACCGGCCGCGTCTGACCGATACGCCAACTGCGCCTTGACGCCTGGCGCATGGTGTAGACGCTGTAGTCGGTCTCGTACCAGCAGATCGTTGGGAACTGGATCAGGTCGAGCCCAGTCTGGACCAGCCGCGGGTGGCAGATGAGGACATCGATCCCCTCCTCGACCCGCTTGGCAACCCAGGCCTCGCGCTGCTTCGGTTCGACCCGGTCGGCCTTCATCACCGCCGCGCGGAAGCCGTGCCGATCCAGCAGGGCCGAGAGCCGCTCGGTGATGTCGCGCGTGCCGGTGTGCGTCGCGTAGACCAGCACCCGGCGGCCGGCCAGGCGCTCCTGCGCGACCAGATCGATCAGCTGCTGCTCCTTGGGGTAGACGCGCTCCTCGTCCAGCGGCGGCAGCTGCACGATCACCTCGCCCGAGTCAGGGTCGTAGACGGTCTCGCCCCGGGTGCAGCCCTCGGGATAGGCGAGCAGCGATTGCAGGTAGGTCGAGAGCAGCCGCTGCGAGCCGCGTTCGAGCGCCTGCAAGAGCGCCCGCTTGAGGTTGAGCGCGAGATGCTCGTAGGCGGAGGCCTGCGAGAACCCGTGCAGGTTCGGTTCGTCGTCCAGCCGCGCCACCTGGATCTGCTCCTCGTAGGGCGGCAGACCGGAGGCGACATCCGCGAGCTTGAGGAAGAGCGAGTGGCCGATGATGTGGAACAGCGCCCCGGGCGCCAGCCCAGGCCGCTCCTTCGTCTGGTTGCGGTAGCTCTTGCGGCGCGAGACGGAGCCGTCCTCGGTCTGGTCGTCGAGGTCGCGGTCGTGGCGCACGGATTGCTCCAGGAAGCCGTAGCGCTGGACCCACTTGCTCTCCTCCGAGCGGCCGAACTCGGAACGGATCTCGGGCGAGAACCGGTAGAGCAGGTGGAACAGCGTCGAGGCGTAGCCGCCCATGAGCGTTCCCGAGAGCGCCAGCGACTTGCCGCAGGCGTCGGCCAGGATGCCGGCCGAGACTCCCTGTGCTGAGCCGCGGCCCTTGTGCTCGTGCACCTCGTCCACGATCAGCAGGTCGAAGTAGCCGCGCATGTGGCTCTTGACGTAGTCGGCCAGGGGGTACTTGCGCGGCCCCTGACCGGGCGTGCGCCGAGCCATGAAGCCGGCGTTGTAGTTGGTCGTCACGGTCCCGACCGGCCGCGCCTCGGCCGTCCACAGGGGCGTGCCGCACGTTGGGCAGTTGTGACGTCTGCGGTCCAACTGCGTGTGCGAGACGGGCA
>JAJEBU010000074.1 GCA_022822375.1 Dehalococcoidia bacterium
TGTCGTAACGGCCTATCCGATGGTTGTCGGCAACGACACTGAACATTGGATGAGCTTGTCGAACAGTCCGAATCGTTACCTATCACCGCTTGCCACAGCTCGTCCGGGGCGACGACTCAAGAACACGGCCAGCCTATGGAACAAGGCTAGTCGCCTGCTCATCGCTCAGAATCTCCTCACTGCTCTCTCAGCGCCCTACGACAGAAGGTGGTTGGGTTGCCAACAAGAAAGGCGACCTGGGTGAACTCACAGTGCTCAATCCGCGCTCGTGCTCACCGCAGCAGTTAGCGGCACTCGATCAGCTGTTTGATGAAGTCGCAGAGATGCATTTCCTCCGGCTGCCCGAGATGGCCGAGTGCCCTGCGCGTCGCGCATTGGACGACGGGCTCTCCGGTGTCCTCGATCTGCCTGACTGATCGGTCCTGCGCACGCTGCTCGCGTCAGAGCCTGTGGTCTCCAATCGACGGCTGTGACCGGCGCCTCACTCGCGCGATCGGGCAACGCGAGAGTCTGCGCCTAGCACGTATCGCGATGGCAGCTAACGCGTCCAATCGAGGAAGGCCATGAGCGCCATGAGCGAGTACTTGCGACGCTTCGGTCTCCTGCTGTGGGATCTGTTTCTGGCAATCGTGATCTTGATCGCAGGCGTGGCCATCCTGGACGCGGCGTTTCCAGGTGTGGAGACCGCGGACGGCACCTCATCAAACTGGTGGACCTTCTTCATCGCGCTGGCGATCGCGGTCGGATTCACCATCTGGCGACGCCGACGTCGGCGGAATCGATCAGATCACCCAGCAGCCGATTCCGATTCTGGCGCTGAATCCACACCATTCGAGGAATCCGTGATTCGTCAAGGAGAGCAGGTCGAGCCGTCAACCATCGAAGCGTTTCAGGTGACTACCGATCGATGGGCCGAGCGCAGCGCGCAGTCGGAGGACCCGCGGCCCGATCGGCTTGATGGAACAAGGCCCCACCAGGTGTGGATTCCACCTGGCGCGTCTGCCACGGTGCACGGCAGAAACCTGACCGATGGCATGGTCTACGTAGGCACAGACTTTCCGGGAATAGCTGAGTACATGCCTGTCGACCCAGCCTTGATCGATCCATCGCTGCCCGTTGATGACGATGATCCGGACGTGGACGGTCTGTACGTGGGACACTGGCCGTTCTACAGCGAGATAGGGCCCGACTCGCGAGCAGCCTACCTCGACTGGCTGGCGACCGGACGACCCGCGGGCGCGTACATCGGATACGTGTTTCTCTTCTTCTACGGGCTCGAACGGCGGCTCCTGTTCGATATGGAACGCTCCGATCTCCAAGGGGAGGAAGCCGGCGTACTGATCGAGGAGGTTGAGCGTCTGCTCAACCTCTACAGCGACTACCGAGCGTTCGATGGCTACGCCGGTGAACTCCTCTCAGTCGTCAACTGCCTACGCTCCGAGCTCGATACGTCGAGCTTGGAGCCGCCGATAGAACGCAGAGGTTGGGTGCTGCCACTCGAGCTAAAGCTGGGTCTCGGTTCGCTCGTAGCCAATGGCGAACCGATCCCGGCGCTGTGGGCACTGTCGTGGCTCAGACTGCACCCCGAAGTCTCGCTGAGGACGCCCGCGGAACGCTGCGCAGAGGAGTTCGACGAGCTGTTCCAGCTCCGCTACGAGCAGCACTACGGCACCGGGATGACCCTTCCCCGCAACAAGACTTCGTTGGCTCACTCCTACCAACCCGCCAGCGCCAGCTTCGGCGCACAAGTCACGGTCCGAGCTGACGGCATTCCCGATGTCAGCAGGTTGAAGCGACCAGTCCGCGAACTGCAGGAAATCGCTGAGTCGGCGATGAATGAACTTGACGTCTTTAGCAGATGGGTGGGAACACATCGTGATCGGGACAGTCTGAGCGCCATCGCGCGACTGCCGAAAGAACTTGCGGCCAGGCGAGAGACGCCAGAGCTGGTGGCGCTCAAGTCAACGATTCAGTCCGCTCTCGGCGCTCACGACGTTGCGACTCTATCGGTGCGAGACCTCATCGATGGTGTTCCGTCCGCGCGAGCTGGGGCGTTCACAGCTCAAGAAGCGTCTGCCTTTGCCAACCTGGTCGAAAGCCAAGGCTTCGGCATCGCGCCCGACATACGCTACTCGAATGTCAATCTCACCAAGCACCGCCTTGCAGCCGTGTTTCGGCTTGACTCGGCGCCAGGAGAGCCCAGTGAGCAATATCAAGCGGCTACGGTATTGCTCCAACTAGGAGCGGCAGTCAGCGCAGCTGATGGGACGATCAGCGACGGCGAAGAGCGAGCGCTGGAGTCGCATCTCGAAGACGCTCTTCATCTCTCTTCAGCCGATCGACGGCGGCTGCGGGCGTACCTTCAATGGCTCTTGGCGGAGCCACCGACGCTCAACCGGATGAAATCGCAGATTGCCATGCTGGGGGATCCGCAACGTCACCAACTCTCCCAGTTCGTGCTCACGATCGCAGGCGCTGATGGCCATGTGTCGTCAGACGAAGTCAAGGTGCTGAGCCGCGTGTACAAACTGCTCGGCTTGGACGAGGACCAGCTTCACTCCGACATCCACCAGTTTGCATCCGAGCCGCCAACGGGGTCTGCTACCGTGCTGCGACCTAGCGAACCAACTGGTCACAGGATTCAACCTGCTCCTTCAGCAAAGCCGACCGAGGTCGTTGAGCTCGATCGCGCGAAGATCGCGGAGATCATGCAGGACACTCAGCAGGTAGCTGAACTGCTGACTGAGATTTTCGAAGGCCCAACCCCACCCGAATCGCGCGAAGAAGAAGCGGAGGACGAGGAGGTTGCGCATGCCAGCTGTGTAGAAGTCGCCACGGGGTTACTCGACTCTGCTCACGCCGAACTGGTCCAATATCTGTCTGCGCGCCCGACATGGCCGCGCAGCGAGTTTGACGAAGTTTCGGGCCGGTTGGGGCTGATGCCTGCGGGCGCGATTGAAACGATCAATGACGCCGCCTTTCAACGCTGCGATGAACCACTGATCGAGGGTAACGATCCCCTGGACCTGAATGAGTACGCGCTCAAGGAGATGCTCAATGCCTGACAGCGGACGGATACGGCCCCGCGATCGAGACGCCATCCTGCAATCCCTGGCGGCCGGCGTAGTGCCACGACGCGGACTACAACACGTACAAGTGGGGCGTGCACGGGAAGTCACCGCCCTGCTTGGCGACCTCGAACGGGTTACCGATGGAGGCTCCGCGATCCGATTCATCATCGGCGAGTACGGCAGTGGCAAGAGCTTCTTCTTGCACCTGATTCGTACTGCCGCGCTCGAAAAGCAAATGGTCACGATGCACGCCGACCTGACGCCCGATCGCCGCATCTTCTCAACAGGCGGCCAAGCCCGAAGTCTGTACGCCGAACTCGCCCGCAACCTGAGCACCCGGACAAATCCAGATGGCGGGGCACTGCAGTCTGTCGTGGAGCGATTCATCGGCGAGGCGCAACAAGCAGCTCGCTCGAATGGGTTAGAGACGGAAGAGATGATCCGCAATCACCTCACGAGCTTGTCTGAGCTGGTCGGCGGCTATGCCTTCGCCGATGTGGTTGCCGCGTATTGGCGAGGACATGACCAAGGTGACGCCAACTTGAAAGCGTCCGCGGTGCGATGGCTGCGCGGCGAGTACTCGACCAAGACCGATGCTCGCCACGACCTCGGCGTCCGAGAGATCATTGATGACGGCAACGTCTACGACATGCTGAAGTTGCTGGCTCGATTCGTCCAACTGGCCGGATACGGTGGGCTCATCGTCGCCTTCGATGAGATGGTGAACCTCTACAAGTTGGCGAACACTCGGGCGCGAAACAGCAACTACGAACAGATTCTTCGCATCCTGAATGATTGCTTGCAAGGATCCGTAGAGCACCTAGGATTCCTGATGGCGGGTACACCAGAGTTTCTGACCGATACCCGTCGAGGCCTCTACAGCTACGAAGCCCTACAAAGTCGCCTCAGCGAGAACAGATTCGCCTCGGCCAACGTCCGTGACTTCTCGGGACCGGTCATGCGCCTAGCGAATCTCAGTGCGGAAGAGTTGTGTGTCGTCCTGACCAAGCTTCGGAACGTCCTCGCAGGCGGAAAGGAGCAGGCACACGCGCTTCCAGATGATGCTCTCTCTGCGTTCATGGATCACTGTTCTCGGCGAATCGGTGAAGCGTACTTCCAGACGCCCCGTAGCACGATTCGCGCGTTCGTTCAGCTCCTGATGGTCCTAGAGCAGAATCCCGGAACGTCTTGGATGCAGCTCATCGGCGACCTGAGATTCGAACCGGACTCGGACGAATCGGTGACCGGTGCACTGACAACCAGTCTGGACCAATCTGCTGGTGACGAGCTCGCCACGTTCCGGCTGTAACGGGCGTCGAAAGAGGCAAGCGCATGATGGAGACCGACTCAGGTGCATTCGAGCAGTTGTCTGAGCCAGTTCAGCGTTGGATCTGGCGGAAGCAGTGGACTGAGCTCAGGGACATTCAGGAGCAAGCTGTCTCTCCGATCCTGGAGGGTCGCGACGTCCTCATCTCCTCAGCAACCGCTTCCGGCAAAACCGAAGCCGCGTTCCTCCCCATATGTACTGCCCTGACAGATACAGCAAAGGACTCCTTGGGAGTCCTCTACATCGCGCCGCTCAAGGCGTTGATCAACGATCAGCAGCTCAGGCTGCAGGAACTGTTCGAGCAGATCGACGCTCCCGTCACGCCCTGGCATGGTGACATTGCCCCACACGTCAAACGGCGCCTGGTCGAGCGACCGCGCGGCGCGCTGCTGATCACGCCGGAATCTTTGGAAGCGCTGTTCGTGACTCGAGGCGCTTCCATGCCCAAGCTCGCGGCCAACCTGCAGTTCATCGTCGCCGATGAGCTGCACGCGTTCATCGGAACGGAGCGTGGCCGCCAGCTGCAGTCTCTGCTGCACCGCCTGGAGATCGCGAAACACGGCCCCATTCCACGGATCGGGCTCTCTGCGACGCTCGGAGATCCGCTGCTCGCTGCGGACTACCTTCGCCTCGATCACGGCGCGGAGGTAGCCCAGATCACATCGGCCGCTCAAGGTCGTGAAGTCCAGATGCAGGTCCGAGGCTACCAGCGAGAACGACTCACGGGACCAGCTCGAGATGAGGGCGCCGATGACCAGGTTGAGGCAGAAACTAACGAGTCGCCCACACGCGACGAGATTGACATCGCACGACATCTCTTTGCGACGCTGCGAGGCGGCACTAATCTCGCCTTCGCCAATCGGCGCCTGCAGGTTGAGCAGTACGCCGACCTGTTGCGACGGTTGTCTGAGCGGGAACAACTGCCGAATGAGTTCTTACCCCATCACGGTTCTTTGTCCCAAGACATCCGCGAAGACGCCGAAGATCGCCTGAGAGGGCCGAGACCAACCACTGTGATCGCGACGACCACACTGGAGTTGGGCATCGACATCGGCAGTGTCGACTGCATCGCGCAAATCGGACCTCCGCAATCAGTGGCCTCACTGAAGCAGCGCCTGGGACGCTCTTGTCGTACGGCCGGCTCGCCTTCCGTGATCCGCATCTACATTCAGGAAGAAGAGCTCCGAGCGAACTCGCTTCTGACGACACAACTGCGTGTCTCGCTTGTCCAGACCGTCGCGATGATCCGACTCTTGCTGCGGCGCTGGGTCGAACCTCCACCGGCAGCGGCGTTGCACCTCTCAACTCTCGTCCAGCAAGTGCTGTCCTTGCTTGCCCAACACGGAGGCGTACGAGCCGCTGACTGCTATCAGGCGCTATGCATGACCGGCCCGTTCGCCTCAGTTGGACAATCGACCTTCGCTCAGCTGCTGCGCGATTTGGCTGGTCACGAGTTGATCACCCAGACCCACGACGGCATGATCGTCCTCGACCTACAGGGCGAGAGACTCGTCAATCGTTTCGACTTCTATGCGGCGTTTCACTCGCCCGACGAATGGCGACTGGTCACGGGCACACGCACGCTGGGTACTCTTCCTGTGACGTATCCGCTGCTCGTAGATTCGTTCGTGATCTTCGCCGGTAGACGCTGGCGAGTCGTCGCAGTCGATGATGAGCGGCGCATCGCCGAGTTGATTTCTGCGGCGGGTGGGCGCTTGCCAAAGTTCGACGGCGCCGGGGCCCTGATCCACGACCGGATTCGGCAAGAGATGCGCCAAGTCTATCTCGACGATGACCTTCCTTCGTACCTTGACGCTACAGGAAGGGAGCTACTGACTGAGGCTCGGGAGAGCTTTCGACGGTTGCGGCTCACAACGATGCCCCTGCTGCAGCCAGGTCGCGACGCATGGCTCTTTCCTTGGGTTGGGGATATAGCGTTGAACACGTTGGGGCTTATCCTCCGCAGCCATGGGATCCAGTCGTTTGCTTACGGACCAGGACTGCAGCTTCCGCAGACTCCGATCGACTCCATATCTGGCCTCGTGGACAAGCTCATCGCACAGGGCCCGCCAAAGCCGGAGGAGTTGGCAGCGTCCGTGCTTAACAAGAGAACCGAGAAGCATCACAGATTTCTCAGCGACGAACTGCTCAACGCCGACTACGCATTGATCCAGCTAGACGTCGACCGAGCCTGGACAACAATCAAAGCCATGCGGAGAGCGAAAGTGAGAGAACAGTGATCTCTCGGTGGTCGGTGATCCGATCGCGACGATGGTAGCGTCCTAGGGCTTGAACTCGCTGAGCGTTGATACCGTCATATTTGCACACGTAGAACGAATCCCGGATCATGTCCTTGACTAACAGCTCAACGTAAGGTCATCACAAGGCGAGGGCTCGAAGCCGAAGTGGCGGTAGCAGGCCGCCTGTCCGTCTTTGGCGTGCACCAACACCAATCGGAGTCCGGTGATCTGGGCTACCTCACGCGCCTTGAGCAGAACGTGCTTCAGTAATGCGGCGGCCAAGACTTTCCCCTGATGCTCCTGGTCGACTGCGAGGCGTCCGAGCAACATGGCGGGAAGCAGGTCGGGCTGATTGCGTCTCATCCGGCCCGGAGCTTCATCGCGAACGAGCGCGACAGTGCTTGACGCATAGTAGGCCACGACCCAGGTGCGGCTGAATCCATCACCCAGATTCCGAAACGCACGCTCGCGCAACCAGGCGTTCAGCGATTCATCGCCACAATCGAAAGTCTCCAGCCGATGGTAAGCGACGAGCAGCTCAGGCCCGCGGTAGCCGCACACCCAGACTCCAAGACTGACGGCTGTTCCAGCAGGGCAATCAGGCGAGGGTTGGCGGATGCAGCTCGATCAAGAAGGGCTTGAAACTCTGTCCATTCCTCTGGCGCAACAGAGAACAATCGTCGGTCGCGAGACCTGCGTAGGCAGCGGCCACCGCCCAACCGAAAGTTCGCAGTACGGTAACGCTTCGCCCACCAAACTGGACACCATCGAGAACGTTCGAGTTGAGATTTCCGTTGAACGCCTCGCTCCGCGTCGAGGTGTCCCACGGGTCGCACCGGCCGGCCTTCGATCCCGCCCGAGGCGGCGCTCGATAGCCTGCCCCGCCCTCGATGCGGGGTGGCGTCAGGACGGTTATCGCCGACCTCAGCACCCGACGCGTACGGCGACGATTCAGCAGCCTACCTGTGCTGGCTCGGCTTCGCGATCGGCGTGAGGTCGGACGCATCAATCATCGTCGACGATGTCAGCGTCGATCGTGACGTCAGGAATCACCAATCCGGCTCCGGTCGCCGAGATCGTGACCGTGACCGTGTCGTTGGCCTTGTCGGCATCGCTGAGCGCTTCCACGGTGAAGCGTTGGAACGTGTTGTAGTTGCTGGAGTCGAACGTGAGCTTGTCGGGCAGAATCCTGACCTTACTACGGTCGGCCTGCGGCACGTTCGCCGTGACCGTCACCGTGTTGATCGGGTCGCTCTGGAGTCGGACCAAAATGTTATCCGAGAACGACTC
>JAJEBU010000043.1 GCA_022822375.1 Dehalococcoidia bacterium
TGTCGCAATCCAGCGTTGGACCCGGAATCCGTCCAGCGTCCAACCGGATGGTGTGTACACGCTCGGTTCGTTCCTGAACTTCCACTTGACCATGATCCCCTTGTCCTGGGTGGAAGCGGACACGTCGAACCCGGGTGGGTAGGCTCCCACTTCGCCCGCCGTCGCAACATCCTCAAGATCCGCAAGCTGCGCCGAGGCGCGATCAGCCGAGGTCAGTGACCAAGCGGTCAGCGCAGCTGTCGCGAGTAGGACCGCGGACAGCGCGACCAATCGCAATGACAATGAACTGCGTCCTGTGATCGAAGCCATGCTGAAGCCTTTCTGCCGACGCGCGGTATCGCGATCTGCCTGTGGTGCTGGAGACTCTGTTCGCAGGATTAACAACCCCAGAACTTGGTGTAGGTCTCAAACTCGCTGAAAAAGATTCCGTAGAGCGCTCGCATCTTGTAAGTGTTGTCGCAGCTTTGATGTCCGGAGACCCTGGTGACCGCCCCGCCCACGGATAGGTAGAGCGAGTCATTCCTGAAGATCTGGTAGCCGCTGACCGAGTTGAACCCGCTGTTCGCGCTCCAGGAGAGATTCGGTCCCCACCAATCGAACTCTCCGGTACTCCAAAAGTACGTCAGCGGACCAATCGGTTTCGGCAGCGATGGCGCCGTGAACATCCGTCGACTGCTCGGGCCGATCTCCTGGAGGCCGTCCGAGAGTCGGGAGTAGTAGGCAAAGACGGTGTATTGGAACGCCTGGGCTCCTGGCAGCCGCAGCTCCTCAGCCACGCCGGTCCAGGGATCCTTGAAGCCGCGGTCATCGCGTGACGCGTCGGGCTGGAAATAGGTCAGCGATCCTGGGACGACGTTATTGTTCTCGTCCACCTGCAATCGCACCATCCGGAACCCCTCGTGCATCCAGCCGGGCGGCGTCTGCTTGATGTCGTAGAACGACCAACCCATCATGACGCCGTCAGGGCGGGCGCTGACGGTCAACTGAGGCCTCACAGACTGCTCTGCGACCCACGTGGCCGACTTGGGGTTCATGTCGACCTTGCGGACAACCAGATAATCCTCTTTGCCGAACGCCTGGGAGCCGCCCGATCTGTAGCGCGCCCGAATGGAGTAATCGATCCGAGCCCCAGTGCTCCAGTAGACTCTGAGGTTGCTGGGAATCACGTAGATGTGGTTGCGCACGCTTGCTCCGAGGTCCGTATCGAGGATCTCGCCCGAAGCTGACAGCGAACCTGACGTCCAAGTGACCTGTCCGTGCAAGTTGAATCCCGCGTGAGTCCAACCAGGTGGCTTGTTGGCGTTGGCATCAAAGTCCCACGACAGCTCGACCCGGTCAGCCTTGACGACTGCGAACAGCGCCGGCGCGTCGTAGTTGGCGTAGATCTCGTGCGTCGTCGCCGAACTCTGCGCGGACGCCCGATCAACCGAGAGCAGAGACCAGGCGCTGAGTGCAGTGACCGACATGAGAACCGCGAGCAACGCGGAGATTTGCGGCGAAGGCGCTACGCGTTGTGTGAACGGCACCATGCTGATGACCTTCTATTGTGTCGCCGGCAGATTGACGTCTGTGGCAATCGGCTCAACAAGCGCCGGGGTTCGCTTGATGCTGTGGGCCGCTAAAGAAGAGTCCGTATCGCGCGCGAACCGAGAGGCCGCCGCCACAGGTGTCGCCGCGAGCGGTGGTGACATCGCCGTTCACGGTCGCCCAGTGAGAGCCGTCCTTGTAGACGATGTACTGAGTGACATCGTTGAACCCACTATCGGCACTCCATGACAGATTCGGGGCGTGCCAGATGATTCCGCCGTGGGTGGCATAGACCGGGCCGTTCGGTTTCGGCAAGCTTGGCGCCGTGAACATCTGCTGCGTGCTCTTGCCGAACTCCTCAAGGCCGTCAGACAAGCGTGTGTAACGCGCGTAGAGCGTGTACTGGAAGACCTTGACTCCTGGGTACCGCAGTTCCTCAGCCACGCCGGTCATCCGATCCTTGAAACTGCGGGCATCGCGTGACGCGCCGGGCTGGAAGAAGACCAGCGAGCCGGCAACGACGTCGTTGTCCTCGTCCAGCTGCAGGCGAGCCACCCCGAACCCCTCCAGCATCCATCCGTCCGGCGTCCGCAGGAGCTCGTCCCACTTCCAACTGATCAGGACGCCGTTTGCGTGGGCAGTGAGCGTCATCTGATGATTGGCGGATTGTTGTGAGACCCACTCTGGGCTTCGCGGATTCATCGCGGCTTTGGTGATCGCCAGATAGTCCTCGTTGCCGAGCGTTCGCAAGTTGCCGACGTTCGAGTTTTCGGGCCGATAGACCGCCTTGATCGTGTACACGATCCGCTTCCCGTTGTTCCACGCGGTCAGCAGGTCGGCCGGCAGCACGTGGGTGTAGCTGCGCTTGGCCTTTCCGATCGTCGAACTGATCACCGTGCCTGACCAGACGTCCCCAGTGACCTGTCGAAACAAGCGAAATCCGGCAAAGTCCCAATCTACTGGGTCGTTGGCCTCGGCGTCGAACGTCCACGACAGCTCGACGCGGTCAGCCTTGGCCACCGCGAACAGCGTCGGCGCTTCATAGTTGTTCAGGATGTCTGGAACGATCGTGGTTTGTTGCGCAGAGGTGCGATCGGTGGAGATCAGCGACACCACAGTGAACAGAATGATGGCAAGTGCAAGCGCTCCCAGCGCCACTCCATGCCTGAGGTTTTGTGGACGCAAGGGTGCGACACTCACAACGGCTCTCCATTCGTCCCGCGGGGCGTGGGCACGCCCGTTGCATCAGTGTATGCGGAATTGCAAACGGTGACGGTCCAAGATCGCCGCGGAAGTCGGCGATTACGGCTGCGGGTCCCGCTCCTGCAAACGCTCCAGCGTCTCGCGCAGCTCGCGAACCTCTCGACTCAGCGCGGCCGTGTCGGGCTGCTCAGGCTCTTCGCGTCTGGTCAGCAGCGTGGCGAGATTCGCGGTCAGCGCCGCAAACAGGCCGATGCCACCCAGCATCAACACATACGCGCACGCTCGGCCTGCCGTCGTGATCGGCACTACGTCGCCGTAACCGACCGTCGTCACCGTCGCGACCGACCACCAGAGGGCATCGCCAAACGATGCAATCGGCGAGCCGCGCCCCTGCTCGACCGAGGTGACAATCGTCGCGACCAGCAATACGAGCCCCACCGCATACCCAGCCAGAAAGTCGACGTGTGCGAACCGGATTCGCCGCCCGTACGCGTGCGATCCGAACAGCAGGATCAGCGGGATTCTCAACGGTCGAGCGACGGGCAGCAGCGCAGCCGCTGCATCGAACCAATTCTGTCCGAGGTATCGAGTCCTCTGCGGTGCGACGACGACTCGGACGGCCAGCTCCAGCACGAAGATCGCCCAAATCGCGCCATACAGCGTGAATGCTGTGGAATCTGAGAGCGGACTGGATTCCCACACGAACATGTGGGCAATCAGCGGGATCATCGCCGCGGAGAGGATGATCAGCGGCACTTCCGTGGCGCGCTCGATCTCGGCCAGCAGCGCCAGACGGCGGTCAGCAGAAGCGAATCGGAAGGTCGAAAGCCTGCCCATGCACATCCTCAGCTGCGGAGCAGTTCTGTTACGGAGACGAGGTCACACCCAGCAACTCATGGGTCGCAATCCGCAGTCCGCAATCGTTGCTCAGCGTAACCCTGCGGCTCGACGCGCTGTCTGTCCTCCCAGTCGGCCGCAGAGCCACTCGGAAACCTGCTCCGTTCTCCTCGATCGCCATCTGCCTCCATACCATCGGAGGTGCGCGACAGCACATTGATGCGGATCATGCGAGTTGACGCTCGACCAGCTGCCGGAACGGACCGGGCGCGGCGTAGAGCTCGTCGAAGTCGCCGACCTGCACCACGCGGCCGCGTTGCATCACGTAGATGCGGTCCGCGTGGCGGATCGTCGAGAGTCGGTGTGCGATCACGATCCGAGTCGCCGCGAGCCGCTCGATGCTCTGCATCACCTGCGCCTGACTGCGAGCATCGAGCCAGCTCGTCGCCTCGTCGAGCCAGACGATGCGCGGATTGCGGACGAGGGCCGCAGCAATTCGCAGACGCTGCGTCTGACCGCCCGAGAACGTCGCTGCGCCTTCCGTGACGACGGTGTAGAGCTGCATCGGCATCTGCGCAATCTCGTCCTCGATGTCGGCCTGCGCGACGGCTCGCCAGGCGTCTTCGATATCGAGGTCATCGCCCATGCCGATCACGTTGTCGAGCAAGCTGCCGGGCTGCAGCGCTCCGTCTTGCATGACGACGCCGAGCTGACGCCGCAGCGCCTGGCGGTCGAGCGAAGCGAGGTCGCGGCCGTCGTAGTAGACACTGCCCGAGGTCGGATCTTCGAGGCCGAGCGCGAGCCGCATCAGCGTGCTCTTGCCCGATCCAGACTCTCCCACGATGGCGATGAACTCGCCCGCTCGGGCGGCGATGGTGACATCATCGAGCAGCGGCGTGTCCGGCTCGTAGCGAAAGCTCACGTGGTCGAATCGGACCTCGCCCTGCAGCGTGATCTGCGCGCTGCTGTGCGCGCCGGGTTCGGGCAGCGCTTCCAACACGGGTTTGATCTGTTCATAGCCAGGCAGCGTCGCGGCAATCGCCTCGAAGGATCGTCCGAGCGTCGCGGCCGCGGCAAAGAAGGTCATTGCGACGGCGTAGACGACGAGGAAGTCGCTGACCTGCAGCTGGTCGGGACCGCGTGCGAGCGCAACCGCGAAGAGCGCCGCGCCGATCAGTGCGGGCATCGCAGCGCTGAACGAGAGCAGATGCTCATTCAACCGCGAGACCTGGATGCCGGCCAGGTGCTGCTCGCGGTAGTGCCGAGCCCACGCCGCAAAGGCAGAGGGCTCGGCGCCGGCCCCGCGCAGCTTGCTGATCCCACCGATGAACTGCAGCAGCTCGCCCGCGAGCCGGCGTTCTGCAGCAAAGCCGCGACGCTGCGGGATCAGCTGCCACAGGCCGACCATGGCCGTGACCAATATGGTGCCGGCGGCCAGTCCGACGCTGACCAGCGCCAGTGTGATGTCGTAGACGAACAGGATCGCCAGGCTCGGCATGAGGAAGACGAACGACAGCAGCGCGTTGGCAACCACGCCCGACAGCTGGTCTCGCATCAACTGGAAGGTTGCCATGCGGATCGCCAGCTCACCGGCGGTAAAGCGCCGAAAGAAGCTGGGCGGGAGCGTGAGCAGCCGATCCCAGGCAGCGGCGCTGACCCGCGCTGCAGCGCGCCCTTCGATTCGCATCATCGAAGTGCCCTGCAGAATCTGCAGCAAGACACCGACCACCGCGAAGGCGAGCAGCGCGATCATCACCTGCACGAGGATGTCGCCCGCCGCTGAGGCGAGCACCCAGTCGGTCAGCACGCCAATGGCGATCGCGGGAGCCTGCGACAACAGCGCGGCCAGCAGCCCGGCGAGAGCGAAGCGTCCGAAGCTCGAGGCGAGTCCATGCCGGGCGATGCGCGCAAGTTCGAGCGCACCGACGCTGCCCGTCTTGGGCAGCGCTGGATAACAGAGCCAGGCATCAGCGGCGAGTGCGGCCGCGTTGTCGGCGTTGATTCGAACCGTGCGGCCGTCGCGCGGGTTGACCATCCGGTAGCGGCCGCTCCAGTGCGGCAGCAGCGCGACCGGACTGCCATCTGACCCTAGGAAGCCGAGCATCGCGCCGCTGTCGCCGAGCCACCAGCGGTCTTCGGACTGCAGACGTATCTGTCGGGCCCGAACACCTGAGGATCGCATCAACGCGTCGAGCCGCGGCTCCTCCGACGCGAGACCTGCCTGTTGGGCGGGCGGCTGAAAGCGGAGACCCTCGTGGTCACCGATCAGTTCAAGGGCAGCCATGAGGGCCGAGCCGTCCTGGTCAGCCGCTGCAGGCTCACGATCGAGGATTCGGTTCAGGCCGTCCCGTGCCTGATCGGCGTCGCGACGCCTCAGCGCTTCGCGAGCAGTCTGCTCATTTACCACGTCCGCCTGCAGCAGCAGTCGATTCAGTTGTTCAGCGCTGATCGCCAGCGCATGAAACTCGCCCAATGCCGACAGCAATGCTCCCGAGGCAGCGAGTTCGCGGGAACCGACCGTCTCAAGCTCGGTGTCCTGCGAAAGCGTCAGCCAGGTGTCGAAGCTGAGCGGAGCAAGTCCGCCGCCATCGGCGGCTGGTTCTTCCGTGCCCAGAAATGCAGGCTCGCCGCGCGTGGTCCTGATCCAGACAACCGCGCCAGCGCGAGTCGAGAGCACATCGGCGGCGCCTGCCGACATCGGGAGCGCCGCTGCGGCTGGCGTCGCAGAGTCCGACTGGGCGGCGTCAGCAAGCTCGACGACCAGCGTTGGACGAGGTCGCGGTTCTATTCGCGACGCGATCGCACCGCCGATTGCGTTGATCCAGCGGTCGACCTGCTCAGCGAGCTCTTGCGACAGCTCGCGTGCAGCGAGCGCCGCGCATGGCAGACGGACAAGCTCGGCGCCCGGCAGGCCTTTGCATACGGCGGCAAGCGGCGCGTCGTGCTCGCCGATGCCGAAGATCAGCTGTCCGGCATCGGCGCGAGTCATGTGTCTCGCGCTGGATCTGGTGACGCCGTCCACCTGCTCGAACAGAAACACGTCGACCGCGCCTGAGACCACAAAGTAGGCGAGCGACGTGTCGTCCAAGGTGATCGGTTGATTGGCAGCGCTCGCGACCGGCGTGCCCTGGCTCACGGCGAGATCGCGGATGAGCGGACTGATAGCGACATCGGCCGCCGACTGCCCGGTCGATGGCCCGGTCGATGGCCCGGTCGACTGCGTGGTCGATGACGTGATCATTGCGACTGCACCAGCTGGGCATAGATGCCGTCCCGCTCGTTGATCAGATCATCGTGCACGCCGCGCTGCACTTCGCGGCCCTGGTCGAGCACGATGATCTGATCGCAATCGCGAATCGTACTGAGCCGGTGGGCCACGATTAGGCAGGAGCAGCCGCGTCGGCGCAGCGCGTCGTCGATCAACTGCTCGGTCACGGCGTCGAGCGTGCTGGTCGCCTCGTCGAGGCAGAGCAGCGCCGGTCGGGTCACCAGCGCACGGGCAATCTCGAGCCGCTGGCGCTGTCCGCCGCTGAAGTTGCGGCCGCCTTCCTGAACGTGCGCGTCGTAACCGCCCGTGCGACGCATGATGTCCTCGTGGATCATGGCGTCGCGGGCCGCGGCGACCATGTCCGACTCGGCCACCGCGGCGTTCCACATGGTCAGGTTGTCCCGCACCGTGCCGTCGAACAGGACGATCTGCTGATCGACCGTGGCGACCGAAGACGTCAGGATCGAGCGCGGAATCTCGCTGGCGGGAACCCCGTCGAACAGAATCTCTCCCGACCACGGGGTGTACTCGCCGGTCACCAGACGCAGCAGCGTCGACTTGCCAGAGCCGGTCGGGCCGACGATCGCGACGCGTTGTCCTGGCTCGATCGTGAGTCTGAGATTGTCGATCAGCGGGTCAGCAGCGCGACGATAGCCAAAACTGACGTCACGCAGCTCGAGCCGGCCCGCGAGTTTGAGGCGGCCGTTGAGGCTCGCCACCGCGATGCCGCCGTCACCGCCCTGCTCGAGTTCCGCAGTGGCGAGCGCCGGGTCCTCCTCGGCGGTGAGCACATCGGAGACGCGCTGCAGATCCGCCTCCAAGAGTTGAAAGGAATCGGCAAACTGCACGAATCGCCCAATCGGCGCAAGAAAGTTGCCGGCCAGGACGTAGATCGCTATCAGCTCTCCGATCGACATGCCGCCCTCGATCACGCGCCAGCCGCCCAGTCCGAGCACCGTCATCCCGCCCAGCACGAGAAACAGTTGGGGCAGGGCGGCGTTGACATAACCAAGCTCGACAAATCGCTGCCGAGCCGTAAGCTCCCGCGCCTGATAGCCGCTCCAGCGGACGAAGAAGTCGTTCTCGGCTGCGGTGGCCCTCAGCGAGTCAATCTGGCGCAATCCGGCGGTCTCGATCCCGAACAGCAGCGCCTGCTCGCGGCGCAGCTGCCGATTCTGGTCCGTGCGCTGTCGACTGATGACCCGCGCCGCGAGCACGTTGGCAATCGCAATCGCCAGCGTGATCACGCCGATCAGCGGGTCGTACACGATCAGCAGCGCGAGCAGCAGGGCGCTCACGATCAGTTCGACGACCACTCCGACCAGCTGCTGGGCGGCGCTGCCCGCGATCTGATCGACGAGGCTGAGCCGCGAGGCGAGGTCGCCCGCGTAGCGATGCGCGAAATACTGCGTCGGCAGTCGGAACAGCCGCCAGAGCAACTCTTGCGCGTGCGTGATCGCGAGCTGAACCGCAATCTTGCGCAGCATCTGCTGCTGCAGCCAGGTCAGCAAGTAGACCGCAATCGCCGCGATGATCATCGCGGCTACGAGCCAGGAACCCCAGTCGCGCTGATCGTCGATCAGCACGTGGTCAACGAAGATGTTGAGCAGGATCGGCAGCGCCAACGCCGGTACGGCCAGCAACAGTCCAGCCAGGCTGACGTATGAGAGCGCGCCTCGCGCTTGGCGCAGCCACGGCCAGAGTGCGCGCCAGATGTTGGGCGGCTCGCCGCCCGCTTCGAAGCGCTCAGTCGTGTCCGCCGTCAGGACGATGCCCGTGAATGCCTCGCTGAACGTCTCGCCGCTGACGCTGCGTCGGCCGTTGGCAGGATCATTGAGATGGAAGCGGTCGTCCGACACGCCCTCGAGCACGAGGAAATGGTTGAACTCCCAAAAGAGAATTGCGGGCAGCTGCAAGTCAGCGAGCGTGTCGACCTCTTTGCGCCAGCCGCGGATTCGCAGCCCGTACTGCTCGCCGGCGCGGACGATCCCTGCCGCGTTGGAGCCGTCACGGCTGACGCCGCAGGCCTCGCGCAGCTCCTCGAGCGGTACCCAGCGTCCGAAATGCGCGAGCAGGATGCCAAGCGAGGC
>JAJEBU010000072.1 GCA_022822375.1 Dehalococcoidia bacterium
CGCCGTACATCGCCAGTAATCTCGTTTTGTAGCGACTCTGACGTGTCCCCAACAAACACAATGTTTGGCATGATCCCCGACGGTTGCAGCCAACGCAGGTCCCTGCTGACCGTTACCTCCAGCGCGTCGCCCCGACGCAGACTTGGCAACTCGTCCACGCTGTCATCCAGCGGCATGGGCCATGTCCGGCCGTCGACGTGGATGCTGACGAGCGATGTGCCGATGCCTCGCGCGACCTGATCGAGCGGCCAGTCTTCGCGTCCCAACCACGTGACCCAGTTGACGCCGCTGTAGAGCGTGATGCTGCCTTTGGCTGGCGTCAGCGGTCGCTCCCATTTCACCGAACGCCGACCATCGACGCGGATCGTCACCGCCATGCCCGGTTCGATGATCTCGAGATCGCCCCCGTCGTCCGCGGTGGCGGAGACGAAACTGCGTGAGATCGCGTCCCAGCGATAAATCAAGCTGGCTTGCGGAATCTGCTCGAAGATGTCGGCGACCGCAATCGGCTGGCCGACCCAGCCGACATCGTTGTCGCCGGGCTGCAGCGTCTCGGTGCGTGTCTCTGGTGGTGTATCCGTGGCTTGCGTGATTGTGCTGACGGTCCCGAGCGCCGCCAGTAGAGCGACGACCACCAGCATGGCGGCCAAGCGCTTCGAGATGTGGTCAATCAGAAATTGGGGGGGGGGGGGGGGTAGCAACGGGCAACCAGTCGGCGCGGGTTTACGTGGAGAGGATAGAGCAAGGGGGTAGGGTCCCCGCTCCGGGGCAGGAACGGAGGGCGATTAGGGGTTGAGGATGGGGACGGTTTGGAGCGGAGCGAACTGCTCCCCGGTGGGCTCTGCTCAACAGAACCAATCCTCGGTCAGGCCGGGACGGTGTACGTGCGGCGCGGGAACGTCGGGCCACGGCTCGACACCCAGCGCCTCGCACGATGCGCGCTTGATTTCTGCGAAGTCCGCCTGCATCTCTGCCAGCCGAACCACCTCGCCCTGAAGCTCATCCATGCGCGGGTCGGCATGCCGCCAATTCCAGGTCAACCCATCCGCGTCGTAGTCGACGAGCGCCCCCATCTCGCGCATCGGCGCAACCAAAGGTGAGTCATCCGGCGCAAGCAGCCGCAGGCCGAGTTGGACGGGCGGTGTGACGTCGATCAGTTGGCGGGTTTCCACGAACTGCAGCAGGCCGAGATAGTGCCGCGCCGACGTCCAGGGCGTGAACGGCAGCCAGGTCGGGCGCAGCGAGATGCCTGCCTGCTCGGCCAAGCCCAGCATCGTGTCGAGGTCGGCAGCCGTGTGGCCTTTGTCAAGGACGCCAAGCAGTTCGTCGTCCACTGACTCAAACGCCGAGGTGATGAACGTGACGCCGCACCGCGCCAGCTCGGGCAGCAGCGCTCGATGTTCGAGCAGGTGCTCGACCTTGATCGTCGCATCAAACGTGAGATGCGGGTGCGCCGTTGAAGCAGCCTCCAGCAGTTCCACGGCGAGTTGAGGCGCGTTGAGGAAGTCTGGGTCGCCAAAGGTGATGTGTTCGGCTCCGGCCGCGACCTGCTGGTCGATGTCGGCGAGCACGATCTCCGCGCCGTTCAATCGCAGCCGACCACCGTAGATCGGCGTCAACGGGCAATGCGTGCAACGGTGAGCGCAACCACGCGTCGCCTCGACGTAGCCCGCGAGGTGATGCTCGCCGTCGGCCGATCGGTAACGGGCGTACTCATCGAGCGGAGGCAGCAGGGTACGGGCGGGAACCGGCCGTGATTCTCTGTCGAAGACAGGCATCGTCGGCGCGGCGTCTCCGTTGGCCAACGCAACGAGCTGTCGATCCGTGTCGCCGCTGATCGCGCGGCCCAGTCCCAACTCACGCAGAGAGTTCGCCGCGTGACCATAGAAGACGATCCGGTCGGCGTGTTCCTGTAGCTGACGGACAACGCGGACGCCCAGTCGCGCTGCGGTGTGCATCGGCGTGGAAACGCCGATCAGATCGGCGCGAGACGCGGCGTCGACGAGCTGGTCGGAACTGATCGATTGGACGGCGAGGTCGAACGCCGAGACGTCGTGACCCACTGAACGGAGCGCCGCCGCCGGCGCAGCCACGCCCAGCGGCTGGTGCCCTTGCTCGTACGTGGAGATGAGGAGGACGGCCGCCACGGTCTTGCACCCTCAGCGAGACAACAGCGCGGCGCTTACTTCTTGGAGGGCTTGTAGTAGGGGTTGTCGCCGCTCTGGTGGTCGGTGATGTCGATCAGCTCGTCGATCTCGGGCAGCTGTTCCTTGACCGCGACCTCGATGCCCTGCTTGAGCGTGACGTTTGCCATGCCGCAGCCCTGGCAGCCTCCGCCCATTTCGATGTACGCCTTCGATCCCTGTACATCGAGCAGCTGCACAAAGCCGCCATGGGCCGCAATCTGGGGATTGACCTGTTCGTCGAAGATGCGCTGGATTTCCTGCGCGAGCGGGTCGCGCCAGACGGGGTTGGGGTTGTCGAACTCGAGCCCCGAGACGTTCGGGCCCTTGAACTCGTAGTGGACGCTGACACCGCGCAGATCGTCAACGCGCTCACCCTCGATGAACAGCCGGAAGTCGGGGTAGTCGGCGACGATGTCATCCTCTGGCTCATAGCCCTTCTCGACGATCGTCAGTACGTGCTCGAACCCCTGCGACGTCCGCCCGCTGATCTTCAAGCGCAGCCCGGCGACTTCCTCCGGATAACCGGTCAAGACTTCAAGCAGCTTGTCGCGCGCGACTTCCGAAAAGCGAATCCCCAGCTCGCCGGCGTTCACGTTGGTCGTCATCTCGTACCCCCATCCGAGTGTTGTTTCCTAGCATAGCGAGCAACCGACTTGAACAGCGGCGGAGGGGCCTCATGAGCGTCGAACGGGTGCTGGTGGAGAAGAACGTCGAGATTCCGATGCGCGACGGCATCATTCTGCGCGCGGACCTGTATCGCCCAGAGGACGCCGATCAGCCCGGCAAAGCGGTGCCCGGGATCGTGACTCGGACGCCGTACGACAAAGAGCAGTCAGGCGCAGGCGTCGTCGCGGTCATGCCCAACGCGCTCAAGCTGGCCGAGCGCGGCTACGCGGTCGTCGTCTGCGATTGCCGCGGCCGCTATGCGTCGGAGGGCGACTTCAAGCCCTTCCACCAGGAGGGGCCTGACGGCTACGACACACTGGAATGGGTCGCCGCTCAGGATTGGTGCGACGGCAACACCGCCATCTACGGACCGTCCTACGTGGGCGCGACGACGATGCTGGCCGCGCGGGAACGTCCGCCATCGCTGCGCTGTGCGATTCCAATCATCTCGGCCGACGACTACTACGACGGCTGGACGTATCAGGGCGGTGCATTTCAGCTGGGCTTCATCGGCTTGTGGGGCAGCGGCCTGGCCGCCACTGGATACCTGCAGCGCGATCACTCACGACCGCCGGATGCGGCAGCTGAGATGACAGCAGCAATCATGGGCAACGGTTTTCAGCTGCTGGGCAGCCGGCCATTGAACACCATGCCAGGAATTTCGCAGGAAGGCGTCGCGCCGTACTGGCACGAGTGGCTGGAGCACGAGACGCGCGACGAGTATTGGGAGTCGGTGCGGCACTCTGCCGACTACTCGCGATTCCAGGTGCCGATGCTGCACATCGGCGGCTGGTTCGACATCTTCGGCATCGGCACGGTGCGCAACTTTCGCGGGATTCGCGAATCGGGCAATCCAGCGCAACATCTGATCATGGGTCCCTGGGCCCACACCAACTACGACCGATGGTTGGGAGAGATGGAGTTTGGTCCCACTGGCGCGGCAGCAGCGGCAAACGTGATCGCGGACATCAATGTGTTTCTGGATCGACACCTGAAGGGCGCGGACCGAGACCTGCCAAGCGTCCGCTGGTTCCTGATGGGCGCCAACGAGTGGCGCACCGATGAGTCGTGGCCGCCGCCAGAGGCGGTGCAGCGAACCCTCTACCTGGGATCCAACGGCGGCGGCAGTATGACCTGGGGCGACGGTCGATTGACAGACAAATGCCCTGAAGACGACCAACGCTGGGACGAGTACAGCTGCTCGGGTTACAAGCCGGTCCTGTCCAACGGAGGTTCGACGCTGCACGTCGGAGTCGCCCAGCCAGGCCCTCGTGACCAATCGAAGGCCGAGAACCGCGACGATGTCCTCTGCTACACGACCGACGTGCTGACCGAACCCATTGACGCAGCCGGTCCCGTCGAGGTTGACATTTGGTTCTCCAGCGATCGGCCGGACACCGACATCACGGCAAAGCTCGTCGATGTGCATCCCGACGGCACGCCAGTGTCGCTCGTGGACGGCATCATGCGCGCGCGATTCCGCGAGGGGTTCGACCAAGAGGTGCTGCTGACTCCCGGCGAGGTGGCACAGCTGACCGTCGACCTCGCCTCGCTGGGCCACCGCTTCGACGTGGGCCATCGGATTCGGCTAGAGGTGTCGAGCAGCAACTATCCTCGGTTCATGCCGAATCCACACGACGGGGAATCGGTCAACGCATCGACCGAGATGCTGACGGCAGTCAATCGCATCAGGCGCGGAGGAGATCATCCGTCCGCGCTGCGCTTCTACCAGCTGCCAGACTGAGTGATCAGCGAGATCTGAAAGGTACCGACATGATCTACGAGCTTCGCATCTACACCGCGCATCCGGGCAAGATGGGAGCGCTGATGAAGCGCTTCCGTGACCACACGATGGACCTGTTCGAGCGGCACGGCATCCACAACGTGGGCTATTGGACCAACTCCGTCGGCGGCCGCTCGGACGAGCTGTGGTACATCGTCAGCTTCGAGAGTCACGGCCAGCGCGAGGAGGCGTGGCAGAGCTTCGCCTCCGACCCCGAGTGGCAGGCCGCTCGGGCGGCGTCCGAGGAAAACGGGCCGCTGGTGCACCACATCGAGAACCGCATCCTGCAGCCGACCGAGTGGTCGCCGATGCCGTAGCAGCCACGCTCGGCGTCAAGCGATACCCTGAGGATCGAGGGCTTGCCATGACGTTGCAACGAGCGAGAGACGAGTCTGAGTCCCCTGCCGTGACGTCGATCGACGAGATTCGTCGGCGCAAGGGGATGCCGTTCGAGGAGTTTTGCGAGCAGCATCCCTGGTGGGAGTGGACGGAATCGCGTCTGGCGCGTCGGATGATTGACGATCAGGGTCGGGCATGGGTGCCAATGTGGGAGCCTGACCCAGGGGTCGGCATCTGCTACGACCCTGAGCTGACGCCGGCGGGCGAGGAGTTCATTGCAGAGCTCTCGCGCAAGGCAATGGCAGAGGTTCTCGCCGGAGGTGGTGACATCTTCGATCCGAACGATGCGGACGACGACTGAGGCACATGAGTGTTGTCATTCGGAGGTCCGAGGAAGCGATTCAGCAGTACAGGGCTCTTCCCCCTACCCCAAAACGCCGAGTGAAAGAGGCGCTACGGCAGCTAGCACTAGACCCGTTCGGTCCTGAAACGTTGGAGATGGCCACTCGCGTACCCACGTACAGAGTTCGCGCCGGCAACTATCGGATCGTGTTTCAACCTGGCCCGACTGAAGACGAGATACTGGTGATCCGTATCGCCTTGCGCGAGGTGGCGTACGAGGGCTTTGAACATCCTGACCGTCGCGACTGAGGCTCAGCCTCGGTGACGCAGACGGGCGACAAGCACTGGCGGAATGCTGGGTAGGTGTTCCCAGCTGAGGCGGTCGTATGCGTCGCCTTCGCCTCCGTCGGTCATGGCCGGTTCACGAATGCCGTCGAGAACCCATCCGCGCTCGAAGGCGGCGCTCAGTAGGTCTTGTAGCGGTCGATGGAAGTAAGGTTGCTGGCTTGGCTGCCCGGCGACCGCGATGCCGTGCTGCACGCCGACGTCGAGGTATCCGGTGATTCTCACTCCCCGTTGCTCGACCAACTGGCCGTCAGAGGTCTCCAGTCGTTCGGCGAACAGTCGGACATCGGGGCCCAGATTGAAGGCGGGGTGCAAAATCGAGAAGATGAACGGCGCACCCAGCTCGAGGGCAAGTGGCAACATGTCGAACAGCGGCGTGATCTCCGCGATGTCCATGAGTGCCATATTGCAGACGACGGCGCCGAACGTCGTGTCTGCGGCATCGGCGAGGGCCGCGAGCGCCGATCGATCAGTGGCATCGACGCGGAGCCAGTTGATCCTGAGGCCCTCTGAACGCTTCCTCGCAAGCTCAAGCTGTGCTGATGAACCATCGGTCGCGGTCACGGAGACTCCGCGTCTCGCCAGCGTGCGTGCGAAGTTGCCGTTGCCGCAGGCAATCTCGAGAACGGACCCTGGCAAAGGCTCGAGCAACTCCATGGTGGCGGGAAACACGAGCTCCCGCTGCCAATAGTTGCCGTCGTCGCCCTGCACCTGATCCCACAGGTCCGAGTTCAGATTCCAGGCTTCGAGCGACTCGGCGTTGTGCTCGGGAAAATCGACCACGACTGCCTCCGATTCGTTGATACCCTCTGCGCAGACTCCAAGATTATCGGCGTCGACTGAGGTTGGAGGGACGACATGAGCGCACCGCTGCCAGTGATCGTGCAGGGGCTGGGACCGATCGGCCTACGAGTGATCGAGGCTGCGCTGGGCGACCCGTTTCTTGAGGTCGTCG
>JAJEBU010000010.1 GCA_022822375.1 Dehalococcoidia bacterium
CTGATCACCATCACCTCGCCCGTCATCGGATCGATCAACGGATGCACAATGCACGCGTTGGAGCCGAGCGTCTGCTTGGTCGAGGGCGCGTTCGGGGCAACGTGGACGAATGGCTCGTCGGCGTAGAAGTTGTCGTAGACCTCGCGCAGGACGGCGGCTCGTTCGTCCGCGTCGTCGGGCAGCGCACCGTCCTGGACTGACGGGTAACAGGTAGCCAGAATGCCGCGCGTCATCGGGACGAGGTGCGGGACGAAGGTCACGCTCAGCTCGGCCCCGCTCTCCGACGCCCGCTGCAGCGTGGACAGCTCCTGCACCATCTCGGGCTGATGGCGGTGACCGCTCAGTCCATACGCCGAGAAGTTGGAGTCGACCTCCGAAAAGTGCGACGTGATCTTAAGCGCCCGTCCCGCGCCCGAAACGCCCGACTTGGCGTCGATGATCGTGCGGCCGTCGAGCCACCCTTGCGCCGCCAGCGGGGCCAAGGCGAGGATCGCCGACGTCGGATAGCAGCCGGGCACCGCGACCAGCGTTGACCGCGCAATTGCGCTGCGGTGGAGTTCAGGCAGCCCGTACGCCGACGTGCCTAGCAGCTGCGGCGACGGATGGTCGCCGTACCACTGCTCGTAGGTCTCTTCGTCGTACAGTCGGAAGTCGGCTGAGGCGTCGATGACCGGCGTGCCGTCCTCGATGAACGGCGTCAGACGCTCCGCTGCCGCTGCATGCGGCAAGCCGGAGAAGATCACATCGACATCGTCCTCGACCTCGGCCACGATTGGCAGGTCGAGCGACCAGAGATGCGGGAAGACCTCGGGCAGACGCTTGCCGACCTCAGACCGTCCGGTGACGCACACGATCTCGACGCGCGGATGCTGCGCCAGCAGACGCGCCAACTCAGCGCCGACGTACCCCGTCACATTGATGATCGCGGCGCGAATCGGCGAGCCGTCGATTCCGGTATCTGACATGACCACAACGGCCCTCCAACCTGCCCCCATCGGGGCGTTCCATCCATTGATCGTAATGGAGAATGCCTTGCTTCTTGGGAGCGGCATGGAGGCTGTCTCACTTGCGGCTCATCGCCCGCGTTACAGAGACCGTTGCACAGCTACTGACCTCGTCATTCCAGCTTGCCTGGAATCTCGCTCGAGCCGAGACGTCCTGCGGGAACGAGATCCCAGACAAGCTGGGATGACGGACGCCGAGACGCCCTGCGGGAACGAAATCCCAGACACGCTGGGATGATGGACGCCGAGACGTCCCGCGGGAACGAGATCCCAGACAAGCTGGGATCACGGACGCCGAGACGTCCTGCGGGAACGAGATCCCAGACAAGCTGGGATGACGGCTTTTGCAGTGGGTGCACCCATGGCGCGAGTATCCTGAGCCCCATGACTGCTGCGCTCTCGCCCTATCGCGCGATTGATCTGACCGCCGAGATTGGCGGTGTGGCGACGATGGTGCTGGCCGGAATCGGCGTCGACGTGATCCGTGTTGAGCCGGCGGGCGGGCATCCGAGCCGCCGCCGCGGACCGATGCTGCGCGACGGTGAGGATTCGTCCCTGTACTGGGCGGAGATGAATGGGGGCAAGCGCTCGATCGTGCTCGACCTCGACGACGAAACAGACCGTGAGTCTCTGCGCCAACTCTGCGAGACGGCGCACTTCCTCTTCGAGTCGGACACACCGGGCGCGAAGGCTGCTCGCGGGCTCGGCTACGACGACCTCCGCGAGCGCGCGCCACAGTTGATCTACGTCTCGATCACGCCCTTCGGACAGTCTGGTCCGAAATCGATGTGGGCAGCATCGGATCTGATCGGCCACGTCTCGGGCGGGCTCAGCTCGCTCGTGGGCGACCCTGATCGCGCGCCGCTGCGTCCATCGGTCGAGCAGGCGTACAACATCACGGCGCTCAACGCGGGATCGGCGGCGATGATCGCGCTGCACGCTCGGCACGTGTCCGGGCGGGGACAGCACGTCGATGTGTCGATGCAGGCGGCGATGGCCAACACGTTGGGCAACGCGCGGCTCTACTACGAGATGGACGGCATCATCACCCAGCGAGCGGGCGGCGCACGCGCCTTCGCCGACCGCGCGACGCGGATCATCTATCCCAGCGCCGACGGCTACGTCGCCTTTGTGCGGGTTCCCGCCTCGATGCTCAGACTGCATCGCTGGATGTCGGCCGACGGCGCTGATCCGCAGTTCGATGCCGAGTGGTGGTCGTCAATCGCCATCGCCGGCGACAAGCTGCCTGGCGAGGCGGAGATTCGCGAGCTGGAGTCTGAGATCGAAGCGTTCTTCGCCGCGCGCGGGTCGCAGGACCTGTACGAATCGGGGCAGCATCATGGCGTGATGATCTGTCCGGTCAATACGATGCAAGACATCGTCGACAGCCCGCAGCTGGCAGCACGCGAGTTCTTCCAGCAGGTCGACGATCCCGCGCTGGGGCGGCTCACCGTGCCCGGCGCTCCTCTCAAGATGTCGGCCACGCCGTGGCAATCGCGTCCCGCTCCGACGGTTGGACAACACACCGACGAGATTCTGAAAACCCTGACCAAGAATGGAGATGCTGACCATGTCTGACGACCATCTGTTGATTGAACGGCGAGCGAACGGCGTCGTGCTGGCGACGCTGAATCGTCCCGAGGTGCTGAACGCGCTCTCGCCACGCATCCGAACAGGGCTGCGCGAGTTGGCCGCCGATCTGAAGGGCGATCCTGAGGTGCGCGCGCTCGTGATCACTGGCGCGGGACGCGGCTTCTGCTCGGGCGCGGACCTGTCCAACCGAGATGAGCGAGTGGCGGAAGAGAGTCTGCCCGGACTCAACACGACCGTGCTGCGCTACGGCTTCGCGGCCGAGTTGCAGGCGCTGGAGTTTCCGGTCATCGCGGCTGTCAACGGTGCAGCGGCTGGCGCAGGGTTCGCGATCGCGCTGGCCTGCGACATGCGGATCATGTCCGAGCGCGCACGCTTCCATCCCGGCTTCCTGAAGATTGGCCTGGGGCCCGACTGGGCTGCGTCGTGGACGCTGGCGCGGCTGGTCGGACACTCGAAAGCGATGGAGCTGTTCTGGACGTCGGACCCGATCGACGCCGACCAGGCGCTCGCGCTGGGGTTGGCCAACCGCGTCGCGCCGCACGACGAGCTGCTGCCAGAGGCGTTGGCGCTGGCCGACCGTCTGGCCGGCATGGCGCCCTTCGCCGTCGGCCTGACCAAGCGCGCGATCTACGCGGCGCTGAACAACGACGCGACCGAGCAAGCGCAGCTGGAGGAGCTCTATCAGTCGTGGCTGCGCGGATCGCTCGACGCCCGCGAGGGCGCGCGCTCATTCGTCGAGAAGCGCGATCCGCAGTTCCAGCGGCGCTAGAATTTGAAGCGTTGTGAAACACACGCGATGAAGGGAGCGTTCATGGGTGCCATGTACCGAACTGCGGCAGTCAGCAATCCCTCGCGCCCCGATCAGCGCTGGGAAGGCGAGTTCCAGATCGACACGGGCGCAATCGATTGTGTCGTGCCGCGCAAGCATTTGGAGGCCATCGGTATCGAGCCCGAAGAGCGTCGTGTGTATCGCTTGGCCGACGGGACTGAAATGAATCTCGACGTTGGAATCGTACGGCTCGAGTTCATGGGTGGTCGCAGCGGCGTCGACGCGGTCTTCGCAGACGACGACGCCCAACCACTGCTCAGTGCCAGGGCAATGGAGTCGCTGAACGTTTCCATCGACATGAGTGAGCACATCTTGCGGCGCCTGCCGGCCGCAAACCTGTAGCCAACGGCGTTTGCTCCTTACCACTGATGTCCGATTCCGACCGTACCGGCGCTGACGTCTTTCGCGGCATTCGCATTGCCGATTTTGCCTGGGTCGGCGTGGGTCCGAATGCGACGATGCAGATGGCCTTTCACGGCGCGGAGGTGATTCGCGTCGAGTCGTCGCATCGGCCCGACACCTTCCGCTCCGGCGGGCCCAGACCTCAGGGTGACGGATCGCTCGATGCCTCCGCCTACTTCGCCAAGTTCAACCGTGGCAAGCGCTCTGTGGCGATCAACCTGGCTCATCCGCGCGGCGCCGAGGTGGCGAAGCGGCTGATCGCAACGGCCGACATCGTGACCGAGTCCTTCGCTCCCGGCTTCATGCAGCGGATCGGTCTGAGCTATGACGAAGTGCGGAAGATCAAGCCCGAAGTGATCATGTGCTCGATGTCGATGGAGGGTCAGACGGGCCCGCACGCGGGCTATCGCGGCTTCGGACTGACCCTGCAGGCGACCGCCGGGATCACCGGTGTCACGGGCTGGCCTGATCGCCCGCCGGTCGGCACGGGCGTGGCCTACACCGACTGGGTGGCGACGCATGTGGGAATCATTGGCATTCTGGCGGCGCTGGATCATCGACGCCGCACGGGCGAGGGACAGTACATCGACCTCTCGCAGTTTGAAGCCTCGACACTCGTGCTGGACGCCGGCGTGATTGACGCAGCGAACACCGGCCGCGTTCAGGGTCCGCTGGGAAATCGGGACCTGCAGTACGCGCCGCACGGCGTCTATCCCTGCGCAGATGACCACACCGGCGGCGACCGCTGGATTGCCATCGCTGTGACCGACGACGACCAGTGGCGCCGTCTGGTCTTGCTGATGGATCGTCAGGACTGGTTGGAGTCAGAGGCGCTCTGCGACGCCGCTGGCCGTCTCGAGCAGCAGGACGATCTCGACGCAGGCATCGCGCGCTGGACGTCCGAACAGACCGTTGCGGAGGTGGAGAATCTGCTGCAGGCTGTCGGCATCCCCGCGCACCGAGCCTCAACCGTCCGCGACGCGCACGACGATCCGCAGCTTGCCCACCGCAATCACTGGTGGCGGTCCGAGCATCCGGTCATCGGCGCGATGTCGTACGAGAGTCCAGCCTGGCGTCTGAGCGACACGCCGCCACCGATGCCGCGCCGCTCGCCGTTGCTGGGCGAGGACTCCGAGTACGTCTACCGAGAGCTCTGCGGTTACAGCGAAGCGGAGTTTCAACAGCTCATCATCGACGGCGTGGTGGAGTAGCCGTAGACGACGTCTCGGCGCAGGAGGACTCACGATGGCTGCTGATGAGGACTCTCGACCAGGCGAAACAGGCGAAACAGGCGAATCAGGGGAGACGGCCGAGCGATCAGGGAAGAACGTCGGACCGCACTCCGGCACCTACCCGGCTCGACCGAGAGACGGCGGAGTCGGGCAGGAGAACCCCGGCTGTCTTGCCAGCCTGTTCAGTTTGTTGCTGCTTGCCGGCATCATC
>JAJEBU010000049.1 GCA_022822375.1 Dehalococcoidia bacterium
GATGATGTTGCCTGGGATTTCTGCATCGCGGAAGTGACGCGCCGCCGCTCGTGCGCAATAGAAGGCGCTGGAGAAGTTCAGGTCGACCGTGTCGCGCCAGTCGTCGTCCGAGACTTCGGTCACGTGCTTGAGCGAGGCCGCGCCGCCGCCGCCCGCGTTGGCCAGCATGACCTCAAAGCCGCCCCACTCATCGATGGTTTGCTGGACCATCGCGTCAACCTGGGCAGAATCGCTCACATCGGTCGGGATCACGAGCGCGCGCCGCCCTTTGGCCTCGATCTCGGCGGCAGTGGAGGCGATCTGATCTCGCGTGCGAGCCGCGCAGACGATGTCCGCGCCGGCGTCGGCGAGGTGCAGCGCCATCTGACGGCCGAGCCCGCGCCCGGCACCAGTCACAATCACTCGGCGGCCGTCCATGCGCAGCGATTCCAGCATGCCGTCAAGTCTAGGGCAGGGCTGGGCGTTACCATATGGCTCGAACGATGAGCCGCACTCGCCCGCGCTGGGATCGGGCGCAGAAACTGGAGCACACGATGGCAATCGGACTGACGGTGGAGTTCACAATCGGCGAGGGTCAGAACGAGGCGTTCGAAGCGTTCATGGCCGGCGCGACGGCGAAGGTCAAGGCCGAAGACGCGGGCTGCAACAACTACGACCTGTTCCGCTCGGTCGACGACGACACGAAGTACCTGCTGTTCGAGAACTGGGCGACGGAAGAAGATCTGACCGCACACGGCACGTCGGAAGCGATGGCCGGCATGGCTGGCATCCGCGAGTTCACCACCGGCCGCCCCGTGCTGCACCGCTACGACGTCGCGGACTAACTCGCGAACTGCAATCGAAAGGACACGGACATGCCCGAGCAGATGGGATCGGAACTGTTGGCCCGCCAGATGGTCAATGAGGGGGTCGAGGACCTCTTCTACATCATGGGCGGACCGATCATTGAGGCGGCCGGCTTTGCCGCCGAGCACGGTATCCGCACGATTGACTGCCGTCACGAGCAGGGCGCGGCGATGGCAGCGCACGGCTATGCGCGCGTCAAGCGGATGCCCGGCGTCTGCATGGCTGCGTCTGGGCCGGCCACGACCAACCTGCTGACCGGCGTCGCCAACGCCTATCTCGACGGCGTCCCGATGGTCGCGCTGGGAGGCGCGGCAGCGTTCTCGTCCTTTGAGCGGGACGACTTCCAGGAGTACGACCAGCTCGCCATGGCGGTGCCGGTCACGCGCTGGGCGAGCCACGTCACGCACTCGGCACGGATGCCCGAGTTTTTCAACATCGCCTACCGCGAGGCGCAGGGTCCGAAGCCCGGCCCCACCTACCTCGACCTGCCCGGCGACACCCTCTACCACCAGGACGACGACGAGACCGTCTGGTTCCCGGAACAGAGCGGCGGACGCTCTCGGCCCGGCGCCGACCCCGACCAAGTCAAGGAAGCGATCGAGCTGCTCGCCAACGCCGAACGGCCGATTGTGCTGACCGGCACGGGCATCTTCTGGGCAGACGCCTCGGCCGAACTGCGCGAGTTCGTCGAGACCTCAGGCATCCCCTTCTACACGACGCCGCAGGGCCGCGGCGTGGTGCCCGAGGACCACGACCTCTGCTTCATCGCCGCTCGATCCAAGGCCTTCCGCGAGGCCGATGTGGCGCTCGTCGTCGGCACGCGCCTGAACTTCGTCGTCGGCTCGGGTCTGCCGCCTCGCTGGGCGCCGGACTTGAAGGTCATCCACGTAGACACCGACCCGACCGAGATCGGCCACAACAAGGAAGCGACCGTCGGCATGGTCGCCGACGCCAAGCGCGCGTTGGTCGCGTTGACGGCGGCCGCGAAGGAGGCCGGCCTGGCCCCGAAGACCGACTGGATCGCGGAGCTGCGCGAGTCGGACGACAACCGCCGCCAGCAATCGCTGGAGCAGGCGCACTCGTCGAGCGTGCCGATCCACCCGCTGCGGCTGGCCGACGAGGTCGTGCAGCGCATGGACCGCGACGCGGTCGTCTGCGTCGACGGCAACGCGACGCTGGCCTTCGCACGACAGTACATCCCGTCCTTCGCCGAGGGCGGCCGGCTCAACCCGGGTCCAAACGGCTGCATGGGCGTGGGTCTGCCGTTCGTGCTCGGCGCGAAGGCAGCTGCGCCCGAGCGCCAGGTGATTGGCTTTGTCGGCGACGGCTCGTTCCTGATGAACGTGCAGGAGATCGACACCATGGTGCGGCACGACCTGCCGGCCACGATCGTGATCTCGAACAACGCCGGGTGGACGGCAGGGTCGAACGACACGCCAGGCCGCCCGCTCGGGTACGGACAGCGCTACGAGGACATTGCGATCGCGCTCGGCGGTCACGGCGAGCACGTGACGCAGCCGGACGAGATCGGCCCCGCGATCGAGCGGGCAATGGCATCAGGTCTGCCGGCCGTGGTCAACGTCGAGGTCGAGCAGCATGCGATGCCTGGTCAGGCACGCTTCGGCGGCTACTCGGCGACGCTCAGCCGCTAGCACGAGGCTCGTTCGGAGCCCCGGCGAGAACGACGAGTGAACACTGAAGGCGGGGTGCATCCCCGCCTTCAGTGTTGCTGCAAGATGAGGAACTCAGCATGGCATCAGTCCCAGCCGACTTCGCAGACCTGTGCGGCGCGCCACACTTTGCGCACCTGGTCACGGTCAACCGCGACGGATCACCGCAGACGTCTCCAATCTGGATCGCAGCGGACGATGTCGAGGCCGACGGATCGGTCTCGTCGATCTGGTTCAGCACCGGCAAGGGCTACCGCAAGTCGTTGAACATGGCCCGCGAGCCGCGTGTGTCGCTGACTGTTCACGACAACGCCAACCCCTATCGCACGCTTGAGATCGTCGGCACGGCTGCGATGACGCCGACCACGGTCTGGGACGACACCGACGCGATGTCGCAGACCTACCTTGGCCGCGACTACCCGTACAAGACCGACAACCGCGAGGGCTACCGCGTGACGGTCTCGGTCGAGCGCGTGGTCACGCACGGAGAGTTTGAGCCTCCACCGTCGCGGCCGCTGCCCGAAGCTGGCGGCGATCTGCTCAATCCGCCGCACTTTGCCCACGTGGCGACGGTCTCGCGGGACGGTCAGCCGCGGTCGTCGGTGGTCTGGCACCGCCGCTCGACGGCGTCGGACGCTGGCGCGGACGACATCGAGCTATGGACAGGCACCCAGACGGTGAAGACGCTGCACCTGCGGCGCAACCCGGCCGTCGCGGTCAGCATCCACGACGAGGCGGACCCGTACCGCTACGTCGAGTTGCGCGGACAGGCCGAGATCGTCGAGGTCGACAACCACGGCCTGCTCGACGAGCTCACGCCGCTGTATTGGCAGCTCGACCGTTATCCAGCCGAGGAGCAGATGAGCGGCGTGATCATCCGCGTCAAGACCGAGCGGCGGCTGCCCGAGCCGGCCTAGCCGCCCTCCGACTCGACCGCCGCCTGCATTTCCGCGGCGCTGACCTCGCGGATCTCCTGGTGGAACCACCAGTGGCCGCCCTCAGGATCGACGGCGCGGTAGGTGCGGTCTCCGTAGAACTGGTCTTCCGGCGCCTGGGCGATGTTGGCGCCGGCGGCTGCGGCGCGCGCGTGATGCGCGTCGACGTCGTCGACGTAGACCATGACGCTGGCGTGCAGATGAGGCAACCGGCCGGGTCCGCCCAAGCCGCCCTCGGGATAGGCGGTCGCGAGCGTGACCTCGTTGCCGTCG
>JAJEBU010000027.1 GCA_022822375.1 Dehalococcoidia bacterium
TGCTGCCTGCGCCGCTGCGAGCTCCTCGCTGGATGCGCCGGAATCCTCGTCTGCAGAATCGCCGTCACTGGATGTCGCGGCCTGCGTCTCAATTGTCACTGGTGACGAGTTGAGCCAGCGACCGTGGCCTGGATCGGCGGGCATTTTGTTCACACGCGGCTCGATGCGCTCGCCCCACTCGCCGTCGATGCGCTGTTGCAGCGCGAACGCAGTTCGACCGTCTTCCAGGCGTTGGGCGTTGATTCTGACCTCTGCCGCGCCGCCCGATTGGGCGAGCGCCAGTCCCAGCGCGCCGACCAACACGACCAGCGCCGCTGTTGCGACGATCCAGATGCGTTTCAATCTCATAATCCGTCCAACTCCTTCGCAGGTGCGCCGGCTGCGACCGTTGTTGCTTCGAAATGGCGCACACGCGGAGTATGGGGGGGGGGGGGGTAATGTCAAGTCGAAGCAGCAAATGTGGTGCGGTTAGGCTGCGGGTAGCGACACTGACCACGTTCCTGGAGGAGACTGAGATGCCGATTGCTGCTGGCGACGCCCTGCCCGATGTGAGTGGAACCGTGATGTCCGACAGCGGACCGGGACCAGCCAACCTGCGCGAGCTCGTGGGCGACAAGAAGACCGTGATCTTTGGCGTGCCCGGCGCATTTACGCCGACCTGCACCAACGACCATCTGCCGACGTTCGCGGTCGGCAAGGACCAGCTCGACGCGGCCGGTATCGAGCAAACCATCTGCATGTCGACCAATGACATCTTCGTGCTGCAGGCCTGGAATGCGGCGCACGGCGCGGAGCACATCACGATGCTCGCCGACGGATCGGGCGACGTCACGCGCGCGCTCGATGTCGGGCTGGACCTGGGCGGAATTGGGCTCGGCTTCCGCTGCACCCGCTTCGCCATGCTCGTCGAGGGCGGCGTCGTCAAGGCGTTCCAGACTGAGGAGAATCCCGGCGCCTGCGCGCTGACGTCGGCCGCGGCCATTCTCGAACACGCCTAACGTCTCACGGTTGCTCCGATCGCGCCGATGGACGCCACCGATCTTCGCCGCGCCGATGCTGAGGCTGTGCGGCGCTATCGCGGGGTCAGCAGCGCGCACACGTACGACGCGTCGTGGTACCACAACGCGACGTTTGTCTTTCCCCTGCTGGCCGTCGTGATCGCTGCGATCGTCTGGCTCGTCACGGGCAGCGGAGAGGCGGGCGGCGCGGCGATCTTCTTCCTGGTCGTGACGGTCGTGATGCTGCCGGTAGTGTTCGTCACCTGGCAGCGTCAGACGACGGCGGTGATCGTCCACGAGGACGGCGTCACGGCGCTGCACCTGGGCAGCGAACAGCTGACGGTCGCGTGGTCTGACCTGCGCGGGGTGCGCCGAGTGGAGACGATGGGGAATGTCCGCTGGTACCTGGACGGCGCGGACGAGCAGCACATCGTGATCGAGGGCGAGATTGCCGACCGCGACGCGCTGCTCGCGGCCGCGCAGCAGCGGTTGGACGAGCGCGACGTCTAGCCGCCGTCGTCGGGGTCGTCAGCGTCGTCGTCTTCCCTGTTGGCGCTTGGATCGCCGCCGCCGACGCCGAGCGGCTCGGGAGCATTGAGCGACGGCCGAGACTCGGCCGGCAGCACGAGCGCGGCAATCGCCGTCTCGCCGTCGTCGTCGAGGACGACCGAGACCGCCGCGCCCGCGCCGATGGTCGAAGAATCGACCCGCACCATTCGCAGCAAGAAGCTGGTCTCATCGGTCAGGCCGATGATCGTGCGCCCGGTCGGAGTGTCCAGGATGATCTGACCCTCCGAGACATCGACGACGCGTCCGCTGATCACCTGGCGGCCTTGCAGACCTTCAGCGTTGCCGAACGGAGCGAGTCGGCTCTCGCCGAGGATCAGTCGGTCGTTGGGGTGCGCTGCGGCGTCGATGTCGACCTGCAGGCGGCCCGCGCTGGCGGTGTCCGAGATGAGTTGCTCAGCGTCGGTCGGCTGCGTGGCCACGACATCTGCGCCGACGATCCAGCCAGCCGCAGCGGCCCCGGCGAGGGCCACGATGATCACGAGCCAACCCAGCGCCCGAGCCATCAGGAACCCCCCGCCGCGTCGCGCTCAATGGCCTCGACCACGGCCTCGCCGCTGACGGCTGCGTCGCCGGGAATGACCACGATGCCTGTGGTGATGAAGGTGTTCACGTTGTCGTCGGTGGCGCCCACCACGACATAATCGCCGAGCGCCACGGAGTCAGTCCAGATCGGCAGCATCGCCTCGATCACGGAGTCAGCCGAGAAGCGAATGCGCTGTTGCTCGTCGCCCACGCGGACGATCCAGTCGCCGCCGTCGCGTTCGGTGACGAAGCCGGTCAGATCACCGGTCGGCCCGCCGTCGCGGCCGAGATTGCCCTGCTGACCCGCCTCGTAGACGCGCACGATGTCTTGCTGGGATGGTCCGCCCCATTGGTAGCCGGCGCCCAGCGCTGCGCCAAAGACGATCCCGAGCAGCGGGATGATCAGCAGGCGGGAAGCCAGGCTGCCGGGACGTAGCCGCTCGCGCATTCCACGATCCTCGTTGACCATGTTGACCCGCAGTCCGCGCGGGCAGTGTTCAGGTTACGACAGGGATCAGCTTCAGTGGACAGGATCGGGACAGGATCGGCCAGACAAGCAGCGGGGGCGGACTTTGCAAAAGTCCGCCCCCGCTGTGTTGGTTCGCGCAGAGCGCCGAGAGGCCGCCTAGACGGACAGCGCGTCGGCGACGTCGCCGAGGCCGATCGACTCGAGCTTGTCGCGGCTGGGGAGACAGGTCTCAGTGTCCCAGTCGCAGGCGTTGAGGAAGTCGGTCTCGAGGGTTTCGATGTCGAGCACGACACCCTCCAGCGGGCCGGCGTTCTGCACCGTGCCCTCGCCGCCCCAGAGGCGGGCCGGAGCGAAGCGCTGGCGCGGGTTGTCGCCCTCGCGGACGGTGAAGGCCATTCGCAGGTTGGCGATCCGCTCGCCGGCCTGCTGCAGTTCCTCGCCGCTCAGGTTCCAGCCGGTGGCGGCGTTGATCCACTGCGGGAAGCGGTCGGTCGGCGCGGCCATCATGATGAACTGGCACATGCCGGTCGAGTTGGAGATGTGCATGTACTCCGACGCGCCCTTGTGGTGCTCGCCGCGGTTGGCGTAGTCCGTGAAGTCGCGCGGCGCGGCGGGGTACTCGGGGCCGCCGTAGCGCGAGGCGCCTTCGTACTGCGTGTGACGCGCCGGCGTCGGGTCGAGCTTGTACGTCGCCCAATACTCGGGCTGGAGCTTCGCGTCGTGCATCGGCAGCTCCTGGCCGCCGACGTCGGTGCGGAACTCCTGAGCGCGGCTGTCGCCGTTCTTAGCGTCAATCTTCTCGGCCGCGACCTTCATGCCGTCGGCGAGCAGGTCGCCGAAGCCTTCGCGCTTGCCGATCAGGTGCAGCATCTCCATGATGCCGTCGTCGTTGGACCAGGTGAGTTCGACGCCGCCGGTGTCCTCGAGGTCGATCAGACCGTTCTCGAAGCACTCGATGGCGAACGAGATCGTGGTGCCGGCGCCGATCGTGTCGAGGCCGTATTCGTTACACCAGTGGTTGGCCGCCTGCATCATGTCGATGTTGGACGAGAGGTTCATGGTGCCGAAGGATGCGACGGTTTCGTACTCGGCGCGGTGGGTGTCGACCGGGTACTTGAACTTGCCCTTCTCGTGCTCGGCCTCGGAGAGTCCGATCGCGACGGTGCCGTCGGGCGACTCAATCGACTCTGCGCCGCAGGCCATCGGGCAGCGCCAGCAGCCGTAGCTCTTGTGTCGCACGGCCTTGCCGTTGACGTCGACTGCGCGCGGCGCGGGCTTGTGGTCCATCTCCAGGGGCGGCATGCCGGTGGCCGGGTCGATTTCGAGCTCAGCGTGGGTCATGCGGTTGGCGTTGAACATCATCCCGCTCATCGCGTCGACCTCAGGGAAGACCTCGACGCCGACGCCGCCCCAGTTGCGCACCGGCGAGTCGCCGTTGTGCGCGGAACCGGTGCTGATCCCGGTCGTGCCGAAGCCGGCGAAGAAATCGCGCAGCGGCGCGATGAACTCGTCGCGCGACTGACGCGCCAAGGCGCGGATGTCGCCATCGCCCGAGAGCATGTTCTCGCGCGGCGTGCCGCCGGCCTTGACGACCACGGCTTTGACCTTCTTGGAACCCATCACCGCGCCGACGCCCGAGCGGGCCGCCAGGCGACCGTGCTCGTTGCAGATGCCGGCGAGGTAGGACAGCTGCTCGCCCGACGGTCCGATGCAGGCCACGGACGTCTTCTTGCCGTACAGGTCCTTGAAGGCCTGCTCGACCTCAATCGCGCCCATGCCCCAGTACTCGGAGGCGTCCTCGATCGAGACGTCGTCGCCGTCGATCAGGATGTAGACGGGGTTCTCGGCCTGACCGTAGAAGAGGATGCCGTCCCAGCCGGCGAACTTCAGGTAGGGCCCAAAGTCGCCGCCGCAGTTGGCGTCGCCCCAGCCGCCGGTCGAGGGCGACTTGCAGACCGCCTGGAAGCGGTTGCCGAAGATCGGCGTCCCTGTCAGCAGGCCAGGCATCAGGCCGAGCACGTTGTCCGGGCCGAGCGGGTCGGCGCCGGCAGGGATGCGGTCGAACAGCAGGCGGGCACCGATGCCGTAACCGCCCAGATAGTCCTTGTACATCTGCTCTGGCAGATCCTCCCGCTCGACCGAGCCGTCACCCAGTCGGACGTTGATGATCTTGCCGTTGAAGGCGACCTCTTCGGGACTCCAGGTCTTGTCGGCGAACGGGTCACCCGCTTCCGGGGCGTCCGCGTTCTCTGCACCGGGAACGTTGGCCATGTGTCACTTCCTGTTTCCACTGCGCCCGAGTCGGGCGACGGTTTGGCTCTGGATGGATCTTGGACTTCGCCGGCCGCATGGTTTGAACAGCCGGCATAGACCAGTCACAGAGTAGCGAACCATTGCTCTGAGCGCTACGCAACAGAGCGAGCGGGAACCAGCAGCAGCGGCGTTAGTTCGTGTAGCGCGAAACGTTCCAGCAACCTAGCCTATCGCCCAGACGCAGCTGAGGCCGCGGTGCGAGTGAATCGGCGGGCGTGAGACAACGGGCATGAGACAGATTCGGCAGACGTTCGCCGCGTTCGTCGTGCGCGATTTCCGCTACATGTGGGGCGGATCGCTGCTGTCGGTGACGGCGTTCATGACGTCGTTCTCGCTGATTCCATCGGTCGCCTACGAGTTGACCGGCAGCTACGCCGCGGCCGGCATCGCGATGCTCGGTTCGGGCATCTCGCAGACGCTGTTGGGACCGATCGGCGGGGTGATCGCCGACCGCTACCGCAAGAAACCGTTGGTCGTGGCCGGCCAGGCCATGCCTGGCATCCTGCTCGGTGCGCTGGGTTTCTTGATCGTGACCGAGCTCATCTCCGTCCCGCTGCTCGTCGTGGCGACGCTGGTGATGGGCGCGGGGTTCTCGCTGATGGGTCCCGCGCGTCAGGCCTGGACCGGGTTCATCGTGCCGCGCCGGCTGTTGCCCAACGCCGTCGCGCTGCAGCAGATGTCGATGAACACGGGACAGGTGCTCGGGCCGACGCTGATCGCCCTCTTCGGGCTGTTCATGGCGCTGGAGGGCGGCAACACCGGCATCCTCTTCCTGATCGTGGCCTGTTTCTTCGCGATCGTCGTGCCGATGACCGCCTCGATCCGCACGGAAGGCCCCGCGACGCCGCCCGAGGATCGGCGCGCGATGCGGTTCGAGTTGGCCGAGGGGTTCAACTACCTGCGTAAGAATCCGCGCCTGCGGCTGCTCTGGGCGTTCTTCCTGTTGATCGTCTCGTGCGGCTGGGGATTTCAGACGCTGCTGCCCGGCGTGCTCGCCGAGGAGTTCGGCCGCAATCCCACAGATGTCGGCCCGACCTTCATGATCTTCGGCGTCTCCTCCCTGGTCGTGAACATCCTGCTGGCCGGCGCCGTCTCGACCCGTTGGGCCTGGCCGCTGCTGTTCATCATGGGCGCAGTGATGGCCGTCGGATTCTGGCTCGTGGCGCTCGCTCCGACCTATCCGCTGTTCCTGATCCTGGGCGCGTTCATCGGTGCGGGACGCTCCGGCACGATGCTGGTCAATCAGTCGGTGATGATGGCCAACACGCGCCCCGATTATTTCGGACGCGTGATGTCCTTCGCGATGATGGCGTTCGGCTTCCAGGCGCTGTTCGGACCGGTCTGGGGCGCAATCGCGGATGCGATCGGCGGTCCGGAGACGATGGCGCTGATCGGCGTGATCGCCGCTGGAGCATCCGTCTTCATGGTCGTCGGCTGGCTCAAGACCCGTAATCTGCCGTTAGAGCCAGGCACCGCGGCCGCCAGCATGGGGCGGCGCATGGGACCCTCGTCCGTACAGCGACCCGCGCCCGCCGCGGCCAACGGCGTCGCCGCCAATGGAGCATCAGGCAACGGAGTCGCCCCGGTTCAGCCGACATTCGCGGCACAGCTCGCGCCGGTCGCCCTGATGGATCCGCAGAAGCAACGTTCATGAGCCGCTTCGGCGGGACGTTTGCCTCGTTTGCGCACCGCAACTACCGGTTCCTCTGGACCGGATCGCTGCTGTCCACGACGGCGTTCATGACCACGTTCCTGCTCGTGCCGGTCGTCGCCTTCGAGATCACCGGCTCATATGCCGCTTCAGGCATCGCCCAGATGGGCTCGGGCATCTCGATGTTCTTCCTGGGTCCGTTCGGTGGGGTGATCGCCGATCGCTACGCCAAGAAACCGCTCGTGCTCGCCGGACAGATCTTTCCGACGCTGCTGATCATCGTCACGGGATTCCTGATCATCACGGGCGTGATCACCGTCTGGATGCTGTTTCTCTCGACGTTGCTGATGGGCTTTGGGTTTGCGCTGATGGGTCCGGCGCGGCAAGCCTGGTTGGGCGAGCTGGTGCCGCCGCGTCTGCTCGCCAACGGCGTGGCACTGCAGCAGATGTCGCAGAACATGGCG
>JAJEBU010000019.1 GCA_022822375.1 Dehalococcoidia bacterium
TCCTCCAATCCTGGCGACGTCGTCCTCGACCCGTTCTGCGGTTGCGCCACAGCCTGTGTTGCAGCCGAGAAACTCGACCGCCAATGGGTCGGCATCGACATCTCGCCGAAGGCAGCGGAGTTGGTTCAGTCGCGGCTGCGAAACGAGCTTGGACTCTTCTACAAAGGCGTTCACCGCACCGATATCCCCCAGCGCACCGACCTTGGCAATCTCCCTCCCTACAACGCCGGGCAGAACAAGCATCATCTCTTCGGCCAGCAAGAGGGCCTCTGCAACGGCTGCCGCGAGACGTTTCCGTTCAAAAACTTCACCGTCGACCATGTGGTGCCGCAGTCCAAAGGCGGCACCGACCACATCGACAACCTGCAGCTGCTCTGCGGCTGGTGCAACTCGAAAAAGGGATCGCGGTCTCAGGAAGCGTTCCTGGCCCAACTCAGGGCGGAAGGCATCCGCAGCTAACGCCTAGATTGCGCCGAACATTCTCAATAGCAGCGTGAGAATGGCGCCGGCGGCGGCGAGTGCGATGGCTCGGCGTTCACGCCTATCGGCGTCCTGCCGCGCGAGATCTTCCTGTCGCTGAGCAGCGAGCGTGGCGAGGTCTTGGTCTCGTTGGGCGTCGCGGCGAGCGATGTCTTGCTCTCGCTGGGCATCGCGGCGGGCGTTCTCATGCTCCCGTTGAGCTAGGTCCTCCTGGCGTTGAGCCTCCCGCTGGGCGATGTCTCGCCCTCGTTGCGCCTCGAGTCGCGTCAGATCCCCGCGACGGCGCACCACGGAGGATGAGAAAGCGGTCATCGACAGCATTCGACAGGCCGCGTTCCAGCGAGTACACGACTACGCCGAACGCCACGTCGCCCAAGATCGCATGGCTGTGTGGGAAAACGCGTACGAGCTACGCGGCCGCGGCTCCACCTTCGACCGCGCTCGATTGATGTTCAGTCGCATCCTCGAACCGGCAGCGCCAACAATCCGGTCGCAACAGCGGCGTGATGCCGTCGCCGAGGAGTTCCGAAGCGAAGTCAAGCACCTGCTACGAGCGGCCGTCGAAGAAATCGAGGAGGAGCAGGAAGACCTCGCCAAGCTGCTCGACGCCCCGCGTTAGCGATATCGTCATCCGCAGCGAACGTCTAGATTGCGCCGAAGAGGCGAAGCAACGCGGCGATGACGGCTCCCGTCAGACCCAGCACGACTCCGGTCATGCCGAACGTGAAGGCTCGACGCTCTCTGCGGTCCGCCTGTTCTCGCTCGCGATCTTCGCGACGCATTGCGGCCAAGTGATTGACAGCCTGGCTCAACAAGGCGATCTCTTGCCGAATGTCCGCAACGTCTCGGTGAATCGATGCGATGTCTTCATCGCGTTTCGCGAACTCATCTCGCATGACGGTGAGGACGTAGTTGGCCTGCCGCTCGAGGGCGATCTCAAGTGTGGAGTTGAGAACGTCGATTGTGACTGCTTCGTTCGCCCGCTCCAACGCGGACGCCCAGTGGTTGGCGCGATCTGGCGGGAAGCCCTGTTGGAGCAGAAATTCTTCGAAGTCGTTGCGGGCGGTGACCATGACCGCAGTCTATCGACTCACGAGCCGTCCAAGAGATTTGGCAGCGCCGACTCCCAGGCCTCTGACGCCTCCGCCAGCGGCATATCGATCGGTCCCAGCTGGATGCGGTCGCCGCCGACCGTGCCAATCTTGACTCCGATGCGTGTGAGATCTGCGCTGGGCTGGGTACTGACGATCGCTCGGGCGCCGGCCTCTCCGAACAACGCGGCGTCGAGCCGGCCCTTGATCTCCGCGTCCACCGTCAGACCGACGCCGCCGGCGATGGCGCACTCGGCCAGCGCCACGGCGAGGCCGCCGTCGGAACAGTCGTGCGCGGACTTGAGCGCTCCGGCCTCCGCCAGCGCGACGAGTGCGTTGACCAGCTGCACTTCGGCGTCCAGGTTGACGTCGATTGGGCCTGCGGACATTCCATGTTGCAGCTGCAGGTACTCGCTGCCTCCGAGCGACAAGGCATCCTGTTCCAGACCTGCTCCCAACAGCCAGACCTCGTCGCCCTCGTCCTGGAATGCCATCCGAACCGCCTGCTGGACGTCAGAGATGATGCCGAGCATGCCGACGACAGGCGTCGGCGTGACCGGGCCGTCTTCGGATTCGTTGTACAGGCTGGCGTTGCCCGAGACGACCGGCGTGCCAAACGCGCGGCAGGCGTCGGCCATGCCCGTGATGGACTCCTGCAACTGGTGATAGATCGCGGGCCGCTCGGGATTGGCGAAGTTGAGGCAGTCGGTCACGGCCACGGGGCGGGCGCCCGTGCAGGCGACGTTGCGCGCTGCTTCCGCGACGGCGCGGACGGCGCCAGCGTATGGGTCAAGTTCAACGGCACGGCCGGGTCCGTCCGTGCAGACCGCCAGTCCTTGCTGTAGCCCTCGGATGCGCAACACGGCAGCATCGGAGCCGGGCGCAACGACCGTGTTTGTTCCCACCATGTGGTCGTACTGTCGGTACACCCACCGCTTCGATGCGATGTTCGGCGATGACAGCAACCGCAGCAGCGCATCGTTTGCGGCGGCTGGCGCGAGGTCGGGCAGCGTCGACGGATCGAACGCGGCGCGCGCAGCTGAAGACGGGTCTCGCTTGGCGTCAGGCGTGTAGGACGGCGGATTCGTCATCACCGAGACTGGCGCAGCGGCCACTTCGCGCTCCCCGTCCAGAACTCGCGCGATCCCGTCGCCGGTGACCTCGCCGATCACCTCCGCGTGCAGCTCCCAGTGCTCAAACCACGCCCGCACGTCGTCTACGTGCTGCGGCTTGACCGCAGCGATCATCCGCTCCTGCGATTCCGAGAGCATCACCTCGTACGGCGACATGCCCGACTCGCGTCGGGGAACGCGCTGCGTTTGGATGCGGATGCCCGTACCCGCGCGCTCGGCCATTTCGACGGTCGACGACGTGATCCCGGCTGCGCCGCAGTCCTGCAAACCCTCCAGCCACTCTCGATGCTCGCGGACGAGGCCAACACAGGCGTCCATCAGTGACTTCTCGAGGAACGGATTTCCGACCTGTACTGCGGGACGGCGCTCGGCGGAGGACTCGTCGAGCTCGACCGACGCGAACGTTGCGCCGTGCAGGCCGTCGCGTCCGGTGTCTGCGCCGACGATCATCAGCTGCGTTCCTGGCGGTCCAGCCGTTGCGGAGATCAGCGAGTCTCGTGGGGCAATGCCCAGGCACATCGCATTGACGAGTGGATTTCCGCTGTATGACTCACCGATGACCAACTCTCCACCAACCGTCGGAATGCCGAGACAGTTTCCGTAGCCGCCGATTCCTTCGACCACTCCGACGCAGAGTCGGCGATTGCGAGGGTCATCGAGCGGCCCGAAGCGGAGCGAGTCGAGCAGCGCGATCGGCTGAGCGCCCATGGCGAAGATGTCTCGCACGATGCCACCAACACCGGTCGCCGCGCCCTCGTACGGTTCGATGGCGGACGGGTGATTGTGCGACTCGATTTTCATGACGGCGACCATGCCGCCGCCGATATCGATGGCGCCCGCGTTCTCCTCGCCCAGCCGCGTCAAGATGTGCTCACCGTCGGTGGGGAAGTGGTGAAAGAGCGGTCGCGAATGCTTGTAGCCGCAGTGCTCGCTCCACAGCGCGCCGATCATGCCGAGCTCGACGTCTGACGGGGCGCGTCCCAGCATCTCGCAGGCCAACGCATACTCTTCGCGGCTCAGGGCGATCTGCGCGAGGACCTCGTCCGTCGCGACGGCGGGCGCGGCGTCAGCCGGCGGCGGCGAGATGGTCACGACCACGTCTCGATCATCGAACGCCAGATGTGGTTGCCGTCGATGCCGCCGAGCAGCGCGTCCGAGGCGCGCTCGGGATGGGGCATCATCCCCAGGACGTTGCCGGCCGCGTTCGTCACGCCGGCGATGTCCCGCAGCGACCCATTGGGGTTCTCGCCGTGGTACCGAAACAACACACGTCCGGCGTCCTCCAGCTCGTCGAGCACGCTCGGCTCGGCGAAGTACTGTCCTTCGCCATGCGAGATCGGCAGCTGCAACACCTGACTCGGAGTACAGGCGCTGGTGAAGCCTGTGTCCGAGCGTTCAACGCGCAGCAGCTGCGGTTGGCAGCGGAACTGGAGTGAGGCGTTACGCAGGAGGACGCCTGGCAGCAGGCCTGCCTCGCACAGGATTTGGAATCCGTTGCAGGAGCCAAAGACCGGCTTGCCGGTCGCGGCGAAGCGATCCAGCGCCGACATCACGGGCGAGAATCGTGCAATCGCGCCGCAGCGGAGGTGATCGCCGTAGGAAAAGCCGCCCGGCAGGATGACTCCGTCGTAGCCGTCGAGCGACCCCTCCCGGTGCCATACCCGCTCAGCAGCTTGACCCAGGTCCTCGAGGGCGTGCACGCAGTCCCAATCACTCCAGGTGCCGGGAAAGACGAGTACGGCAAATCGCATAGGGCGATGGTATCCGCCGCAGTCGTTATGTGGAGATCGCCCAGTAGTCGCGGTTTGCAGTCCCGGTTTGCAGTCGCAGCCGCTCAGGACGCCGGGCTTTGCGGCGGCGCTTCCCGCGGCGCGGCGCGCAGCTCGTCCGCTGCGGCCGGCGGATACGCAATCCGCTGGTGATGCACACCGACCAGGGTGCGCTTGAAGCTGGCTGAAATCTGTCTCAACTCGCTCAGCGTCAATTCGCAGTGGTCCAGCTGGCGCTCCCGCAGCCGTTCGTCGAAGACCCCGTCAACGAGCAGGCCGATCCGGTCGCCGTCTCGCTCGCCGGAGCTGCGGACGACCGCCTCACAGCTGTCCGCAAGCATCACGATGGCCGTCTCTCTGGATTGCGGCGGCGGTCCCGGGTAAGTGAAGTCCTGGGCGTTGACTCTCGAGTCGGACATGACGGCTTTGCGGTAGAAGAACGCGACGCGGCGTGAGCCGTGATGCTCCTTGATGAAATCGCGAATGCGCGGCGGCAGCCGATCGCCGCGCGCCAACGCATCGCCGCCGGTCACATGATCCATGATGTAGCGGGCGCTCTCGCTCGGCGTCAGGTCGTCGTGCGGGTTTGCGCCTTCCTGATTCTCGATGAACATCGACGGTCGATTCAGCTTGCCGATGTCGTGGTAGTACGCGCCGACGCGGACGAGCAGCGGATCGGCGCCGATCTGCGATGCAGCGCGCTCGGACATCGTGGCCACCAGCAGCGAGTGGTGGAACGTGCCTGGCGCCTCCTCTTGCAGACGCCGCAGCAGCGGACGCTGCAGCTGTGCCAGTTCGAGCAGCCGCATGGGCGTCGTGATCCCAAACAACGCGCCGAGCAGTGAGAACGCACCGATCGTGATCACCGCCACGAGCACGGCGGTCACCAGAGCGGCGAGCGCCAACCAACCGAGCTGTTCGGTGGCGCGCGCTGGCTCCAGCAACCAAACGGCCCCACCGGCCAGGAATCCCGACATGCCGCTGGCCAGACCTGCCAGTCCGTACTGGGCCAGCGCCTGAGCGCGGGTCGCCGCCAACACTCCGCCCAACGACGCCGCGAGGAAGAAGAGCGTCGGCTGCAGTGCGGCCGCGCCCGAAGGTTCGAGTCCGTAATCGGGCAGGACGATGGCTGCGACACCGGCGAGGACAGAAATGAGCACCGATGTGGAGACTCCCAGTCCTGTGCTGAGCAACGCGGCGACCAACACCGGTCCCGCGGCGAGCGGCAGCATCAGCTCGAGCGACTCGTCGGCGCCGCCAGGCAAGGCGAACTCGAACCACAGTCGCGCAGCAGCGACGGAGAACAGGATCAGGACGGCCAGGAGCAGGATGCGACGGTCGCTCGCCGCCTCGACCGGCTTCCACAGGAGCAGATAGAGCGAGAACATCGCGGCGGCGACGACGCTGATGATGACGATTGCGCCCAACGACTCGAGCTGAATCCTGGCTGAACGCGGACTGAGATTGGCGAGCGCTTCCGCCGCCGACGGATCGACCACCTCGCCGCGTGCGATGATCAGATCGCCCTCCCTCACGGTCCGCGGGACGCTCGAGACCAGCAGCGCGGCGCGGTCGCGCTCTTGCTCCGTGAGCAGCGGCGATTCAACCATCGTCGGACGCAGATATGCCGCGACCAGCGATGCGACCAGCGCCGTTTCGGTCAGCGTCATCGATGGATCGACCATGTCGTGCAGGGCCAGTCGAACTCGGTCGAGATCATCCTCGAAGAGCGGCTGCTGGAGGAGGCCTCCGAGCAAGACCTGCGCTTCGCCCTGGATGTTGGCGTAGAGCAAGTCCGAGACGGCGAGCAGGAACTCCTCATCCCGCGCGGCGAGACGGGAGCCGGGAACGGAGGCATCCGTCGCGTCCGCCGCAGACGACTCCGCGGCCCCGTCGGCGCGGCCCGAGTCGGTGGATGATTCGTCCGTCACCACCGGTGCGCGGCTCGACAGGCGTTCCGCGGTCACCGCGTCGAGATAGACGCTCATGGCCTCGAGCTGCGCCGGCCGGATGTCGGGATTGAGCTCGAATCTCGGCTCGACGGCGTCGCGCGCGGCCTGCTCGGCCTCTGCCGTGAGGACTCCGCTGGTGAAGGTGACGGATGCGGCGGCCGTGATGTCCCGCTCGGCGACCGCGCCTAGCTCAGGAAACGTCTCGGCTGAGCGCAACGGAGTCAGCGCGAGGATCATCCCGATCGCCAGCGCGATACCGAATACGCCGACGCGCAGCGGGGTGAAGTAGGTGGGTCGACTCATGGCCTCATCGCCGCGGTGGCACGCGCCGCCTGCTTGTCATAGTACAGAGCCGTTACGTGAAGTATGCGAACGACTGGCGATCAGTCGTCGAGCGTGGCCAGCAGCTCGCCAACGACCTCGTTGACCACGGATCCGTCGGCTTCGCCACGCAGTTCACGCATCAGCATGCCCATCACTTTGCCGCGATCTCCCGGCCCCGTCGCGCCGGCCTGTTCGATCACGGCCTGCGCGCGCGCCGTCACTTCTTCCCGCGAGAGTTGGCGAGGCAGGTAGGCCTCGATGATCTCAATCTCGGCCCGCTCGGTGGCGGCCAGGTCCTCGCGGCCGCCGCGCAGAAACTGCTCGATTGACTCGTTGCGCTGCTTGACCTGCCGCTGCAGGATCGCGAGGATGTCCGCTTCAGCCAGTTCGGCGCCGCGCTTCTCAATCTCAGCATTCTTGATGGCCGCCTCGAGCATGCGGATCGTGTTGCGACGCGGGGCGTCCTTCGCCCGCATCGCGTCGCGCAAGTCAGATCGGAGTTGCTCGCGGAGACCGGGCATCGTCGATGCCCCCAGTTCTGGTTCCGTCGGCGCGCGTGGCTAGTCAGCCGACGGCAACACCTTCGGTTGCATCAATTCCATCTCGCGCTCGTCGACCTTCAGGTCGCACTCGCCGGGCTTGATGCACAGCACCTCAATGCCCGAGGACTCGTCACGGTACCGCTTACCCAGTTGCACTGCCATGAGGCTGCTCCACTCGCTCTGGTCCGGCGTCCTCGCCGTCCTGCTCTATGCCGGTCGTCGCGGCTGTTACTTCTTCTCTTCGAGCGGCGTGTCACCGCACTTGAGCTCCGCGTCGCCGCCGCGCGTCACGATGAACTCCGCGCCACAACTGGGGCAGAAGTATCGCTTGCCGGTCTGTGCTGCTGCCATCCTGCTCTCTCCCGACCCCGCCAGCGTTTGACGCGGTCTGACTCAATCTGGGAACGATTGTTAGCGTAGCGTGTACGCCTGCTTCAATCTTCGTCCACTCGGACGTCAATCACCGCTCACGGACAGCGATTATGACGCGCCGGTGTGGCTCGACAGCCAGTCGCCCAGCTCGACCGACATGTCTGCGGAGACCTGACCGCAGGTGTTGCTCGTGACCTGCGTCGCTGGCGTCGGCACGGGCAGACCAGCCGCAAAGCGCTCCTCCGCCGTCTCCAGGTCGTCCAGCGCAGAGACGTAGTTGTTCGCAACCTTCAGCCACGCTCGGTTGACGGCGACATCCTGCTGCTCCGCAGAGGCGGCCGAGAGCGTGTCCCGCGCCGCTGCGATCGCAGCGGCGTCCTCAGACGTGCGGATCGTCTCGGCGGCGAGCACCAACGCGGTGTACTCCTTCTCGTACGCGGCCAGCGCATCCTGAGCCTCATCGAGCTCCTCTTCCGCCTGCTCAGCCGCCGCGAGCGCGTCGCGCAGCGCGAGCAGCGTGCGGTCTGCTGACTCGCTGCGCTCGACGGCGCCAGTGGCGGCTTCGAGATCGGCGAACCAGCCCGACGCCTCGAGGTTGGCCTTCGCGCCCTCATACGCGAGCTTGAGATTCTCGATCGAGACCTCATCCGCGTGAACCGCGTGCTCAACGGCGAGCTCCCAGGCGTTGCCGGCGTTGGTCGTGATCAGGGTGACCAGGTTGTCGATCTTGAAGCTGTCGAGAGAACCACCCTGGTCGATGCTCCATGGCGGCATCGGAGTTCCGTTGCGTCCGCAGGCGATGGTGTAGCGATACTCGTTCTTCAGCGCGTCGAGCTGGCCTTGGTTGCCGATCAGGAAGGCGTACGTGTTGTTCGGCGTGTTCAGCGCCGGGCCGACGAGTGAGCCGTCGGACTCGGTGCCGCGACCATCGTTGCCATGGCATTCCCGGCAGTTCTGGGAGAAGGTAAAGGCGGCTCGAGCCGCGTCCTTGCTCAGGATTTCGGAGCGCGCTTCCGTGCGTCGACCGTTGTCGAACCACGTGTATGCGCCCAGCGAGGCCACGGCCAGCACCAACAGGAGCACCATGGCAAGAATCTGCTTCTCGGTGTTCTGTCCGCTCATCGGCCTCTCGCCCCCATTTGCGTCCCTGCGATCCGTTGACCTGCCAGTCGGCGCATCACCGGTCTAGCCGTACGAGACGGTGCGCTGAGGGTTGTCCTCACCGCCCTTTTTGATGCTGCCCGTGTTGACCGTGAGCGATCCGTCGCTGTTGACGGTGACGTCCATAGTGTCCATCGGGCGCGGCGCGGGTCCGAAAACCCGAATGCCGCTCTTCGTATAGGTCGAGCCGTGACAGGGGCAACGGAACCAACCGGTGACCCCCTCGAACGGGAAGCCTGGCCGCCAGGGAATCGTGCAGCCCAGGTGCGGACACTGCCACCAGAGGGCCAGCAGACCCTCCTCGCCCTCGAGTCCGAATCCCGCGTGCGTCCCGTCGCCGGCGCGCAGGTGGGAGAGGTAGAACTTGCCGATCTGGACGGGCGCTGGGTCGGCGCCGGCAGCGGGCACCGCTTCGGCAGCGACGGTGATGCGTCCGCCAAAGCCGGTCACGCCACGCGGCCAGAAGTTGGACAGAAACGCACCGAGTCCGCCAGTCAGACCGAAGGTGAAGAATCCCCAGAACGAGACGCGCAGCAGCTGACGCCGGGTGACCTGGCCCTGCTGCGCGCGTCGGCGCTGTGCGCGCGTGACCATCGCCCGCGCGCCCTCGCCGCTCTGCACCACTCCCGCTCGGGACTGCGCCCGCATGTGCGGCGCACGCTGCGGACGTGACGCGCCGGACGGCTCGGCCGCCGACGGCACGCGGCGCTGTTCGCCGCCCTCTCCTGTTGGTTGCGAGTTGCCGTTGGCCACCGGTTACTCCTCCAGCACCACAATGTCCCAGGGCGGCTTGAGATCCTGACCCTGGCCGCGGAAGGCGGTCCCGACGATCGTCGTCGTCAGGTAGACGCCGATGAAGGCGGAAAAGATCAACAGCGCAATGTCGCGACGGGTGTGAATCCAACCGAGCGCCTTGCAAAACAGTACGAACACGATCGGCAGGCCGACCATCGTCGCCACAGGGATCAGCTGCTGAGATAGGAATGAGGGGAAGTTGAGGTTGAGCAACCACGGATCAGTGGTCGTGCCGGGAATACCGAGAGGAATCGCCCGCCAGTCCTCGAACATCGTGAAGCCGCCGATGCTGAAGCCTAATGACTCCCAGGGGATGCCTGTGTCGAACCCGCGCAGGTTGCGGAACCAGTCAAGGCCGCCCGGCCACGAGAAGTCGCTGTTCAGGCCGAGGCCGCGAATGATGTTCTCGGTCCAGATCACGTGCAGCGATCCGTCCCAGATGATCAGCAGGCTCGTCACCATCGTCGCGGCGGTGAACCCGAAGACGGTCAAGCGTCCGGCGAACTTCGTCCCGAACCAGACGCCCTGACCATCCTGATCACGGTCCCAATAAGGGATCGCGGCGAGCAGGACGAGCGCGATCGTGGGCACGATCACACCGGCCCAAGCGGGCTCCATATGCAGCAGCAATTCCTGCAGGTTGAGGAAGTACCAGGGCGCCTTGGACGGGTTCGGCGTCGTGTCTGGGTCGGCGCGGTTCAACAACGGCGCGTTGACCATCGCGGACAGCACCAGCAGGGCGATCGAGAAGATCAACGCCGAGATGAACTCGATGAAGACGAGGTCCGGCCAGACGAGGACCTCGGCCTCACGCTCCCGGCGGGGGCGTGTTCGGATTGCAGCAGCAGCGCGGCTGACCATCGAATCGTCCCTCCGCTACAACGGCCTGGCGAGCCCGCCGTCGCGGCGGACTCTCCAGAAGTGCACGGCCATGAAGATCGAGATCACCAGCGGCAATCCGATCACGTGCAGCGTGTAGAACCGAATCAGCGCGTTGGGACCGACTGAGAAGCCGCCCAACAGCAGGAACTTGGACTCGTCACCCAAGACCGGCGCGGAGCCGACCATCGTCGTGCCCACGGTGATCGCCCAGAAGGCGAGCTGGTCCCAGGGCAGCAGATACCCAGTGAAGGAGAGCAGCAGCGTGAGGATGAACAGCACCACGCCGACGACCCAGTTGAACTCGCGCGGCGGCTTGTAGGCGCCGGTGTAGAACACCCGCATCATGTGCAGCAACACGAGGATGATCATCGCGTGCGCCATCCAGCGGTGCATGTTGCGCAGCAGCTGGCCGAAGCGCACGTTCGACTCCAGCGCCTGGATGTCCTGATAGGCGCGCTCGACCGACGGCACGTAGTAGAACATCAGCAGCACGCCGGTCACGGTCAGGCCGAGGAACATGAAGAAGGAGAGCCCGCCCAGACAGTAGGTGTGAGTAATCTTGACGTGCGTGCGGTGAATCCGCGTCGGGTGCAGGTGCAGGAAGACGTTCGTCGCCACCGCGAGCATCTGGTTGCGGGGCGTGTTCGGGTAGCCGGTGCGGAAGATCGACTGCCAGACGTAGTTCTTGAAGATCAGGTCGTAGATCAGGTCGTTGAACGACTTGCGCGGTGCGCGCTCCAGGTTCGACATGGCCGCTTACCGCTCCCACCAGCGGCCGAGGATCACGAGCGCGCCGAAACAGAAGAGCATCGTCAGCCCCACGAGCGGCAGCTCCATGATCTCGGACCGAAATGGGATCGTCACGAGGGTGGCTGTCAGCAGGTCCACCAGCTACCTCTTCCCACAAATGTCCCCCGCGCCGCCGTCGCAACGCGCTAGGAAAATGTAAGCCCGCCAGGAACAGTGGTCAAGATAAGGACCAGTTCCCCGATGCGGCGGCAATCTCGCGGTGTGGTCATTCGACCACTCCGCTTGCCGACATTATCGCAACTCGATCGGATACGGTCACGTCCGATGTGAGGACTTCGCCAATCTGCAGCGCGCCGTCGATCTCCGCCAACAGCGCGTCGGCGTCGCCGCTGGCGACCACGACGGCCATGCCCAGACCCATGTTGAACACGCGGTACATCTCTGCCTCAGCGACCTCCCCGCGCTGCTGGATCAGGTCGAAGATCGGTGGCCGCGCCCACCGATTTGCGTCCAGCTGCACGCGGACGCCGGCCGGCAAGATCCGCTCGATGTTGCCGCCCACGCCGCCGCCGGTGATGTGCGCGATGCCCTTGATTCGCACCAGCGATCCGCGCAGCTGCTGCCAGTAGGACCGGTGCGGACGCAGCAGCGCGTCGGCGATCGACTCGCCCAACGACGGCGGCTGCTCCGCCAGTCGCTCGCGGCGCACGTCCCACGCGCCGTCCTCCGGGCGCAGCCGAAACACCGCGCGAGCGAGCGAGTAGCCGTTGGTGTGTAGTCCGTTGCTGGGTAGCCCGAGCACTATGTCACCCGGCGCGATCTCGGCCCCGCTGATCTCGCGGTCCTGCTCGATCACGCCGACGATCGTGCCGGCGAGATCGAAGTGACCGTCGGGATACAGATCGGGCATGTCGGCCGTCTCGCCGCCGAGCAGGGCGACGCCGCTCTCGCGGCACGCGTCCGCGACGCCCGAGACGACAGCCACTTTGTCGTCCTCCGACATGCCGGTCGCCGCCAGATAGTCGAGGAAGAAGAGCGGCGCCGCGCCGGCGCAGAGGATGTCGTTGATGCAGTGGTTGACCAAGTCTCGTCCGACGCCGTCGAGGCGGCCCGCCAGGCTGGCGATCATCACTTTGGTGCCCACGCCGTCGGTCGACGCAGCCAATACGGGACGCTCGAATCCCGAAAGGTCGAAGAGTCCGCTGTAGGCGCCAACGGCGCCCAACTGCTCGGGACGCTGCGCGGTCCGGGCGAGCGCGCGGTAGCGCGGGATCAGCCGGTCGTTGGCGTCGACATCAACGCCGACAGCCTCATACGCGCCGGCCGTGCCTACTGGCCTGCTCGTGTCGGACATGGTCTAACGAGATTCCGGCACCAGCGCGACCAGGGTTTCGTCGGATCGAACGGGGCGGCGGCGGCTGCCGTTCCGCGAGAGCGGCGCCGCCGAAGCCGTCAACAGCGGCACGGCCAGCGTGTCGACCTCAAACTCCGTCTGCACATCAACCGGATAGTCGCCGTTGAAACAGGCCAGACAGGTGGGCTTGCCCAGCGACACGGCGCGCTGCAGTCCGCCGATGCTGAGGTAACCGAGCGAGTCAGCGCCGATGTGTCGGCGGATATCTTCGACCGACTGGCTCGCGGCGATCAGTTCCTGGCGCGTCGCCATGTCGACGCCGAAGTGGCATGGATGCTGAATCGGCGGCGCGGCGATCCGCATGTGAATCTCAGCGGCGCCCGCCTCGCGCAGCAGTCGCACGATGCGCGGGGTCGTCGTGCCGCGCACGATCGTGTCGTCAACGACCACGACCCGTCGGCCGGCCAACACCGACGGCATCGGGTTGTACTTCAGGTGCGCGCCCAGTTCGCGGAGCCGTTGATCGGGCGAAATGAACGTGCGGCCGACGTAGCGGTTTTTGACCAACCCTTCGGAGTAGGGAATGCCGGATTCGGATGAGTAGCCGATCGCGTGCGCCGTCGCCGAGTCGGGCACGCCGATCACGATGTCGGCGTCGACCGGATGCTCGCGCGCGAGTTCGACGCCCAGCTGGGAGCGCGACTGCCAGGCAGCGCGTCCGTCGAGGATCGAATCGGGTCGTGCGAAGTAGATGTGCTCGAACACGCAACCGGCCGGCTGGGCGGGCTCGATGGCCTGAAACGCCCGCATGCCGCTCTCGTCGATCGTGATCAGCTCACCGGGCGCGACTTCGCGCACCAGAGATGCTCCGAGCTGGTCCAACGCACACGTCTCCGAGGCCACCACATAGCGTCCGCCGACCTGGCCGATGCAGAGCGGTCGCACGCCGTACGGATCGCGGGCGGCCATCAACCGATCAGGGGTCAGCAAGACCAGCGAGTAGGCGACCTTGATGTGCCGCATCAGCGCGCTGAAGCGCGCTTCCCAGACGGCGTCCATGTCCGCCTCGCCGCCGCCCTGACGGAGCAGATACTTGGCCAGGACTTCGGTGTCGGTCGAGGTCTCGAAGCCCTCGCCGGCCTCAGTCAGCTCGGCGCGGACCTGCGCGGCGTTGACGACATTGCCGTTGTGGGCGATGGCCACTTCTCCGCCGCTGCAGTGGTCATGGAGCAAAATCGGCTGGGCGTTGCGGAAGCGGCTGGCGCCGGTTGTGGAGTAGCGCGTGTGGCCGATCGCGGCGATTCCGACCAGCTTGGCCGCCGTCGCCTCGTCGAAGACCTGCGCGACGAGTCCCATGCCGGTCTTGACCGTCAGCGTACGGCCGTCCGTAGTGCAGATGCCAGCGCTCTCCTGGCCACGGTGTTGGAGCGTGTGGATGCCGTAGAAGGTCTCGACCGCGACATCGACTTCAGGCGCCCAGATGCCGAACACCCCGCAAGCCTCCCGTGGACGATCGTCCCGTTCGGGTATGGCGACTACAGGCAGCGTGGATTCGGTGTCGGCAATCGGCTGATGCACGCGTGGCCTCGCGTTAGTCGATTCCGCTGTGTACTTCCACGTTAACGTACGCGATCCGTCGAGGCCAACCGCCGGTGCTCGACCATCAGGCAGCGGTCCTCGACGGCGCGCAGCCCGGCCCGGCGCGCAGCCTCCAATCCGACTCGATTGACGATGCCCAGCTGCAACCACACAGTGCGCACCCCCAACTCGGCCGCATCAATCGCGTCTGCAATCGGTTGTTCGGTATCAACCGAGCGTCGGAAGACGTTCACGGTATCGATCACGAGGTTTGGCTGCGCGGCCTGCGCTTCGGCGACAGTCCGGTAGACGCGCTCATCCAGGATCTTCGTGCCGGCCGCCGCGGGATTGATCGGGATGATCCGATAGCCATGCTCCTGCATGTAACGCGACACACGATGGGAGTCGCGCTCGGGCCTGGGCGAGAGTCCGACGACGGCGATCGTGGACATGTCCGCGAGCGAGGCCTCCACATCGGCCTCGATCTGCTCCTGCCAGAGTTGGTCGCTGCGGCTCATGGGACACTCCTACCAGATGGGACCGCGAATCGGTGCGTCGGTCAGGGCGGCGAAGGCCTCGGCGACTTCAACGATCTGTTGCAGCGCATCTTCCTCGTGCTGTCGGGGCGCTGAGACAGAGCCCAGCACATGCCGAGTCCCACTCTTCTTGACCAGCACCAGCTGCCACTGCGCGATCTCTTCGGGCGGCAGGTCGCCGGCCGCCCGCGAGATGGCGCGGCCCTCGTCTTCGACCAGCAGCTCGCGAATCTTCCAGAAGGGGATCAGCTCGTTGGTGCCGATGCCGAGTCCGAGGAAGCGCTGCTTCATCGAGACGTTTTGCCCGCGCCGATCGGCCACAATGTTGGCGCCCATCAACGCGTAGACCAGCGAGATGCCGGACAGCGGCAGCAGCAGCACCGAGAAGAGCAGCAGCAGGCCCAACAACCAGAAGGGCAGCGAGTCAACCGATGTCGCCATTACAGCCAACAGCCCGGCGGTCAGCGCGACACCCAGCAGCGGCACCACGACGGCAGAGCGCGGCGGCCGAATCTCGATCCGCTGCGGCGCAATTCGCACGACTCGTCGATGCAGATATCGGGTGCGCTCGGCCAACGGCTCCGCCACGGCCTCGGGCCGCGCCAGCTCGCGCGGCATGACAGATGCCGGGTCGCTCACGACCTCGGAGATTGGCGCAGCATCGGTCGATTCAGTGGTCACCGTGCAAGGGTATCAACGGTATGCTCCAGGCATGGCGCCCATGGATCGCACCCGTCTCACCGGACTCACCCTGATGGTCGCAGCGGCCGTGCAGGCGCTCTGGTTCCTCACAGGTTTGCAGCGTCGCAGCTACGCCGCCGTCGCGATCCCCGCGGCGGCGATCACGCTCACCGCCGCCGTGCTGCTCTTCTGGATCGGCTGGACGACCTACGAACTCGAGGATGATCTGGAGGGTCTGGCATTCGTGCCAGAACCGTTGGACGACATCTAGCCGCTGCTCGTCGCCGTTACTCGTCGCCGTTACTCGGCCCATCGCTGATCTTCAACTCTGCGCAGACCATCCTGTGGCACCGTGGTGAGCAACTCGCCGACCAGCGATCCATCGGGCAGGGTCAGACCCGCAGCCAGGTCCGCCAGCGGCCGCAGCACGAAACTCCGCTGCGACAAGTACGGGTGCGGGATCTGCAGCCGCTCGTGATCAACGATGTCCTGACCGTAGAGCAGGATGTCGATGTCGATGACTCGCGGTCCCCAGCGCAGCGTCCGAACACGGCCCATCGCATCCTCGATGGCCTGGATGCGGTCGAGCAGCTCCAGCGGTTGACGCTCCGTCGTGCCCCGCACGACCGCGTTGAGGAACGCTGGTTGGTCGGTCACGCCCCATGCCTCGGACTCGTAGAGGGAAGAGACTCGAATCTCGTCGAGCACGTCGCGAAGCCTGTCAACCGCCTCGCGCATGATGGCACGGCGATCCCCGAGATTGCCGCCAATGCCGAGGAAGACGTTGGTCATCGACGCACAATATCGTCGGCCATCTGAACGACTCTCGACATCTCCGCCACATCGTGCACGCGGACGAGGTCTGCTCCATTGGCGATCGCCAGCGCGGTGACGGCGGCCGATCCCTCCAGGCGCTGCTCGACTCTCCAGCCGAACTGCTCGCCGGTCATCCGCTTTCGGGACATCCCGACCAGGATCGGCCGGCCCAGCGAGCGCAACTCGGCGAGACGGCGCAATATCTCTGCGTTCTCCGCCATCGACCAGCCGAATCCGAAGCCCGGATCGAGGATCAGACGCCCGTCGTTGATGCCGTACTGCTTCGCGATGACGGCCGAATATCGGAATCCAATCAGCACATCGTCAATCGGATCCTGAGCCGGTGGCGCGCCGCGTTGATTGTGCATGGCGATCACCCATGCGTTGGATCGGGCTGCGGCCTCGGCAAGCTTGGCGTCGCCGCGCAGGCCGTTGACGTCATTGAGGATCGACGCACCGGCGTCGAAGGCGGCAGCCGCAACCTCAGCCTTCGAGGTATCCACCGAGATCGGCGTCTGCGGCGCGGCCCGTGCGAGACGCTCAATGACCGGCGCGACTCTGGTGATTTCTTCCGCTGCCGAGATCGGCTGAAAGCCTGGGCGCGTGGACTCGCCACCGATGTCGATGATGTCCGCACCCTCGTCGACGAGACGTTTGCCCCGGACTGCAGCGGCCGATGCATCGGCCAGGCCGTCGCCAGAGAACGAGTCCGGCGTGACATTGAGAATGCCAACGATCAATGTGCGGCTGCCCCACGGGAACTGGTCGAGGTCCACGACTGCGCCTACAGCGAGGTCTCCTGCACGCGCGGCCGTCCGTCGACCTCAATCATCTCCAGGAGCCGTCGATCAGCCGCGCCGTCTGAAATGATCAGCTCGATCTCCGCTGCCTGCACGCTGTCAGGCTCGTCGCCGTCGTCGATCCGCCACGCCCGCACGGATGGCGGCTCCGTCGCGAGCGAGACGAGCACCCAGTAGGGCCATTCGTCGGCGCCCTTGTGGAGACGCGCGATGCGCAGGTCCGTCGGCGACGGACGCGCCTCAGAGGCGACGTGGGAGTGATAGATGACCAGCATGTCGCCATCGGCGGCGTCGATCTTGTTGTAGAGGTGCAGCAGCTGCGGCGCGGGGATGTTGAAGCGCCACGGCGACGCCTCGTCGTTCGTTGCCCGCCACAGCGTCAGCGCGCCATCGGCGTCGCGGCCGATGACGCCGCAGCACTCGTTCGGCAAGTCCGCGCGTGAGTGCGCGACCATCTCGTCAATCAGCACCTGCGGCAATGTCAAGCTCATCGTCGAGCCGCCTCCCAGAAA
>JAJEBU010000020.1 GCA_022822375.1 Dehalococcoidia bacterium
CAAGAGCCCCGTGCTGGCCCTCAGTGACCTGTCTACTGCAAAGCAACGCAACCAACACGCCGCGTTGAGACATCTGTTGCTGGGAGTCACAACGGGAATCAGAAACGTTTACTCGCATGACGTCCGTACGGAAGTCACGTACGATGAAGCTGCCATGTGGCTGTCTATGATGGCAAGATTGCGAGACCAGATTGAGCAACTTGACGTGCCTTCTGCCTTTGGTGAACCCGATGAGCAGCACGCAGAACAATAGCTGAACGATGAATGCGCTAACCCCATGACCCTCCGCTCCCCTTGGACACTGCTCCTCCTTGCCACACTTGCTGGCCTCCCATCCCTCGTCGTGCGACTCTCCGGCGCCGACCTCGATGTCTACCCCGAAGTCGCCATCTCCGGCCTCGCCATCCTCTCCGCCGCCTTCCTCATCTCCTCAGGCGCTGAGGCCTCACAGCACGACATCCCAGCTGCCCTCTCCGTCGCTCTCGTCGCCTTCATCGCCGTCCTGCCCGAGTACGCCGTCGACCTGCTGCTCGCCTACGAGGCGGGACAGTACGCCTCCGATCCCGCCGCCTTCCCCGGCTTTGCCGAGAAAGCCAACCTCGCCCTCGCCAACATGACCGGCGCCAATCGGCTCCTGCTCGGCGTCGGCTGGGCCATGGTCATCTTCCTCTTCGCCTGGAAAGCCGCCGGGCCCCGTCAACTGATCACCTCAACCGCCCGCCACGCCTGGCGAGACCTGCGCGGACGCCCCAACGACGGCTCCGAGCCCGAGCTGACTCTGCCCGCCGGCATCTCCCTCGATATCGGCATCCTGATCGTGGCCACCGTCTACTCATTCGTCATCGTCGCCAAGGGACGCATCGCCCTCGAAGACACCGTCATCCTCGGCCTGCTCTTCCTCTGGTACGTCATCCGCCTCGCGCGCGCGCCCGTCCACGAGCCGGACCTCGAAGGCCCCGCCAAGGCCATCGGGCGATTGCCCACCGGCCTGCGCCGCCTCGCCGTGATCTTCTTCATCGTTTACTCCGCGATCGTCATCGGACTCGCCGCCGAACCCTTCGTGCACGGCCTCGAATACGTCGGACGCGACCTCGGCATCGGCGAGTTCTTCGTCATCCAGTGGATCGCCCCGCTCGCCTCCGAGTCGCCCGAGTTCCTCGCCGCCCTCTACCTCGTCTGGCGCGGTTCCGCCGGCATGGGCGTCAACATGCTCATCTCCAGCAAAGTCAACCAATGGACCCTGCTGATCGCCTCCGTGCCCGTCGCCTACATCGTCGGCGGCGGAGCGCTCAGCGGCATCACTTCCAGCGGCACACAGGGCGCCGAAATTTTCATCACCGCCGCGCAATCCGTCTTCGGCGTCATGCTGATCATCGACCGTCAGCTCACCGCGCGCGCTGGATTCGCGCTGCTCAGCATCTTTCTCGCCCAGCTCATCACCCAATTCTTCTTCCAGGAACAGAATGCGATTCGCTGGATCTTCGGCATCATCTATCTTGGGATGGCAGCAGTCATGCTGCCGAGCCACTGGCGATACTTCCCGCCAGCACTGCGCGAGGCCTTCCGACGGCCAGGCGCGACTCCAGAGCAAGGAACACACGCATGAGCAACTGGGCGGAACTTTCTTCACAACTGCAGGACGCGCTCGGCTTGGCCAACACACCGCTGGCCATCACCTTCCACGCCGCCGCGTCCGGCGTCGGCCGATTCGAATCGAACATGCCGTCGCCGGCCGACGACGGCCGCACTGGCGCCGTCCCCGCCGGCTGCGTCTTCTGGATGCACGCAGCCGATTCGACCTTCTCCACCGTCGCCCAGGACCACCGCAACTGCTCCGTCGGCTCCGTCACGCATGGATTCCTGGGGCTCATGGACGTGATGGAGAGCGGCGACGTCGGCGCGCTGCTCGAATCCGGCTGGGTCACGCCCGAGGCCGCCATGGCCCTGCCCGTCGTCGAGGAGAAGCCCGAAGAAGTCGTCTACGGTCCCCTGGCCGAATCCCCGACCGACCCAGACGTCGTCATGATCCGCGTCACCGGGCGCCAGCTCATGGTCCTCCACGACGCCTTCCCCGACCTGCGCCTCGAGGGCAAGCCGCAGTGCCACATCATCGCCATCGCCAAGGCCGGCGAAATGGCTGCCTCCGTCGGCTGCCAACTCTCACGCGTGCGCACGCAAATGCCCAACGCAGAAATGACCTGCGCCATCCCCGCCGACCAATTGTCCGATCTGCTCGAACGCCTCGCCGTCACCGCCCAGGCCGACCATGCGGTCGCTCAATACGCAGCCGACGACATGGCCCGGTTCGCGTAGCTCGGTTGCCGAGCCGGGAGTCCACCTATGGCAGGAAAATGGTTCGAAGACCTGGAGCCCGGCCTCGTCATCGTGCACGAGCCTTCGCGCACTGTCACCGAGGCCGACAACCTGCTCTTCACCGCGCTCACACACAACGCTCAACCGCTGCACCTCGACGCAGAGTTCGCGCAAGGCACCCAGTTCGGTCAGCGGATCGTCAACAGCATCTTCACCCTCGGCCTCGCCGTCGGACTCAGCGTCGCCGACACGACCTTGGGCACAACGCTCGGCAATCTCGGCTTCGACGAGACCACCTTCCCCAATCCAGTCTTCATCGGCGACACCATCACTTGCGAAACCGAAGTGATCGAGCGCCGCGAGTCGCGAAGCCGCCCCGACCGTGGCATCGTCACCTTCGAGCACCGAGGCGTCAATCAGCGCGGCGAACTCGTCGTCAAATGCCGCCGCAACGGCATGATGCTCAAGCGTCCCGCAGCCGATTAGCTACAGACCTCGGACAATCAGGGTGATCAGCAGGCCGATGATTGCACCACCGATCACGGCACCGATCCCAATCATCCATCTCAACAACCGGTTCACCTGACGGTCGATCACCAGTTCCACGTCTTGCCTGGTCGCCAACCCCGCTGTGGACGCCTCGATCCCCTCATCGACGAGCTCAGCCAGCTCAGTCGCGGCAACGCTAGGCGCGTCCATCTCCCGAACAAGGATGTTGTGAAAACGAAGTCGGTCAAGTGCCATATCCGCATTGTAGCCCGCCGCCGCCCGCCTTCAGGGTCGCTCAGTGATACCCTGAGACCGTCGGAGCGTGGCGCAGCTTGGTAGCGCACTTGACTGGGGGTCAAGAGGTCGCCGGTTCAAATCCGGCCGCTCCGACCATCCGCTACCCTCAACTCCGTCCACCCGGATGGTGACACATGCGACTGTCTCAGCCTCGAATCCCACCCGTCAGCGACGAGCACGCCTCCGACGAGCAACGCCAGGTGCTCGACGCCGCGCGCGCCGGCCGACGCGAACCGCTCAACGTCCAGCGCACGATCGCACAGCATCCCCAGCTCGCCCGCTCGCGGCAGGCCCTCACGGACCACGTGATGCGCAAGACCTCGCTGCCTCCGCGCGAGCGTGAACTGCTGATCCTCCGCACCGGCTGGAACTGCCAATCCGAGTACGAATTCGCCCAGCACTCCCGATTCGGACGCTCCGTCGGCCTGACCGACGACGAAATCCGACGCGTCACGCTCGGCCCAGACGCTGACGGCTGGAGCCCCTTCGACGCCGTCCTGCTGCGGGCCGCCGACGAGCTCCACCACGATGCCTTCATCTCCGACAACACCTGGAATGCCCTTGCCGAGCAATACTCCAACCAACAGCTCATGGACGTCATCTTCGCCGTCGGCCAGTATCACATCGTCTCCATGGCCCTCAACACCTTCGGCGTCCAGTTTGAGACCACCACCACCGACCGATTCCCGCAGTGACCATCCCTGACAAGGAGCCTCCCATGACCAGCTCAGCAAGCCCCGCCACCGTCGTTCTCGTCCACGGCGCCTGGCACGGACCATGGTGCTTCCAACAGGTCGTCGACGGACTCGAGGCTCGAGGCGTGCCCGTCGTCAACGTCGACCGCCGCCGACCCACCGGTCCCGACGGCGAACTGCGCGGTGTCACCGACTCTGCCCAGAACGAGGCCATCGTCCGTGAGGCCCTCGACGGGGTCGAAGGCCCCGTCGTGCTGCTCGGACACAGCTTCGGAGGCGTCCCCATCACGACCGCGCCGCTCGGCAACGACAACGTCAAGCACCTCGTCTACCTGACCGCCATCATGCCCAGCCTCGACGAGCCGATGCCCGCCGACCTCGCCAATCCCGCCCTCGCCGAAGCCATCGTCGCCGCAGATGACGGCTCCACCACCGTCGCCGACGAGTTCATCCGCATGGCCTTCTATGGCATGTGCAGCGACGAGGACTACGAACACGCCCTCACGCAGCTCGTCCGCGACGCCGCCGCTATCCCATTCGATGCCCCCCGCGACACCGCCTGGAACAAGATCACCACCACCTACGTGGTCTGCACCGAAGACCAGGCATTGCTCGCCGACGGTCAACGCGCCCTCGCCCGCCGAGCCGATCGAGTGGTCGAGTGGCAGACCGATCACTCACCATTCTTCTCAAACCCCCAGCTCATGGTCAATCTCCTAGACGATCTCGCAAGGGAGTACGCGACCTAGCATCGAGCACCTTGCGACCACTTCTGCACATGCTGCTCAGCTTGCAGCGTTTGCACTTGTTGACCTCAGGCTTCGCAGCGAAGTCACCTCGACGTATGGCATCGGCTGCAAGGCGAGCACGCTCCCGTTCTACCTGAAGCCGTTCCGCTGTCACATTCCACAGCCGGCTCTTTCGGCCTTCCAGGTCGTAAATCTCTACGAAGGCAGGCCGCCTGCCAGTCAGTTGCTCGTAGCCGATGGCGTAGCTGAACAGTTGCAGCTCATTTGCATCGTCGGCCTGTGAGCGCTTTGTGGATTTGAGATCGGTAATCGTCACTTCACCAGTGCCAGTATGGCGAACAAAGTCGATTCGCCCTCGGATGTTCACATCGGGAGCAACCCGTGCTTCTACATCCTTCTCGACAAACTCTACGTCGGCCAGCCTGTCGGCTCGGTCTTTCAGATAGTGACCCACGATCTTCTTTGCGTGCTGCAGGAGTTCTGAAGACGGTTTCGGCGCTCTCGGTGATGATTGCATATGGTTCTCGACCAGGCCGCTCACGTCAAGCTCGTCCGCCTTGGAGCCATTCCTCATGAGGCGGTGGGCTTCGGCCAGCGTCTCATGAAGGCCATGCCCGTAGCCCAGGGCAAAGATGTTGTCCTCCGGCGGCTGCACGCCAAATGCCTTCCGCAGCTTGAACTCGTGAGGGCACTGAAGAAACTGCTTGAGCTCACTGAAACTCAGATCCACGAGCTCCGATCCAGGCGCTGCCCTCGGTGTCTCCCTCGACCGTTGGCTGTAGTCAGGCCGCTCCGTAGATACCCATCTGGAACGCTGTACACGCTCGAAGAATGGTGAAGGTTTGCGATTCCGGTCACTGATGTCGAAGGATGATCTTGTCATGTGAAGGAACTTCTTGGACCGAGTCATGGCAACGTAGAAGAGACGCAACTCGTCCTCTTCAGTGGTGTCGTAGCGGTTGCCGTCGACAATCTGGCCTTGCGGAATCAGGTGCCAGACCGTTCGGCCGCCACCTCCGGTCGACGGGAAGATGCCGTCGGAGAGCGCAGGCAGGAACACCGCCGGCCACTCCATCCCCTTGGCTTGGTGAATAGTCATCACGCGTACGGCGTTGGGAGCTTGTTGCACGTGCAGCCTGGAGTCGTCAGGACCGTATGACGGTGCTTGGAAGTACAAGTGCTTTGCAAAACCCTCGAGCAGCTCCACGGGATTCGTCGCGTGGTGAATCGCATCGTACTCCTCAGCGATCTGAGAGAAGAGACCAATGGAGTACAAGGCATGGTCCCATTGCTCGGGAGAAACAGCAGATTCATCCAGGTCAAGCGCCTCCAGGATGCTGAAGAGGATCCGCGGCAAGTACCCTTGCGTCTTGGGTTTGCTGAACGTGTCAGTACTGCCTGACTCCTCTCTCACGCCGGCAATCAGGGTCTCGATGCTGTCAAGGCTTGCGGGCGTTATGGCGGCGTCAACATGCGACCAGGCGGCTCTCACCTCTTCGCGATCAGGCGACGGACGCCTTTCACCTCGGCCGATGACGTCGATCGAGCTCATCGCGTGAAAGGTCCAGCGCAAGGCACGAAGGATCGGGTTCTCGAACGATATGCCGGACTGCTGGACCGTGTGAGGAATCTCGGATTCGCTCAGTGCTTCGGCGATGGGAACCATGTCGCGTCTGCGGCGAACCAAAACGGCAATGTCCGACCAAGTCAAGCCGCGGGACCCGTCTGCTTCGTTGATGGCCACTCCGTGCAGCTGCTTGCATGCTTGAGCGATCCAGGACGCTTCGCCCCAGGCGTCCGGAAACCTGAGCGCAGTGATATCGCCTGGTTCGATCGTCTGCGATTCATTCGATTTCATGTGTTTCGGCAGTGCCCGCTTTGCACTGATCATCCCGTCGGCCGTTTCCGTGATTCCGACGGAAGATCGGAAGTTCAAATCGAGCGTCACGGATGTGACATTCGGGTACCTGTCGCTGAACTCGATGATCTTCGACGTGTCGGCGCCACGCCAGTGGTAGATGGACTGGTCATCGTCGCCGACAACGCAAAGCGTCGCGCCACGTTCGTGCAGCGAACCAATCAGTTCCTCCTGGATCGGATTGATGTCCTGATACTCGTCGACGATCAGATACTTCACCTGCGCCGCGGCGTTGTTCGGCGTCTGGGACCTGGCCGAGACCAGGTCAACCGCCTGCGCCAATACCGATGTGTAGTCCAAGTAGCGTTGTTTTTCGAGGACCTCAAGATACGCCGGTAGCTGCCTGGCGACGGAGTTGTTGTGCGAGAAGTTTGGTCTGAGCTTGCTCTCGCGGAGTAGGGACAATGCCTCCGCGTACACTGTGGTGTCGGTCCACCGCTGGAGAGGCTGTCCGTTTAGGGTACTCGATAATGTGAGGCCGCACTGTCGCGAGAAGCGGTCAATGAGGAGATGCTGCTTGTGTGCGGAGAGCACCTCGTGGTTTTCGTATCTGGAATCGTGTTGCTGCAACAGATCCAGGCAGTAGCCGTGGATTGTCCCCACGAACAGGTCTGACAGGCCGTGAGCCTGCGGCATTCGCTCCAGGACCCGCCGGACGATGCGCTGCTTCAGCTCGGATGCGGCTTTGTTAGTAAACGTGAACGCCACGATCTGATTCGGCTTCAGCGACGGCGACGTGTTGGGATCCAGCAGGAACGCCACCCGCTGCGCCACCACCTCCGTCTTGCCCGAGCCGGCGCACGCGATGATTTGCAGATTGCCCTCGCCGTGCTCAACGGCCGCCCGTTGCGACTCGGTCAGTTCAGGCATACGAGTCCAGGAACGCCCGTTGACCGCTCGCCCTACTCCTCCAACAACCGATCTAGCAGCTTTGGCGGGCTGATTGGCAGGCTGTTCATCCTCAGCCCCGTCGCGTCGTAGACCGCGTTCGCGATCGCCGCCAGCGGCGGCACGATCGGCACCTCTCCTACCCCTCGCACCCCGTACGGATGACTCGGGTTCGGCACCTCGACCAGGATCGTCTCGATCTCCGGCAGATCCAGACTCGTCGGCATCCGGTAGTCGAGCAGGCTCGCGTTCTCCATCACCCCGCTGTCGCTGTACACGTACTCCTCGGTCAGTGCCATCCCAGCGCCCTGCGCGACGCCGCCCTGCACCTGACCCTCGACGTACGACGGATGAATCGCCGTGCCCACGTCCTGCACCGCGGAGTAGCGAACCACGTCCACCTTGCCGGTGTCCCGGTCAACCGCGACATCGACGATGTGGCAGCCGAACGCTGGTCCCGGTCGATTCGGCAGCACGTCCGCCGCGCCCTGAATCAGACCGCCGGTGCGCTGCAGCTGACCGCAGATTTCGCGGAACGACATCGACTGACCGTCCGGGCCGTGCAACGCGCCGTCGGCGTACGACACCGCAGACTCGTCGCAGTCCCAGATCGTCGCCGCGCGGGCCGCGAGCTGCTGCTGCATGTCCAGCGCCGCTTCGTGTACGGCGATACCAGTCGCGTACGTCACCCTCGAGCCGCCCGTCACATGCGTGAACCCAATCTGATCGGTGTCCACCACCTGCGGGCGCACCTGCTCGTAGCCGATCCCCATCGACTCCGCGAACTGCATCGCCAGACCCGCTCGCTGTCCGCCAATGTCGACCGAACCGACCGACAGATTCACGGTCCCGTCGGCATTCGTCATCGCGTAGGCGGACGACTCCATGCCTCCGTTGTGCCAGAAGCCCATCGATACGCCGCGGCCCAGCAGTCGGCCGTCCTCGTCGATGCCCAGCTCCGAGCGGTAGTGAGGCGAGTCCATAGCCGCCTGCATCGTCTCTTCCGCGCCGATCACCGGCATCGGGACGCCGTCCGCGCGGCGCACGCCCTCGCGGGACGCGTTCTGCGCGCGAAGCTCCATCGGATCGCGCTCCAGACGCTCCGCCAACTGGTCAATCAGTGACTCCACCGCAAACGTCGCCTGCGGCGATCCCGGCGCGCGGTACGCATGCGCCTTCGGCTTCGACGTGACCACATCCAGCGCGTTGATCGAGAGATTCGGTATGTCATACGTCGAGAGCATGCAGCCCGCGCCCGCGCCAACCGGTGATCCGGGGAACGCGCCGGCCTCATACGCCAGCGTCGCCTCCACCGCGACAATCGTCCCGTCGTTCATCGCGCCCAGCCGGCAGCGAACGTACGTCGCCGACGTCGGACCGGTACCGATCAGCACTTCCTCACGATTCATGTACATCCGCACCGGACGCCCGGTGGCGCGCGACATCAGCGCCGCCGCCGGTTCCATGTACGGCTTGGTCTTGCCGCCGAACCCGCCGCCGATCTCCATCGGCACGACCTTGACGTTGGCCTGCGAGATGCCCAGCATCTGCGCCACCGTGTCGCGGATCGCGAACGGCCCCTGCGACGACGTCCAGATGGTCAGCGTGCCGTCCGAATTCCACATCGCGGTGCCCGACTGCGGCTCGATGTAGCCCTGGTGCGCGGCCGCCGTCTCGAACTCACCTTCCAGCACGATGTCCGCCGCCGCCATCGCCGCGCCCGCATCGCCCTGCACCATATCGAGCTGCGAAGCGATGTTCGATTCTGCCTCGCCGCGTCCATCGCCCGGCACAAAGCGTGCCACCATCTCGACCGTTTTCATGCCCTCGTGCAGGATCGGCGCGCCGTCGGCCATCGCCTCGTGCACCGACAGCACCGGCTGCAGCACCTCATACTCGACCTCGATCAGCGACAACGCGTCCTCCGCGATGTGCGAATCCGTCGCTGCCACCGCCGCCACCGGCTGACCCTGATACAGCACCTTCTCCGATGCGAACGTTTGCTCCAGCACCCACTTGTACGGCGAAACCGATTCACCGAAGTCGATCACCGCGTCCGACGCGCCAGGCAAGTCCTCGTGAGTGATCACGCACTTCACGCCGTCCAACGCGAGCGCTTTGCTGGCGTCAATCGAGAGGATTCGTGCGTGGGCGTGCGGCGACCGCTTGATCCGGCCGTAGAGCATGCCCGGCAAACTGATATCCGCCCCATAGCGCGCTCGGCCGGTCACCTTGTCCACGCCATCCGGCCGCAGCGGACGCGTCCCCACAACGTTGTACGCCGGCTTGGTCTCGGTCGTCATCAGAGGCTCCCGTTCTGTTCAATTGCTCTCACCGTATGATATGCCCTCTCTCCGAAGGAGAGCGGGACCACCCTCGGCATCCTTCGCTCTGCAGCCTTGCGATCAGGCCCGAGTCGAGCGCCCGTCACATCGCGGACCCGCCAGCCATTGCCGGCAGGATGTGCACCTCGTCGCCACGCTGCACCTTCGCGAGCAGCCCCAGCGGCTGTTCCTCGTTGTTGATCGCCACGGCCAGACCGCTCCGCAACCGCCCGTCCTCGACCAGCGACTCGTAGAAGCCCGGGTACCGCGACTCCAAATCCCGCGCAATCTCGCCCACGGTGCCGCCCCGCGCCGTCACGACGCGAACGCCGTCGGTCAACGGACGCATCCCCGTCGGCACAAAGACCGTGACCTCGTGCGACACTCCCCTCGCTCGATTCCGCCTACAGCTTCAGGCTGCCTTCCGCGACGACCGCAATCACCCCATTGTCCTTCTCGACCCAGCAGGCAATGTCCCGCCGCGACGGATCGTCGGCATTCTCGCCCTGCAGCACGCCCTTGACCGTCACCGTTTCATTCGGCCAGACGATGTTGGCGAACTTCACCAGCAGCTTGCCGGACGATTTCCACGAGTCGCCGAAGCGCTGATCGAGCAGCTCGCCCAGCAACGACATGGTCATCTTGCCCCCGACCACCACGTCCGTGAACCCCAACTCCTCCGACGCCCCGCGATCCGTGTGATAGTTCCGATCGCCGTGAAAGAACGATCCGCACATCTCCAGCGTGATCGTCCGCGACAACGGACCGAACGATTCGCCCTCGGGCAACGCGTACGTGCGCGCGCCTTCCTTCTTCGACGGATCACGCAGCGAGACCTCGCCCTCGCTCTGATACAACACGTATGACTGGTGGTGACGCATCGATACCGCCACGTCACCAGACTCGTCCTGCAGCACCGTCTCAGTCAGCACCACGCTGCGATCACGCCGCTCGTAGACGTCGACGGAGCGGCCCGATACCTCGTACCGCGCGCCCGGACGCAGCGGCTGCCGAAAATCCCATTCCTGTCGCAGCCACAGATTCCCGAAGCCGTTGCTGAACCCCATCCGCGTGGACATGTCCGCGTTCGCTGCGATCATCGACGGTGCGCTCGGCAACGACTCCGGCCGCTCCAGCGCGAGACCCTCGTAGTAGTCGCTCAAGACCGTCTCATCCACCATCAGATCAGCGCCGCCCAGGTCCACTCCACCACGCGGCTCTTCAATCCTCGTCGTCATGACTGCTCCAAAACCTGCGCTCAACTCAATCTCCCTCGATGATAGTGCCCGCCATGAGCCGCTAGCGACGCCTCAGTCGTGCAGAGCCGTCCACACCGCGCCCGCCGACTTCAGCTCAATCCAGAGCGGCTCGTCGTGCTCCAACAGCTTCAGCGAGTTCAGCCGCGACGGCAGGTTCGGCGAGTACACGTGCCACTGCTGGGTCTCGGACTGCCACGAGTACGCAATGAACTCCGCGTCCGAGATCGACGCGAACGCCTTCGCCGCCGAGGTCGCCGGTCCGCGCCAGACCACCTGGTTCGTGCCCTGCTGCAGCTGCACCACCTGCTGCCCGAACGTAAATCCGTCCGACGCGACCAGCAGCCGTCCCGACGGCGGCAGCACGGTGACATCGACCGCGCCGCCCCCCATCGCCGGCGTCGTCACCTGCACGCACTCCGATCCAAACGACGTCACCGCGGCCGGCGCCGATCCAAACCAGACCTGCGGATGCTCTCGATCTGTGCCCAGACCCGCCCCGCAGACTTCCACCTGCTCACCCCCGCTGACGTGCCCAAACATCGGCGAAACTCTGGAAATCGTTCCGCTCGGCGGAAGCGTCGCGACATCGCTCTCGCGTGTGGCAACGGCGCGCCCAGCATGCCCCAGCACGGAAAACTCGGTCACCGTATCGTCGATGGCCAGATCCGCGATCCGATAGCGCCCGCCAGGAGCGTTGACACTCCCGATCCCAACCCGCTCGCCGTCCGATCCCGCAAACAGCGAGACCGCATCTGCATCGCCAGCGTTCCCCCACAGCGACAGTCCTGCCGGCGTCAGCCTCCAGCCTTCAATCGTCGGACCCTGCAGCACCGTTGCCACATTCACAGCGTTCCCCACGAATCGGCCTGCGGACATCAACACACTCGGCGAGTCTGCGATCCTGGCGTCGTAGTCGAGCTCAATCCCCGCTCCATTGCCGACAAACAGACTGCCGCCAGCGAACCCATCGTCTGTGAATGGCGAGATCATGCGCCCCGGACGCTCCGCGCGCAGCGTCAGCTCCGTGACCTGTCCCGATCCGAATGGCACGCGCAGGCCTTCAGCTTCACCTGCCGCATTGACGACGTACGTCGGCGCACCATCGACCGCGAACCGCACCTCCGCGCCCGGCCCCGTCACCGACAGCGCATATTCCGACCGTTCATTGACCACCACAGATCCAGCGAAGCGCCGATCGAGATACGCCTCCACGGTCGTCCCCGCCGCAGCGGGTACGCCGTCGACAAACACCGCGCCGCGCAGCACATGGCTCAGCCCTTCGCGACTCTCCATCTGCGGCAACGGCAGCGGACCAATCGGCGCCAGCCGCGATGACGCTGGGATCAGCAGTGGCAGCGTCTCATCGCTGCCAAGGCGCACGCTGGAGGCCGCCGCAGTGATTCGCACGCCAGCCCGTGCGTTGTCACGGAACGTGCCCTCCGTGATCGTTGCCGAGCCCTCAATCAACGCGCCCACCCCGTTGCGTGCAGCTGTCACGCCCTGCAGCTCCACGTTCCCGCCAGCGACACGAAACCCCGCCGTCTGCGCCCCGATCACCGTCAGACCCCTCACCCCTGACCGGCCTTCCAGCTGCAACCCGACCTCCACCGCCGAGGCGTCAATCGTCCAGCCGGGACAGGCGATCCGTCGCTGCTCGCCCAGATGCGGCAGCGGCGTCTGCAAGACGATCGTGCGACTGCTCACCGTCTCATCGCAGATGATGTATCGCGTACCTTGCCGCAACGCACTGCGCAGGGAACCCGCCCCGTTGTCCGCCGACGAGGTGACCGAGACCACGCTGGAGCGCGCCAGATCGATCGCCGCCTGCGCGTTGACCAGCCCATAGCTCGACCTCGGCAGATCATCGGCCGTCGTCTGCAACAGCTGGCGCACCAGCCAGCGCTCGAAGTCTGCGTCGCCGCCATCGGCCGAGCGCAGCGCCGGCTGCGCCTCCAGCAGCAGCGCCGCAATCCCCGCGACATGCGGCGCCGCAGCTGACGATCCGGCAAAGCTCGGCCGCATCCCGTAGCTCGTCGCATCCGACACCGTGATGCTGTCCAGCCCCGCAATCTCAGGCTTCGGTTGCCCGTTCAACGTCGGGCCTTCGCTCGAGTAGGCCGCCACAGCGACTTGGCCCGCGTTGACGGCGCCCACCGTCAGCGCACCCGCCGCATCCGACTGCGCGAGCAGGCTCGACTCAGCCGTGCGGAATCGCAGCTGCGGCTCCGATCCGCCCGGTCGCACCGCAAACAGGTCGAATCGCACCGGATCCGCCTCGTCGCGGTGGTTCTGGATGACGACATACAGCTCAGTATCAGGACCCTCGTAACGGAACGACACCAGTTCATGCGCGTCATCCCAGTTCTCCGACGTTCCCTGCCGCTGATCGGATGTCCACAGCTGGCTGCCCGTCGGTGAGACCACGTGCAAGTCGTAATCGTTCAGCGCACGACCGCGCGGATCGTCCCAGAACAGCGCCACCTGGACCTCGTCGCCGTCCGACACCTCGAATCCGTTCGCCATCCCCGACAGCGGTGCGCCGCTGTCGTTCGTGAATCGGTGCACCGCCCCTGGACTCGAGAGGCCCAACTCTCGGCCGTCCACGCCCGCTCGCCAGCGCCCCGACCAATGTGAGGCCGCCCAGTTGCCCGACGCCGTCACGTACAGCCGCAGCGGCCAGTCGGCGCGCTGCAACGCCGCCGACGTGTTGCGCGAGACCGTGCTCTGTTGATCGGCCCGAAACAAGAACGACAGGTTGTCGACGATGATGTCCACGCGGGCCGCGAAGTGATTGACCATCGCCATGTGCTGGACCGAAGTCGCCACGGCTCCAAAGGAAATCTGCGCGCCCGGCGCCAGATCATGCACGATCTCAATCAGCGCCGTGCCCTCCTCATACGTGCCGTATCGACCAGCCAGCGGCACCGCGTCGTCGTTGCAGACCACCGTCAGCGAATTGCCGATGAATCCGCATGCCGCGGCCAGCCCCGGCGCATCCTCAGACGACCGCGCGACGTCCAATCCGCGAATCCCATCCGAGAGCACGGCCACCCGCACCCCGCTGCCGTCGACGCCGAACTGCGCCCGCGCCTCAGCCGCGCCGAGCAGCTCGTCGCCCTCCGTCAGCGCCGTCCCGGCGGACGTGAGCGCTGTCGCCGGCTCTTCCGCCAACGCCGCCGGAGCCGTACGCAGCACAGGCGGCAGGATCGCCAGCAGCACCGCCATCGCACCCAATGACACCAGCCGACGCAACCAGATCGCATGGAGCACGCGCATGGAGCGAGGCTAATGGAGATTCCCCTGCATCATGCCCGGCGCCGCCTCGCAGATACACTTGAACGGTGACCGCCCAGACCGACGTCATGGCCCTGCGCAGCGGATTTCCCTGGTGGCTGCCGCTGCTGACGGCCGCCATCGCCGCGCTGATCGCGGTCATCGCGGCCCAATCGACCGCCTCCGCTTGGGACGCGGACGTGCACCTCTGGGCGTCCGGCGAGCGTCCGGCCGCCGACTTCGCAGACATCCTGCTCGATCCGTCCATCCAGGACTCAGCCGCCGACGGTCTGATGGCGTCCGAATTCGGCCGCGCGGCCATCGACGATGTCTCGATCGAGTACACAGACACCCTGATCCGCCTCACCGTCCGCGCCGAGACTGAGTCCGACGCCGAGCTGCTCGCCGTCTCTCTCGCGCAAGCCGCCCTCGACGAGGCGCGCAGCCGCTTCGGCGACGACTCCGGACTCGACCTACTCGGTCTCGTTCGGCCTGGAGCGCGTAAGGTCGCGCCGCTTACCGAGCTCAGCGCCGCCTGGGCCTCGGCCGTCGGGCTCGCCGCCGGATTGATCCTGGCCTGGACCGTCGCCGCCCGATCGCAGCCCGCAACATCGCCGCCGAGCGCGCTCGGGCGGCTCGGACGCAGCGGACTCAGGCCGCTCGCCGTGCTCAACCCGCGCTCCGAGCACGCCCCGGCGCTGACCTCCGCCATTCGGACGATGAGCGGCGTCGTTGCGATCACCAGTCTGCACGCCGACGCGCCCGTGCCGTCCCAACTCATGCAGTCGGCGACAAGGCTGGCCGCCGACAAGACCGTGCTCTGGCTCGACGCCCGGCGTCCCGCCTTCCAGCCAACCTTCGGCGCACCGCCCTTCACCATGCGCTTCGTCGAGTGGTCCCCGATGTCCCGTTCGGGACGAATCCGCCAGGCCGCGCTCGGCTCCGCCGCCAACGCCGGTGACGCCGGCTGCGTCCTCCTGATCCTCGACAGTCTGTCCGACCCCGACAGCGTCGCCGTAACCCGCGCCGCCTCTGACGTCATCCTGATCGCCCGCGCCGATACCGACGCCGACGAGCTCGTCAACGCGAAGCGAACGCTGAACAGTTCACCGTTGCGTGGCGTCGTCCTGACCAACGCCGACGAGTCCGACCAGCTCGACTTTGAACTTGCCCAATTGCCCGAATAGAGAGCCGCCATGCACTTTCAACTGCCCGCCGACCTCGATGACCTGCAGACTCGGCTGCTCGACTTCGTCGCCGAGCAGATCGACCCCATCACCGAAGGCGTCGACCCCGAGGCTCCGCCCGCCGAACTGCGCCGACAGATCGCCGCTCGCTCCGAAGCAGCCGGCTTCTATCGTCTGACGGTGCCTCAATCCGATGGAGGGTTGGGCGGAGACCCGCGTCTGCTGACCGCCGCCCGCGAGGCGCTGGCCCTCAGCGGCAACCCGCTGGCCGCGCGCGCGCTCGGCTCGGGACCCGGCATCATGCGCCTCGCCGACAACGACCAACAGCGTGACGACCTCTACCTGCCCGTCATCCGCGGCGAGCGCTCCGCCGCCTTTGCCTTCACCGAAGCGATCCGCGCCGACGGCAGCCAGCAGCCGACCCAAGCCGTCCGCGCGACCCTGCCCGACGGCGCAGACGGGTTCCTCCTGACCGGCGCCAAAGGATTCGTCACCGGCGGGGCATCGTCCGATTGGCTGGTCGTCGTCGCCAACGTGCCCGATGAAGGCACCGCGCTGCTCGTCGTCGACCGGGCCGCGCCCGGCGTCACCGCCGGCGAGCTGGGCGCTTCCATCGACGGCAGCACGCATTCCCCCTTCTACTTCGACGCGGTCGCCGTTCCACAATCGCGGCTGCTCGGCAATGTCGGCGACGGACTCCCGCGCGCCATGCAGAACATCGACCGCATGCGACTCAGTGTCGCCGCCGAGTGCGTCGGCTGGACTCGCTGGGTCACGCGGACCACGCTCGAACGCATCGAAGGACCGCACCGCAGCGGCGCCCCGCTCGCCGATCAGCAGCAAGTCCAGGCCATCTTCGCCGACATGGCCGCCGACAGCTTCGCCGCTCGCACCACCCTCTATCAGGCCGCCAACGCACGCGAGGCCGACGACACCACCGCCGGCACACAGGTCGCCGCCGCCAAGTGGCTCGCATCCGAAACCTTGCACCGCACCGTCGACCGCGCCATCCAGCTGCACGGAGCGCAGTCCCTGCTGCGCGGACACCCCCTCGAGCGCCTCTACCGCTGGAGCCGATCGCTCAGAATCGCCGAAGGCCCAACCGAGCTCCTCCGCCTCACCGTGGCCCGACACATCCGACAGAACGGCGTCGACGCGCTCTAGCTAATCTAATCGTGATGTTGAAGTGGAGCGCACCGTGACCACGGCAGACCAGGTTGAGGTGGAAGACTACGCGAGTCAGGCGCGAGAGTTCCTGCGCCGCTCGCGAGCGTACCTCGCCGAGGGCGACCTGCATCAGGCATCCGAGAAAGGCTGGGGCGCCGCCGCCCACATGGCCAAGGCAGTCGCCGCCGCCAACGGCTGGACCTACGAGAGGCATGCTGACTTCTCCCAGGTCCTCGGCAGCGTCTGGCTCCAGAATCGAGACGACCGTATCCGCAGGTTGGGCGCTGTCGCCAACGAGCTTCATGGCTACTTCTACCTGCGCAGGCGATTCCTCGACGCCGACATCATCGCCGCCGATATCGAAGACGTCGCCGATCTGCTCGACCTCCTCGAACCACTGACCGTCTAGCGTCAATGCGCTCTAGCTAAGCTAATCGTGACGTTGACATGGAGGGCACCGTGACCACGGCAGACCCGGTTGAGGTAGAAGACTACGCGAGTCAGGCGAGAGAGTTCCTGCGCCGCTCGCGAGCGTACCTCGCCGCGGGCGACCTGCATCAGGCATCCGAGAAAGGCTGGGGCGCCGCCGCTCACATGGCCAAGGCAGTCGCCGCCGCCAACGGCTGGGAGTACGACAAACACCGCGACTTCAGCCACGTGCTGATCAACGCATGGGAACTCACAGGAAACGACGCCATTCTGCCATTGCGGGCGATCGCCAATGAGCTGCACAGCAACTACTACCGTCGCTCGCGTTATCTCAATGCACGGGCCATCGTCGCCGACATTGAGCACGTCGCCGATCTGCTCGACCTGCTCGAACCACTGACCGTCTAGCGCCGTGCCGCCGAGACCCTCAGTTGCCGACGCCCAGACCCTCATAGCGCTGCTGCTGATAGATGCTCACCCGGTCCTGCAACTGACGATTCGATCCGCGCAGGATGCGGCCCAGCAAGTTGAGCTGCTCAACGGTCGTGGCTGCCTTCAGCACCTCTTGCTTGACCGACGGCGGCGCTTCGATCCTTGCCGCGATGTGATTGACCAGCCGCATCGGACGCCGAGGCAGCCGATAGTTGCGCTGCCACGAGTTCTGCAGCGCGAGCGCTAGTCTCAGATGCTCCCGATACACCTCGGCCGTCTCCCCGTGGACCTGATAGGCCTGCTCTGATTCTGCGTCGGTCGGCTCCTCCAGATACTCCACCTCCGCAACCCAGTACGGCCGCTCGCCTAGCTTTTCAACAATCCGGAAGCGTCGCTCGCCAACGCAGCTGACGTTGAATCGACCGTCTGGGAACTCCTCCGTCGCCTCCAACCGCACCGTGCAGCCGATCTCGTGCGTCGGCTCCCGGTCCGACGTCGCTCCCTGCGGACGCGCGCGCCTGACCAGCACGATTCCGAACGGCTCGCCAGAGTCCAGCGTGTCGCGGACGAGCTGACGATACCGCGGCTCGAAAATGTGCAGTGGCACATCCTGGCCGGGAAACACCACGATCTGCAGTGGAAACAGCGCCAACTCCGGCATGAAGTCTCCCCCGCGAGACGGCGACCGCCGCCCGAGCCGCTACCTGACTCCCGCCATTCTACCCGCGAGCCGCATCACCCGGCGCGCCCCACCGTTCTCGTTGAACGCGCGAAACACCTGCAAACGCTCCGCCTGCAGCGACCCTTCCGCATGGATCGCCAACACTTCCTGATACGCCCCGTAGTCCGACGACGTCAGATCGCGAATGAAGTTGAGCAGCTTCATTCGCTGCTCGCCGCCTACGCCGTCCCGGCCCGACAGGTACTTCTGCAAGAACGGCCGCAGCTCCTCCGACGCCCAATCTTCATCGCCCGGACCCGTGACCAGAATCCCGCCCGCGATCTCCTGAACGTGCTGCACCGCCTCGTGATAGCCGTGCGCGAAGTGCGACTTCGCCAGATTGACCGTCATCGGATCCGGCGCAACCTGCCCGTTTGGCTTCTCGATGCAGCGCTCCGCCGACTTCTCAATCAACGCGCGCGTAGTCTCCGCATACGCGATCAGGTCGACGAACTTCTCGCGGACGTGACCCACGCCCAGAATCCCGTTGTAGTCCGCCGCCATCGCCGCGCAACCGCCCAGCGCATCGATCAACGGCAACTTGTAGGACACCGCGGTGAAGCGGTGGTACTCGACAAACGTCAGCGCCAGCTGCCCCGCCGCCTCAGTGTCGCCGTCCAGGAAGATTCGCTCGTTCGGCACGAAGACGTCGTCAAAGACGGTGATCGTCTCCATCATCTTGCGCACCGCCGAGATCGGGCGTTCTCCCTCGTGCGATGCGTTGTCGCCGAACGGCGACGCGATCAAACGCAGGCCCGGCGTGTCGACGGGCAGCGCAAACGCAATCGACCAATCCTGCTCGTCCTCGCCCATCGCCCGCGTCGGCAGGACGATCACTTCATTCGTGTTCGTCACAACCGACGTATGTGCCTTCGCGCCTCGCACGACCACGCCGTCCGGGCGACGCTCCACGACGCGTACGTACATATCCGGGTCCGACTGTGCCGAAGGACGCTTCACGCGGTCGCCCTTGACGTCCGTTTGCGCCACGGCCAGCGACAGATCATTGCCGCGGCAGTGCTCGTAAAACGACTTCACGCGCTCGTAATAGGTCTGATCCTCGAACTCCGCCGTGACCGCCAGCAGTGCGAACAGCGCGTCCGTGCCGATCTCCTTGATCAGCACGACCAGCGTGTCGCCTTCCGCCGTCGCCGCTTCGATCAGCCTCGAACGGTTCAGCAGGTCATCCGTCGAGCGCGGAATCCGGTAGTAGGCCGAGTGTCGCTCACCGTCTTCCTCATACGTCGCGAGCTCGCGGTACTCCTGCGACTCCGCCATCTCGTAATCGATGCAGGCGTGGCCCACGGCCTTCTTGATCGTCGGATGCGTCGTCACGTCGTCGACCCGCTCGCCGCGGTACCAGACCTCCCGACCGTCCCGTAGTGACTCGATGTACTCCGCTGGCGTTCGCAAACCCATCGCCGGCTCCCGTCCAATGTGCCTGATCTGCCGTCCGTGTTCAGCTCTTGATCAGATGGTACCCGCAGACGGCTCGTCCTCCTCTATCTTCTGTCCACTCATGCAGCTGCTCGACACCATTCTGTCCCGTATCGGAGTGCTCACGGCCGCGGCAATCGCTGCCGCGGTCATCGCCGCCTTGACGATCATCGCCGATGCCGAAGCCGACCATCCCGTCGAGATCGCGATCAGCGCCACCGCCGCCTGCGCGCTGACCGAAGCCGGCGAGATCGTCTGCTGGGGCTGGGACATCCCGCTCGTTCAGCACCCTCCTGCCGGGACGTTCACCGATCTCAGCCTCGGGCCCACCGATGCATGCGCGATCAACACCGACGGCGCGGCCGTTTGCTGGGGCGCCGGCTACGAGTTCGTCCGAACGGCCGTAGACAGCATCCTCGCGCGCGATCCGCAGTTCGACCTCGACCTCGCTGGCCTCGGCCAGATGTTGCCGCCCCAACGAACCGACCTCGTCGAAGTCGCCGTCCATCCCTGGCGGCACTACGCATGCGCCCGCAGCGCTGACGGCGAGATCGTCTGCTGGGGACGCCCGTTGCCCAACAGTCCCGCGCCTGCCCGCGCTGGATTCACCGAGCTGATCAGCACCGGACGTGAGTTCTGCGCCCTCGACAGCAATGGCGCCGTCAGCTGTTGGAGCGGGATGACATTCCACGACTTCGTCTCAGTGATCGGCCGCTTTGTCCGCATCGATGCCAGCGGCAACGGATTCTGCGGCGCGCTCGAAGACGGCTCGATCCGCTGCCGCACCGCCGACTCCCGCGACGCGCCTGGTCCGCCGCCTGAATTCGCCCAGCTCTTCCGCAACGTCCACGTGATCGGATCGCAAGGCTGCTCCATCGACGCCGACGGAGCGATGCAATGCCGCCAAGCGCACCACTGGTGCGACCACCTCGTGCCCAAAGACGTCGATTACTGTCCGCCGCCCGAGCTGATCCGTTACCAGGCTTGGCCGATTCCGTTCACCACTCTGTTTGAAGGCGGCCCCAACCGCGAAACGACCGCCACGCGCTCCTACACCCAGCTGTTCAGAGACCAGGCCGCCTGCGCCATCACCGACACTGCAGAGATCGACTGCTGGAGCGATTTCCGCCGCGGCGATCCACGTCACAACGTCCCACAGCGATTCCGTCCCACAGGCACCGAGCCGGTCGATCCACCCGATCAACCAGCCCAGCCCCCATCTCCGACTCAATCGTCGGAAGACGGCTAGGAAATCACTTTGTTCAACGGATAGCTGACCAGCCCGCTCGCGCCGGCTCGCAGCAGCTCTGGGATCATCTCCCGCTCCTGCCGCTCGTCGAGGATGATCTCCAGCGCCACCCAGGAATCGTCAATCAACGGACTGATCGTCGGAGCGTGCTCGCCAAACTTACCGATGATTGCCAGCACATCCTCGAGCTTCTCACGCGGCGTGTTCAGTTTCAGACCGACCTTGCTGGTCGCCGCGATCGCGCCTTGCAGCAGAGTGTTGATCGACTCAATCTTCTCGCGTCGCACCGGGTCTGCCCAGGCGTCCTTGTTGGCCACCAGCCGCGTGGTGCTCTGCAACACTTCACCGATCACCCGCAAGTTGTTGGCCCGCAGCGACGATCCCGTCTCCGTGATGTCCACAATCGCGTCGATGATCCGCGCCTTCACCTCCGTCGCGCCCCAGCTGAACTCGACGCGCACATCGATGCCCCGCTCGGCGAAGAACTGGCGCGTTGTGTTGACCAGCTCCGTCGCAATCACCCCGCCCTGCAGCTGTTCCAGCTCGTGCACGTCAGACTCCGCCGGTACCGCCAACACCCACTTCGCGGGACGGCTCGTCGCGCGGCTGTACGACAACTCCGCGACCTCAACCACGTCCGCGCCCGTCTCGATCACCCAATCGCGGCCCGTGATGCCCACGTCCACGACGCCATCCTCCACGTAGCGGCCCATCTCCTGCGCACGGAACATCGTGCACGTCACGTCGTCGTCGTCGATCTGCGGAAAGTACGACCGCGACGACACCGTGATCCCGAATCCCGCCCGCCGAAACAGCTCGAGCGTCGGCGTTTCCAGCGATCCCTTGGGCATTCCCAACTTGAGCATGACGGCTCCCTCAACTGCCCGTCCCAGAGCGGTGCTCTGCTGCTGTTGCCCTGATCATCGCGCATCCCGCGCTCCCCGCGAGCGCTGCCCGTGTCGCGGGATACACTGACCCCGTGACCACCTCTGAACCGCCCCAACATCACGTCCCGCTCACCGACGATCGCCGTCTGCGTCTGCGCGAGATGGTTTCCGACGAGCTCGACGCCGCCTGGCTCTACGACGAACTGGCCGGCATGAGCGACGACCAACCCGCTGAAGTCTTCCGGCAGATGGCCGAGTCGGAGCGGCGACACGCAAACCATTGGACGCGCCTGCTGCACGAAGATCCAGGCGATGTCATCCATCGTCCTTCGCTGCGCGTCAGACTCCTCGCGCTGCAGGCGCGCATCTTCGGACTCGGCTTCGTGATCTCGCAGCTCCGACGCGAAGAATTGGTCGACATCCAAAAGTACGTCGCCGACCCCGACTCCGGCGACCTCGCTGAGGAAGAGCGCGAGCATCGCGCCGCGCTCGCCGAGCTCGCCCCCCAGGTCGGCGCTGAGGGTCCGATCGGCGAGGGACACTCCGGCGTCGGCTCGGCAGGCGCATCCACCTTCCGCGCCGCGCTCTTCGGACTCAACGACGGCGTCGTCTCCAACCTGCTCCTGATCGCCGGCGTCGCCGGTGTCGCCGTCGGCTCCGACGCCGTGCTCGTCGCCGGCATCGCCGGCTGGCTGGCCGGCGCGATCTCCATGGCCGCGGGCGAGTACATCTCCGTGCGCGGTCAGTCCGAAGTGCTCCACCGCCAAATCGCTATGGAGCGCGACGAAGTGCTGCTCGACCCGGAAGAAGAGCGCCGCGAACTCGTCGAGATCTACCGCCGCAAAGGCCTCTCCCCGCAGCTCGCCCAGCAAGTCGCCGCCGAACTCGCCGATCAACCCAGCGCGATGATCGACACCATGGTGCGCGAGGAGCTCGGCCTCGACCCTGACGACCTGGGCGATCCGTGGCGCGCCGCCGGCAGCTCGTTCTTCGCCTTCTCGCTCGGCGCGATCGTGCCCCTGCTGCCTTTCCTGATCTGGCACGCATCCGACTGGACCGTCAGCTACTGGACCCTCGCCGCCGGCGTGATCGCCAGCGTCGTCACGCTGGCCGTGGCCGGACTCTTCACGTCGCTGGTGACCAGCCGCAGCCCGCTCTACACGGCTGCGCGCTCAGTCTTCGTGGGCGTGCTCGCCGCCGCCGCGACGTTTGCGATCGGCAGCGTGCTGCCCTTCAGCCTCTAGGACACTAGTCCTCCGCAAACAGCGCGTCCGGATCGAACACATCCACGTTGATCCCCATGTCGCGTGGCAGCGGACGCGCGAACGCCCCCGTCTCCCGCTCCATGTCCAGCTGTTCGATGCCGGGATAATCCTCCGCGAACGGCATATGCTCCGGCAGGCCCAACACTGCAATCCGCTGGTCTGTCTGCGGAATCCTCGCCAGCGCATCGAACAACTCCCGCGAGTGCCCGACGACGAAGATGTCCCAGGCCGGCAGTTCCCGATCCGCATCGCCGCGCAGCGCGTTCGCCGACAACATCCTGCAGACGAACTGCTCCACGACGGGACGATTGGTGACCGAGTCATCGAACCGCACCGGACGGCTCTTGTAACCCATCTCCGTGATTGCATGGCGAAAGCCGGCGTGACCAGGGGCGATGTGCGCAAAGTCGGCACGTACCCGACCCTCAGCTTGCCCCTCGACATATTCCATCACCCGACGCCAGTCGGGCCGAGTTTCCGCCGTTGGTTTGCTGCCCAGAATCTCGCCCAACACCTGGTCAATGTTGTTTCCGTCAACCAGGAGGTAGCACGGCCGTTCGTCGGTTGGTTCCTGGAGCGCTACAGACTGCATCGGTCTCGCGGCTGCAGGCGGCGCGCCATTCGCAGGACTGAACGTAACGACGTTGCTCGCTTCGCTCTGCTCATAGTGAGCCCTCGACGGCACAATCCTCTCTCCAGACCGCTCAGGTTTCTCATCATCGAACGGCTCACGCGGCAGCCGGTTGCGGAACAGTTGCGCGTCGTCCTCGACGTCGAAGAACTCAATCTTGGCCCTTGACTCGTCCTCCGGAAAGTCCTCAGTGAATCCCACAACGGCAATGCGGCAGGACGATGGCAGCCACGACTCCAGCTCCTCCACTCTGTCGATCAGATGCGGTTGCTGCGTGACCACCACCACGCCCCAACTCCCAAAGCGCCTCGGCTCACGCGAAATCTGGCTGATGCTGTCCACAATTAGGTCATCGCAGGTCTCGTTGTCCATCCGCTCCGCAAGCAGCGGGATGAAGCCTGCTGACTCTAGGAAGCGGAGGAACGTCGGTGAGCCCGGCGCGTACGTCGCGAAATGCAGCTGAGCCCGCCCGGGGCCAAACTCCTGCTGCACCCACATCTCCAGCCGCCGCCAATCCGGGCGGTCAACGGCTGTCGGTCGGTGACCCAGGATTTCACCCAGCCTTCTGTCAATCGATGGCCCGTCGACGTAGACGTAGTGGGTCGGTGTCTCCTGCTGTGGACGCGGATCGTAGGTCGTCATGAGTTTCTCCTTAACCGTGACCTATGTCTTTACTCGGCAATGCGCCGAACATCACCCGCTCAACATTTGAGGGGCGTCTGCCTTCTAAAGTAGTGCGATCTTCGCAGGCTGGGCTCGCTGAGGGAATCCAGCCTGGCGATGTGTAAACGGGTGAACTTGCTTGAACCGTTACTCGGCCGATAGCTCGACCGTCGTCAGGCGCTCCGCTCCGGCAGTCTGCAACGCCTGGACCGCGCCCCCCTGATGCAGCGACGACGTCCAGACCGCGCCCGCAGGCACGTCCTCCGTGATCTCCGCAGGCAGAATCAGCTGAGCACCGTTGGCCGCGATCCGAACGTTCGCGCCCGAGTCGACGCCCAGCGACGCCGCATCGGCCGGATTGATCTGCACCGAGTCCGACCGCTGCAGCAAGTCCGCGTTGACCTCGCCGCGCGCCGCCGACAGGCGGTCCGTGTACAGGTCACGGCCGCTCAGCAGCGTCAGACCGCTGCCCGTGGCGCCCGTCTCCGCGATCGGCAAGAACCGCTGCGTCGCCGCGCCGTTGATCGGCATCCGCGACTGTGTTGCCCCTGGCGCCGCGAGCACCGTGTATCGGTCGTCCAGCGCCGCAAGCGCCTGCTGTGCCTCCGCCAGGTTCTGCGGCTGCGCCGGCACGGGTGCCGCCTCCGCATCCTCTTCGCTGGCGCCTGCATCCGCCGACGGTAGGGCGTTCGCGAGATCACGCAGCCACGCGCCCAACCGCTGAGAGTTGCGCTGGTCGTCGGTTGCCTCTCGCAGACGCAGTATCTGGCGGTCCGCATTCGTGATGTGACCGTCCTTGTGGAAGGACGACGTGTCCGGCAGGACATGCGTCGCCCGCTCGACCGTCTCGGTCGCGACTTCGTCGATCACGATCAGCGCGTCGAGATTGTCGAGCGCGGCGATCGTCGCCGCCCGATCCGGGTGCAACAGGACCGGGTTGTCGCGAGCCACAATCAGCGCCTTCAGGCTGCCCGCGCGGGCCGCATCGAGCATGCCCGACACATCCAACCCGCCCTCGCCTGGTACCACGCCGAGATCACGCAGACCCACCGAGTTCGCCTCCGGCGGCAGCACATGGATCGCCGCCGGCGCCGCAGACGGCCCAGCCAGCACTATCGCCAAGTTTGCTGCCGCTCGAACCTGCGCGCCTGCCTGAGCTGCATTCGCCCGAGACGGCGCCACCACAATCGCCACCGATCCGCCGCGACGGCGCAACAACGTTGCCGACGCCGCAGCAACGTCCTCGGCCGACGAGTTCAGATCAGACAAGCCGTCCACCTCGGACAGGCCGGTGCGAACGTCCAAATCCTTGGCCACTGCCGTCGCCAGCGCCTGCGCGACCCGCGCCAGGTCTCCGTCGGACGGATGCAACGCATGCGAGTCGTCCACCGCATAGTCCGCCAACGGATTGCGCCGCGACGAAATGCTCACCAGTGACGCCCCATTGTTCGCGACCGCGTCCTTGATCCGCACGCCGATCACGTTGTTGGACGCCGAAATGTCGTCGCCGATGGCCACGATCAGATCGGCCGACTCCACCGACGTCAGCCGCGACGGCAGATGCTCCGAGCCAAACGCCTCGGTCAGCGCCGCGCCGATCGCCGACGTCACCGGGCCCAGCGAGGAGTCGAGGTTCGTCACGCCCAGCCGATCCGCGAGCGTTCGCAGCGCGTACAGCTCTTCCAGCATTAGCTGTCCCGAGCCGAGCACGCCCACCGCCGACGGGCCGTGCTCCTCAAGGATCGCCGCAATCGCCTCGGCCGCATGGCCGACGACCGCGTCGCCCTGCTGCTCGAAGGCGTCCTCTCCTCGACCAATCGTCGCCGCTCGCAATCGATCCTTGTCGCGCGTTTGGTCGTAGCCGAAGCGCCCGCGCACGCAGATCTGCGAGCGTGACACGTCGTTCCCATTGCCAGGCCGCACCTGCACGCCGCGTCCATCCCGCACGCCCATCTGAATCGTGCAGCCCATCGAGCACTCCGTGCAGGTCGTCGTTACCCAGCGGTCGGGACGCGCCACCCACTTGTTCGGTGCCTCCATCAGCGTCGCTGTCGGGCACACATCCACGCACGTACCGCAGAAATCGCAGTTGGACTCGTCAATCTGTCCGCCCGCGCCAAACGCAATCCGCGTCGAGAAGCCGCGTCCCGCCAACGTGATCGCCGTCGTGTGCCGCAGATCGTCGCAGGCCCGCACGCAGCGCGTGCAGATAATGCACATCTGCGGGTCGAACTCAAAGAACGGATTGTTGCGGTCCGGCTCCGGCTGCTTCTCGCGGTAGTACGTGCGCGCTTCGTCGAGATACGGTTCTACGTTTGCGCGGCCCACGTCCGCCGCGTCGCACGTCGTCTGCAGCTCGCAGCGATAGTTCTTGGAACAGGTCACGCAGCGGTGTGTCACCTCGTTGTCGCGCAGGCAGATCTCGCCCGTGCGGCAATGTTCCACCCGGTGGCAGGTCAGACAACGGTCCGAATGGTTGGCCAGAATCACCGCCAGCACTTCCTGGCGCATGTTGGTCACCGCGTCTGTGTCCGTGCGTACCACCATCCCGTCCATCACGGTCGTCGTGCAAGACAGCGGCAGACCCCTCATCCCCTCGACCTCCACCGCGCACGTGCGACAGCCCGCATACGGCGGCAGACCGTCCAGATAGCACAGATTCGAGATCGGGAATCCGGCGTTCTTGATCACCTCGACCAGCGGCGACCCAACCTCGGCCTCCACCGGCTGTCCATTGATCGTGATCGTCGCCATATCGCCTCCCCGCTCAAGGCATGTTGGGCACGTTGAACCATCGCCCAGTCTACCAGCAGCCCCCGTCCTGCATGAGCTGCCTATGCTGTCGGCAAGAGGAGACTCGCAGCATGGTCCAGCAGCTTAGCCAACCATTCAGCCACACAACTGGTCCAGACGATGACGCCGGCTTCTCGCTGCCAGCGCTGGTTCGAGTCCCGCCACCGGCCGGCAGCGCCTTCACAGACGAGGAGCTCGAGCGCCTCGACAGCGAAAACCCAGGTTGGAGATTCGAAGTCGACTGCAATGGAGAACTGGTCATCAACATGGGATCAGGCGGAGTCACCTCGGACATCGAAGCCGAGATCAACGGACAGATTCGCAACTGGCGTGTCGCCGGCGGTGGCGGTCGAATTCGTACCTCGAGCGGCGGCTACTGGCTCGGCGGACAGCCGCGCACGCCGCCCGAGATGGAGCCCGACACCTCCTGGCTCAGCGACCAACAGGTCAGCCAGCTGACCCCCGAACAGCGGACCTCGCGCGGCTACTGGACGGTCTGCCCCGCATTCATCATCGAGATTCGATCGCACGGCGATTCGCTTGCCAGCCAACAGGCCAAGATGGACATTTGGATGACGCTGGGCGTCCAGCTCGGATGGCTCATCGACCCGCTCGAGCAATCCGTGTGGATCTACCGGCCAGACCAGCAGCCCGAACAGCTGCTACGCCCGACATCACTGTCAGGAGAACAAGTACTGCAAGGCCTGCGGGTGGAGATGAACGAGGTCTGGGCCTTCGCCGACGAATCTGCAGCACTATGACCTTGACCCGCCTGATGCGCACGCTCTGGCTCCTCCTCCCGCAATCATCGCATTTGGCCTGTCAGTCTCCTGCGCAACTCCTCGAGAGCGCGAAGAACCCGCGTGGGAAACTGAGCAGCAATCCGCCAGCAGCACACGCCAACAGGAACAAGGCCGGACAGAGTCTGCCATAGACAGGCTCTCCGCGAACGCCGCTGCTCAGGCTGGGGAAGTCGAGGGCGCAGAGACGCTGCGAATGAGCGGATTCGGTGACGCCGAAGTGACCCACCTGCTGAAGTCTGGCCGCTACCGCTGCGGTATCGACCTGCAAGACAACCTGCTCGGCAACAACCCGGCACAGTTCCGCGTTCAGTTTCGAAGCCCTCTGCCCATCTCGGCGCCGTTGGTGACATCGTCGGAGCCAACGTGGAGAACCGACGTCGAGATCGCGGTCATCGGCGGCGACGGGAGCAACACGGGCGAGGTGGACGTCCTGGTTCGGGCAGCGCCGCGCGGACATTGGTCCCTTCAATGCGATCTCAGTGAGCAGCTCGAAACAAACAGCATGACACGAGTCACCGTGATGGCCACAGCTCCGATAGACAGTGGAGAGAGCAGCCCGGCAACCGTCCGAGTGAACGGAAGCGGCGCATCGCGTGCGCCCGTCAAGCTGAAGCCAGGCGTTCTCTACAAATGTGCGCTGAGCGTCGAGCACAACGTCGACGAACACGGCGCCGCGGCACCGTTCATCGTCCTGATCGATGATGAGCCTGCGGCCGATGTCGTTGCCAACTATTGGCAAGGTGAGTATCAGTACGCCGGGCAATCCAACGAAGCGGAAGGATGAGGCTTCGCCGTGACTTCAGCCGCCGGCCCGGAATCTCACCCAGTCGACCTGACCGTAACCGCCGGCGACTACTCGGGATTGTCGATGGCCTGCGTGCCGCAGCCGGGTTAGTGGTGCTGCCGACGCTCCTCGGGATGCACCGTCTGTTTGACCGCCTGCTGACCGTTTGGGTACACCCAATTGTGCTGTTCCAGATACTCGTTCGCCAGCTCGATCAGGTCGTCTTTGTCCTTGTACAGGCGGTTCGGATTCGTGACCACGTTCGTGTACGACCCGCCGACCTGGATCGCCTCGTACGGGCACGCTTCCGTGCACAGTCCGCAGTACATGCACAGGCGGAAGTCGATCTCATAGCGGTTGACCAGGAAGGATCCATCCTCGCGCGGCTCGGTATCGACCAGGATGCAGCCATCCGGACAGCTCTGCGCGCATGTCGAACAACCAGTGCAGCGCTCCACGAACCAGACCAGATTCGTCCGCGCGCGCGGCGGGATGTCGCGCTCTTCCTCTGGGAACTGCACCGTGACCACCGGCTTGCGCACGTGCTTGACCACGGTCATCAGTCCCTTGGCGATGCCCTTGCCGAAGACCATGTCGCTGTCTCTCCAGTGCGCCTCGTTATCTCGCAGGCTAGCGGCTGCTCAGGAAATTCTCATCGTGCGGCAATGCGCCCGTAAACCGATCGCGCGGTTGGCCGTCTGCCGTCAGGTACGGCGGGAACAGCGATTCCAGTTCGGCCCGAATCGGATCCCCCTCGGGCAGCATCCGCGAGAAGTCGCCCGTCGGCTCGGGACGACGCTTACGATGATTGTTCGCGTGCTCGTCCTCGATCACCTGCTGCAGCAACATCAATCCCGCCAGCAACGACTCTGGCCGTGGCGGACAGCCAGGCACGTAGACATCGACCGGCACCACGTTGTTCACGCCCGGCAGCGTCGAGTAGCCGTGCGCGAACGGTCCCCCGATGTTCGAGCAAGAGCCCATCGAGATCACCCACTTGGGCTCTGGCATCTGCAGGTAAATGCGACGCACCGGCGGGGCCATCTTCCAGGTCACCGTGCCAGCCACAATCATCAAGTCCGCCTGGCGCGGCGACGCGCGGAAGATCTCCGCGCCAAACCGTGACAGATCGTAGCGAGAATTCGCCGTCGCAATCATCTCGATCGCGCAGCACGCCAAGCCAAACATCGCCGGCCACAGCGACGACCGACGCGCCCAGCCAAACACCCTGTCCACAGTCGAGACGAGCAGCTGCGAACGCAGCTCATCCTCGACGTCTGTCACCGGATCCAGGAGGGGAATCGGAGCCCCGCCTGTGTCGATTGTCGGAGATACCATGCCCGCTCCCGTCCAGCGTCCCAATCAGGATACACGAGACCCCCGCCACCGAGTCATGCCAGCTCCACGCGGCAACAGAGCAACGCCCGTGCATCAGGCCGAGCGCCAGATGCGTCGCAGATCCACCACCAGACTTGGCAACACCGCCTCGTCCGACATCTGCTCCGGACGCTCAAGCTCCTCGACCTCCCCGTCTGCGCGATAGACCCACAGCCGTTGCCCGAACGGATCGACGAGCCAGCCCAAGCGCACACCGTTCCGCAGCCACATCTCCATCTTCTCCTGCAGTCGATCGACCTCATCCGACCGGGAACGAATCTCCACAATGAAATCCGGAGCAACCTGCCAGATCTCGCCATCGAAGATGTCGACGCCCTGCAGTCGCGCAGCGCTGATCCAGGCAATATCGGGCGAGCGACGATTGCCGTCGGACAGCTGGAACAAGGCACTCGACCCCACGACCAAGTCGCCCGAGTCAACATCTGCCCAAGAACGCAGCTGCCAACCGACCTCATAACCCATCCACTCACTCGTCGGACCGCTTGGCACGCTCAAGATCAACGCTCCCGTCTCGTCCACCTCGAACGGCACCGTTTCATTTAGGCTGCACAGCTCCAGCAGCCGCTCATTCGTCAACTCCCAGTCCGACGGCAGACGCAGCACCAGCGGAATACTGCTCGGAGCGGCACGCGCGACTACCGCTGCCTCAGACTTGGACTCGTGGTGCGCAAGAACCATGCTGACACTCTACCGAGAACGGCTAGCCCATCCGGCCCCACAACAAGATCCGCTTGAACGAGTACAGGAACGGCCGCTCCTCCGGCAGCACCGACAGCAACTGCTCCCGATAGTCCCGCAAGAACGCCTCGTACTCTTGCCCCGATATCCGCTTGCGATAGCCCGTCAGCAGCGATCCCTTCACCCACTCCACGACATCCTCAGGCCCTGGCAGGCGGTGCAGATACACCTGCACCCGCACGTGCTGCTCCGCAAACCCCAGCCGCGCCAGCTGCTCCGCGTACCATTCAGGAGCCTCGACGGCATGCCGGTAGACGAAGCCGTTCAGTGCCTCAGCGTGAGGCGCCTGCCTTGCGACCCGTCCTGCCGTGGCGTGCGACGGATGATCTTCGTTTGCAGGCATCTGCACGGCCAGCTGGCCGCCAGGCGCGAGCGACTCAACCAAGCGCGGGAACAGGTCAGCGTGATCGTCGACCCACTGGATCGACGCATTGGCAAACACCACATCGATCCCGCTCATCGAGAACTCCGCGATGTCCCCGCGCTCGAATCGAACCCCGCCGCCCGCGTGCGACGCCCACTCCTGCATCATCGCCGCGGACCGGTCGACCCCGATCGTCTCCGCCGCCTGCGTGTGCTCATGTAGCACCCGAGTCAGCACCCCGGTCCCGCAGCCCAAGTCCACAACTCGACCGCCCGGCCTCGGAGTCACGAGAGACATCAGGTCGTAGAACGGCTGCTCCCGCTCCGATCTGTAGCGCGCGTATTGCTCAGGCTGCCAGCCGTCTGGCGATGCCGCCTCGTTTGACATGAGTCGAGCCTACCAACACCTCACGGCGTTCAATACCCTCCGATCATGCTCAGCCTGAGCCCCGAGCAAGTTCGCTATCAGCGCGCCGTCTCGCAAGGGTTGCACGACTCCGGCGACGACGCCCAACCTCGCAGCGTCCTCGGCGCTGCCCGCGTCTGTGCCGCTATCCAATCACAGGAACTCATGGCCGAACGGCTCACCGTGCGCGCTCGGACTCGTGCGCTGACCGACGACGGCGTGCGCCGCGCCAAGCACCAGAAACGCAGCATCGTCCGCAGCTGGCTCCATCGAGGCACGCTGCATACGGTGCCCTCAGCCGATCTGCGCTGGCTGATCGCCCTGCTCGGACCCGACATGGACCGCAAAGCGCTCAGACGCCGCGCCGACCTCGGCATCACCGATGACCTGCACCAGCGCTCGATCGCCAACATCATCGCCCTGCTCGCCAACGGCCCTCACACCAGAGATCAAATCGTTGACGCCCAACGACGCGCCGGCCTCCCCGACGACCGCATTCAGGTTCCGCACATTCTCAGAAGCGCCAGCAAACTCGGCCGCATCTGCTTCGGACCCGACATCGACAACAGATCAACACACGTCCTCCTCGACGACTGGCTGCCGGCGGTGCCCGCTGACCAACCCGCTCAACCAGCCGCTCGACTCGCTGAACAGTTCTTTCGCGCCTACGGCCCCGCATCGCCCTCCGACTTTCGCTACTGGACAGGTCTACCCGCCGCCAAGTCGCGTGAAGCGCTCAGCCAACTTGGCAGCCAACTCATCGAGCTTGACCAGCCCAACGGACAACTGATCCTTCGAGACCAGCTCGCACGCATCCGCCAACCGTTGCCAGACGAGCCCCGCGTCCGCCTCGTCGGACCGTTCGACCCATACCTGCTCGGCTACGCCGAACGCAACCTCGGAGTCTCCGCGGCCTGGCACAAGCGGATCAACGCCGGCGGCGGCATGATCCGCCCCGCCATCATCGCCAACGGCGCGCTGCTTGGCGTCTGGAACTACCGCCTCACCAAGACCGCCAAGACCGCCAAGACTCAGATCACGATCAACGCTCACCTCGTCGACGAACCGAGCGAACAGCTCTCCCATGCCATCCAGGCAGAGGCAGACGACATCGCCCGCTTCCTGGACAACAGCAGCGCAATCACAACATGGGTCTGGGGCGCAACCGGCAACTAACCAGACGTCTCGCCCGCAGGCCACACATCAGTCAGATCAATCGTCAAATCGTCCGCAATCTCAGACGCAGTGGCAGAGTCGGGCCGTTCAACCCGAAGCGGCGCCTGCTCAGGACGGTACATCCACAGCTCCTGTTCATATGGGTCAACCAGCCATGCCTCACGCGCGCCCTGCGAGACCCACATCTCCATCTTCGTTCTGACTTCGCTGGACCGATCGCTCCGTGATTGCACCTCCACCACCAAATCTGGGCAAACCTGCCAGACCCCCTCATCATCGGGCGAGATTCCAGCCAGACGCTCGTCGCTGATCCACGCCACATCAGGCGCCCTCCGCCAGCCGTTCGGCAATCGGAACAAGGCGGACGGGTATGTCTTTCCCCTGCCCTGAAGATCTGACCAGAGCAGCACCTGGCTTGCGATCCGTAGCTCCCGACCTCCGCTCAACGGACCAGGCGGCGCCATAATCAACAACCCTCCGTCCGCGTCCGCCTCGAAGCACCACGCTTCGTTCAGCGAGCTCAGAGTCAACAACAGATCGTCGGTCAGGCCCCAGTCAGGCGGCAGCTGCAGACGAATTGGATACGATTCCTCAGCCAGAGGCCATCGCTCGTTCCGGCCAACAACCGTCCCCTCGGCCATCTCCTTGGACTGTGCAGTGACCATCTGACTCCTCCTGACCGCTCTCCCAACAGGCGCGCTAGACGGGCGACAACGCCCGCAGGCGAGTGGTGATCGCGCCGATCGACCGCGCAATCTGTTCAACCTCGGCCTCAGTGTTGGACTGGCCCAGACTCAACCGAACCGTGCTGTGCGCCACGTCGCTGTCCAGGCCGAGCGCCGTCAGTACGTGGCTCGGTTCCGTGCTGCCCGTGCTGCAAGCGCTGCCCGACGACGCGGCGAACCCGTCCAGATCCAGCTGCAGCAAGATGCTCTCGCCCTCCACACCTGGAAAACTCACGTTCAGATTGTTCGGCAGCCGACGCGCCCAATCCGCCGGGCCGTTCAGTCGGATCGGATGCACCTGCTCCTGCAACTCCCGCCACAGACCATTGCGCAACTGCGACGTGTGAGCCGTCCGCGCCGTCCGCTCCGACTCCGCTAGCTGCAGCGCTCGCGCCAGTCCGACCGCCTGCGCCACCGACTCCGTGCCCGCGCGCCGTTCCTCTTCCTGGCCGCCGCCCAGCTGAATCGGCTCCAGCGGCGTCCGACGCTTCACATACAGCGCACCTGCACCCTTCGGTCCGTAGATCTTGTGAGCCGTCAGTGACATCAAGTCGACGCCCAGCGCCGCAGGTCGGATATCGACCGCGCCGGCCGCCTGCACCGCATCCGTGTGCACGATCGTGCGGCGGTTGCGCTCCTTCACCGCCCGCGCGAGCTCGGCCAGCGGCTGAATCGCCCCGATCTCGTTGTTGGCCAGCATGATGCTGACCAGGATCGTGTCATCGCGCACCGCCGACACCGCCGCGTCGACGTCAACGAACCCCTCTGCGTCCACCGGCAGCACCGTCAGCTCGAAGCCCTCGCGCGCCAGCTGCTCCATCGGATGCAGCACCGCGTGATGCTCCGTCGCCTGCGTGATGATGTGGCGTCCTGCCTCCCGCCGCGCCAACGCCGCGCCCCGGATCGCCAGGTTGTCCGACTCTGTGCCGCCCGATGTCAGCACCACCTCGCCGGCCGAACACTCGAGCGTCTCCGCGATCTCATCGCGCGCCTGATCCAGCAGCGCCCGCGCATACTGCGCCTCACGGTAGATGCCCGACGGATTGCCCCAGCCTCGTTCCAGCGCCGGAATCATCGCCGCCAGGACTCGAGGGTCGAGCGGTGTCGTCGCCGCATGATCGAAATACGCGCGCCCGACGTCGGCACGCGCGACAGGCTGGTCGCTGGTTGTCATGTTGTCAGGGTAGCGTTCAGACCACCAGGCGGTACACCAGGTGGTACACCCGGCAGTAGCCTTACGCGTCCCTCTCGGCTATGATGACCGCACCAACCGTCTGCCCCACAAGATCGGAACGGAGCTCCTCATGGTCTTTCAGATGACGGAGATGCTGGACGTGACCGACCTGGCCGCCGATAAGGCCAAGTCGCTGCTCGAGGACAAGGGCTTCGCCGAAGGCGCGCTGCGCGTCTTCGTCGTCGGTGGCGGATGCTCCGGCTACCAGTACGGCATGGCCCTCGCCACCGATGCTGAGACCGGCGACCAGATCGTCGAAAAGAACGGCGTCCGCTTCCTGATCGACGAAGAGTCCGCGCCGCTGATCGCCGGCTCGCGCGTCGACTACATCGACGACGTGATGAAGCAGGGCTTCTCAATCTCCAACCCCAACGCCGTACAGTCCTGCGCCTGCGGCACCAGCTTCGACACCGCGGGCGGCGACGGCGCCTCGCAGGCTCGCTCCTGCGTCTAGCGTCCCGGTTTCGCTGATCAACCATGGCCCGCATCTCGCAACTGCTTGATGCGGGCCCAAGCCTGTCCTTCGAATTCTCCGCACCGCGCGACGCCGACGGCGTGGCGCGCTTGCGCCAGACCCTCGCCCGGCTCGCCCGACACCGTCCCCAGTTCATGTCCGTCACCTACGGCGCCGGCGGCGCCACCCGCGGGCCCACCCGTGACTGGGTGCGCACCATCCGCGAGACCTACGGCGTCGAGGCGATGCCGCACCTCACCTGCGTCTCCCACAGCCAGCGGGAGATCAACGAGATCATCAACGACTATCGGGCTGACGGCATCGAGAACATCCTCGCGCTGCGCGGCGACCTCCCCCAAGACCAGCCGCGCCCGTCACAAGCCTTCGACACTGCCGTCCAGCTCGCCGCCTTCATCCGCCAGCGAGCGTCCTGGGACATCGCCGTCGCCGCTCACCCAGAGGGCCATCCGATGGCTGCCAGTCCCCAGGCCGACCGCGAGCACCAGGCAGCCAAGCTCGCCCAGGCCGACTTCGCCATTACCCAGTTCGGATTCCGCAGTGAGCACTACGAGCGCTTCCTGCACGACCTGCGCGCCAGAGGCATCGACACCCCGATCATTCCCGGCCTCATGCCGCCGACGAACGTCGCCGGGATCGAGCGGATGTCCGCGCTCAACCACACCGAATTCCCGACGACCATCCGCGAACGGTTGGAAGCCGCCTCCAGCGCCGCAGACCGCCGACAGATCGGCGTCGACATCGCCGCACAACTCGGCCGCGAGCTGCTCGAACTCGGGGCGCCCGGCCTACACATCTACACCATGAACTTCTCCAGAGCCGCATCCGAAGTCGCCGCCGCCCTTGGCTGGCCCGCCGGCTAACCGCCAACGTCCCATCCCACCCCTATCCCACGTGCCGCGTGCTCCTCGCGATCAGGACACCTGCAGCTGCGCTCGCAGCGTGTTCAACACCTCGAGATCCGCCTGATGCAGCGAACGCACCACCGACTCCACCGTCAGATCCCCCTGAAACCGGTGCGTCGCGCCCTGTTCCCACTCTGCACCGCCCAGCATGTACAGCACTCCGAGCAGCTGCTCTCGCAGCTGGTACCACTCGCGCAACTGCTCGTAACAGTCCGGGATCGACGTCTGCTCCAGCCATTCGTGATCGTGCAGAGGAACTTCGTCCGCTGCCTGGAACAGGATGTGCCCAATCTGCCAGGCCGCAATCGTCTGTTCGCGCCATGCCCGCTCCGTCAGCGCCTCCGCGTCCACGCTTGAGCCGCGCAGCGCCTGCATCAACAGCTCGTACATCTCGCCCGACGCCTCCCGCAACGCCTTCATCAGCCAGCGCCTCGAGCTCTCAGCGTCGCCCCCGCGGGACAGAATGTGCTCGGCCATGCGGCCATTGTGCCACACCGACATCTCGCCGCGATGGGATACGCTAAACCAGTACGCCCGTCGCAGGAGGAACCCAATGCTGACCGAGTTCTGGGAGTCGGACGACTTTTCCGAGCGCAAGGAAGCCCTGCTCGACACCCTGGAAACTGACTACCCCTGGAGCCAGGGCGACACTCTCCGCTTCCGACGTGGCGGACGCGACGACCGCTACCGCGTCCTGCGCGTGCAGGTCGAAATCGGCGACGAAGGTCTGCGCCGAGAGGTGCTCCTGCTCAAGTTGGGGTCATAGACGACGGTGGTTGATCCGGTCGCCTCTGGAGCCCTGCCTTACACCCTGCTGCTGCTCTTGCTCGAACTCGGCGTCGGCGGAGCGCTCGTCATGCACGCCGTCCATCTTCGCGGTCAAGCCACGCCCGGATTCGTCCGCGCGACCACGATCATGGTCCCGATCGTGCTCGGGCTCGCCTTCTGGACCGCCTTCACGCTCGACGGCGACATCGTCGAAGGCTTCACCGTCCGCGCCGGACCTCGTGGCGTCCTCGTCTGGGTGCTCGCCGCAATGACGGTCGTCAGCATCCTGCACAACGCCGCTCTCTATACCGACCGAGACTCGCAGGCCCGACAGCTCGGCTGGCTGCTCAGCGCGCTCGGCCTGACTGCCTTGGGCCTGACCGCCGCCGTGCTCTCCGGCGCCCCCGAACTGCTCACCGCCGTCAGCCTCGCCTTCGGATCGCTGGCCATCGGACTGTCCGCAGTCGGACTCGCGCTCGGACACTGGTACCTCGTCACGCCGCGACTCCCCGCCCAACCGCTCGTGGAGATCACCACCGCCTTCCTCGCCGTGATCGTCATCCAATCGATCCTCTTCGGCATCGCGCTCGCCGTTTCCGTCGACGAACCCATTGGCGGCCGAGACCTCGCGCTCTCCAGCGACCCGACCTTCTGGCTCAGGATCGTGATCGGGTTCGCGCTCCCCCTGATCTTCGGTTGGATGGCCTGGACGACCGCGCGGATGCGTTCCATGATGGCCGCGACCGGCCTGCTCTACCTGACCACCGCGGCCGTGCTCGCCGCACAGATCGCCGCACGCGCGCTGATGCTCGACAGCGGCCGACCGCTCTAGTCCGCCCAGACGCTACTCCACGACATCCTGCTGCGTGACCGTCAGATTCAGCCCCGGCGGCAGCTCCTCGACCATCGATGCATCAGCCTGCCAACCGCTCCGCGCCTGATCGAGCAATCCCGCCACCTCGGCAATCGCCGCACCCGTCCGCACGCCCCACCAGGTCAAGTTCTGCCCGTCGCAGAGGAACACCCGCCCGTTCCGGCCGGCCGACATCCCGTGCTGCGCCAACAGCTCGGCTGCATGGCGCTCGCGAAAGCGGTACGGCTCCGACGGCAGCAAAATCACCTCCGGATCGAGCGCAACCAGCTCGCTCAAAGACTGGCGCGGATAGCGTCCGCGCCCCTGCGACGCCATCTCTTCGCAAACGTTGATGCCGCCGCAGACACGCAGCAGATCACCGATGTACGTATCGCCCGACGCCGCCATGAACGGGTTCCGCCAGATCAGCGCCGCGACGCGCACCTTCGGACGCATGCGCTCGAGGTGGCGCTGTTCCTCGATCGCGTCCTCGCTCGGCGACTTCGCCTTGATCGTGATCCCGCCCAACAGCTCGCCGACCCGCTCGATCTCCGCCACCGCGTCCGCCGCCGTCTTCACATCGCCCACGTAGACCTGCAGGCCCGCCGCTCGCAGCGCCTCGACATCCTCCTCGTTGTTCTCCTCGCGATTGGCGAGCACCAACTCCGGCGCCAGCTGGACAATCCGCTCCAGATTTGGATTCTTCGTCCCGCCGATCTTGCGAATCCCCGCCACCGTCTCGGCCGGCTCCACGCAGAATCTCGTCACTCCCACCAGCCGCGCCGACAGCCGCAGCTCGCAGACGAGTTCCGTAAACGACGGCACCAGCGACACCACCGACCGCGCGGGTCGTTCGAGTTCGACCGCTGTCTCCGTGGCGTCCATTACAGTAGGCATGGACCAGAGGCTATCAGCGGACTGACTAGAACGTGACCCTCATGCCAGTTCGAGGCGCAGATGTCGCGTTGCGCGATGTAACCGTCGGTTACCCCGACCACACGGTCTTCAGCGACCTGTCGATGCACATTTCGGCCGGGGTCTTCACCGGCATCATCGGCCCTAACGGATCGGGCAAGAGCACCCTGCTCAAAACCATCGCCGGTCTGCTCACGCCCTCCCGCGGCGACGTCAGCATCGGCGGCGACCCGCCCAAGGCCGCCCGCAAGTTCCTCGGCTACATGCCGCAAGCCAGCAACGTCGACTGGCGCTTCCCACTGACCGTCCGCGAACTCGTCGAGATGGGGCGCTATCAGTTCAGTTGGTCCCGACGCATCGGTCGACTGATCAAGTCCCGTGACGACCGCATCGCCGTCGACCGCGCGCTCGCCATGATGGACATCCAGGACTTGCAGCGCGAGCAGATCGTCGAGCTCTCCGGCGGACAGCGCAAGCGCACCCTGATCGCCCGCGCCCTCGCCCGCCAGCCCCGCATCCTGCTGCTCGACGAACCGTCAGCCGAGCTCGACGCCGTCTCCGACGCACAGTTCTTCGATGTCCTCTGCGACCTCACCGACTTCGGCGTCTCCGTCATCATGACCACGCACGATCTCTCCACCGTGCTCGAGCACTACCAGGAAGTCATCTGCGTCAACGCGCTCGCCGGCGGCGTCATCGCGCAGGGTCAGCCCACCAGTGTCCTCACAGAGGATGTCTTGCGCCGAACCTTCGGTCGCGAACTCGCCATCGTCTCGCACGGTGATCAGGCCGCGGGATTCGGCGCACACCAGCGAGAGCACAGCACCGTCCCGCTGGGCGGCGAACTCACCCTCCACGTCGACGAACACAGCCACACCGAGGGTCACTCGCACGGCCCACAACGCTAGCTCCACCGCTAGCTGCGCCGAACGACCGCCACCATGCGGCGCAGCAGCAACTCGAACTGACCAGCGTCCGCCGACCTCTGCAGATCCCGCCGCCATTCATCGAACCGACGCGCGCGAACCCGCGCCGACTCGATTACCAGATACCGCCGGATCGAATCCAGCAGGTCCCAGGCCAGACTGCCCTGGACCAAGTCGTCTGATCGGATCGACGCAATCGACACCTCCGCCGCGCTCAGACCAGCCTCTGCAGCCGACCGCCGAATCTGACCCCGCAGATCGGACGGCGCGCCGCGCGTGAACGCCCGCACGAACTCTCGACCTCGCTCCGCGACGTCAGCTCGATGGTCCGCCTGAAACCAGAGCCCCTCCCAGTCCGTCTGCACGATCAGAATCGGTCCATCCGTCACCCGACCGCACTCCGCCAGCGTCACCGCCGGATGACGCAGCCACTCGAACACGTCCACCATCAGCGCCGTCCCAAACGACCCATCGGCGAACGGTAGACGCTGCGCGTCGGCGCGGACCAGATCCCAACCGTCAGGCCCCAGCCAGTCGGCGCGCGCGTCGCTGTCGATGGCCACCCCCGAGAGCGGCGTCCCCTGCGTGATCGCTGCCAGCGTCAGCCCGTCCCCGCTGCCCACATCCAGCCCCGGTCGAGCATCCCGCGCCGCCCGTCCGTCCAGCAGCTGGTCATAGAGCGAGTCGTAGTGCCGACGCAGCTCCTCATGGATCACCGGTCGCCCGTCCCGGCCGCCCGCCGTCGTCGGCGGCGGCGACAGGCTGCGCGCCGGCGTTGCGGACGCCATCAGGCCCACTCCGAGACGACGATTGGCCGCCGCCCCCCGAAGCCGTCCGACAGCTCATGCCAGAAGCTCACCGTCCGCTCCCCGTACTGCCAGCACAGGTACACCACCCGCCCGTCGCGCTCTGCCCGCCAGTCCAACAGACCCCGCCGAACGTCCTTGACCTCCACGCCTTGCCGACCGACATGAGCGATCAGTTCACCAATCTGCCGCTCCAGCTTGGCCAGCTCCGCTTGCAACTCAGAGTCATCCGTCGTCATCGGATTTCCGTCCGCGCCGCTGCTCCGCCGCAACGACGCCCGCAGCGCCTGCAACTCGTCCAGTCGCCGCGCCTTCTCGCGCATCACGATCACGACAGCCGCCAGACCCGGCAGTGATCGCCGCGCCTGGCTCAGCGTGTAGAGACGAGGCTGGTGATGCTCGCTGGGCATGCAACGAGTCTACGCGCCGTTGACGCCCAGCCCGCGCCGCACCTGCTTAGCGACTCTCGTCGTGCGGCGCAGGCGGATGCGGCAGGAACCACCAGTTGCTGCGACCCTGCGACTGCAGGTTCACGAACCGCGCCCGCACCTCAGACTCTTCGGGCGGCACCGACAGGATCACCGCGAGATCGTTCGCCTCCAGACGCACGTTGCCGCGCGGAATCACCACCTCCCCGCGACGATGAATCGCCGTGATCACCGACGCCTCCGGCAGCGCCAGCTCCGACACCGTCGACCCCTCTGCCCGCGAACCCGGCTCGACGCGCGCTTCGATCTCAATCGCACCGACCAGCCGTCGCACCGGCGCCGGCGCGGCACGGCCAGGCATCCGATCCGACGGCTGCGCCACCTCGCGCAACACATCGCGCTGCGTCAACATGCCCATCAGACGCGTCTCGTCGTCGCTGGCGACCACCGGCAGCTGACGGACGTCGTGCTCCACCAACAACGACAGCGCATAGCGCAGGCTGTCCTCCGGATGCACGCGGATCGGCGCCACCACCGCGAGATCAAACGCCCGCCGATCCATCTCCTGCCGCTCCACCGCCGATGTCACATCCGTCGCCGAGATCAAGCCCAGAAATCGATTGCGACCGTCGGCCACCGCCACCACGTTGCCCCGAGACTGGCTCATCGCATTCGCCAAGTCTTGAATCGACGCCTCCCGCGGGACGATCGGCGTGTCTGTCCGCATCGTGGTCTCCACGCTCAGGTCGTCCAGCATCGACGACGCCTGCTCCTCCCGTACATCGAGGCCGGCGCGGCGCAGCCGGACGTTGTAGATGGTGTCCCGCGTGACCAGCTGGGCCAGCGCCGTGGCCAACGCCACCGCCGTCATCAGCGGCAAAATCAACGAGTACCCGCTCAGTTCGAAGACGATGAAGATCGACGTGAACGGCGCCCGCGCCGCCGCCGCGTAGACCGCCGCCATGCCGACCACGACGTACGTCCCCGTCGGACCCACAATGTTCGGCAGCGCCGACTCGAATCCCGCGCCCATCAGCGCGCCCAGCGTCGCGCCCACAAACAGCAACGGTGCGAACGCCCCGCCCGACGCGCCAGAACCGATCGTCAACGAGGCCGCGAACAGCTTCAGCACCATCAACACGCCCAACGTCGAGACCGTCACCCCCCCCGCCGCGAAGACGGCAATCTGCTCCAGCCCCGCGCCCAGGATGTTCGACTCGATCAGCGCCAGCATGCCCACGATCAGCAGCCCGACAATCGGTCGGATCGCCAACGACACACCCAGAAACTCGAACACGTCCTCCGTAAAGAACCGCGTCCGCACGAACAGAATCCCCACCACCGCCGCAGACACGCCGACGATTGCATGCAGGAACAGCTCCCAGTTGCTGTTCAGCTCGAGGTCTGGCAAGTTCAGCCCGGCCGACTCGCCGTAGAAGGCCACCGCCACAATGTTCGCCACCACCGCCGACACCACCACGATGGTGAAGTTGCGCACGTTGAACCGACGCAACACCACCTCCATCGCAAAGAACGTGCCCGCAATCGGTGTGTTGAATGTCGCCGCCACTCCGCCCGCCGCCGCCGCCGCGACCATCAACACCAACATGTCCGACGGCTGACGCGCCAGACGACCCAGTGTCGACGCCAGCGACGCCGCAATCAGCACAATCGGACCTTCACGACCAGCCGCGCCGCCCCCGCCAATCGTGAACGCCGTCGCCACCAACTTTGCCGGCGCAATGATCGGCCGCACGAATCCGCCCGCCCGCTCGACCGCCACCATCACGTACGGAACCCCCGCCCCTTGCGAGTCGGGCGAGATCCGCCACACGATCATCGCCACCGGGATCGCCGCGATCGCTGGCACGAGCATCAGCGTCCAACCGCCCGCAAGATCGTCCAATACACGCGTCAGCGAATCGAAGCCGTCGCCCACCACCGCGATCAGCTCCGTCAACACCACCGCCGCGAAGCCAGCTGCCAACCCCACCGCGCTGGCCAGCAGGATCGGCGCCAGGTTGCGCGGCACGCGCACCCGCCCAATTGCCGGCAGACGCCAAAACAACTGCGCAGATCGCGTCCCAAACCGCCGCGACGGCCGCTCAACCAGGGACATCGCTCAGCCCACCCGTTGGTTCTCAGGCCGCCCGCGCCGACTCGTCCCGCGCTCAAGCGCTACCCCAGTGAGGCTATGCCCCAATGCGCGAGCGGGCAAACGGCCTACTCCTCCAGCTCGTCTCCGCCGCCGCTCACCGCCACCCGCTGCAGCTCCACCAGCTCGCCGCCCTGCGCCGAGAACAGGAACTCATACCGCGCCGGCGCCGTCTCATCCGTCGCCAGACCCTCCACCACGATGTCCACAATCCCGTCGCCGTTGCGATCAGCGATCGTCATCCCCGACACGTCCGCCACCTGCGCTGACGATCCCGTAATCGTCCGATAGCCGTCCGCCGTCGCCGACAGCACGTAGAAGCTGCTCACGCAGCCCGTGCCGTCGCAGGTGATCTCGCGGAAGGTCAAGTCGCGCCGACCGTCCCCGCTGACATCCAGGTCCGACAGCTGCTGTATGCCCTGCACCTCTCGCGCATACGCCTGCGCGTGGTCGTAGCCGATCCGGTAGCTCGACACGTTGCCCGGCACGGGATCGTAGACGACCAGATTCGAGTGCGGCACCGCCGCCCCAAACGTGCTCGGATCGGTGTACACGATCGACAACGTGAACGCCCCGTCCTCATTCGTGTCCACCAGCACCACACGGTCGTTGCCGACCGCCAGCGACGGCATCGGCCACGCTCGGAACAGGTCAATGATTGGTTCAACCTCATTGATGCCGTGCAGCCACGGCAGCGCCGCCGCCCCGTACTGCAGGAAGCTCGACGGTGGATTGGGAATCGTCTCCGTCGTGACCTCCGGTCCCGGTTGAGGGAACTGCGTATGGCTGACGGTCGTCGGCGTCGCCGCCGGTACCGCGACCGTCGGCAGAGACACCGCCGGCACGTCGATCTCATCCTGCTCCGACGATTCCTCCTGCGCCTGCTCATCCGATTGCTCGCCTGACAGCGATTCCGCCTGCTCCGCCGACGCTTGCGACGTCTCCGACCCCGGCTCCAGCGTGACCGGAATCTGCAGCTGCTGACCGACCTGCAGGACATCCGGATTCTGGATGCCGTTCAACGTGATCAAGTCGTCGATCCGCACGCCGTGCTGCTCCGCGATCTCCGCCAGCGTGTCGCCAGATTGCACGACGTAGATGCTGCCCCCAACCACCGCCTGCGCCTCTTGCGCATCCTGGTCAGCCGCCGCTGGTTGCTCGTCCGACTCCTGCGGCGACGTCGTCACCGCCACAGCCTCCGCCGGGGCCGAGTCCTGCTGTTGCAACGCCGCCGGCGTCTCAGTCGACTCCGCCGACTGTGCCGACTGCGCAGTGGTTGCCGGTGGCTCAACTACCTGGGGAGACTCATCGTCGCCGCCGAACAGTCCGCAACCCGCGAACAGCAGCGCACTGCCTGCGACCACGATCACCCCCGCCCGCCGCCCCCCCCTGCGAACCGTCGTGCGAACCGTCGCGCGAACCATCGTGCTCCACCGCGTCTGCCAGAAAGTGTGCCGCATATGTTGAGCCTGATCCCAGCCGCCTGTCGTCACTCTATACACAAACACCGCCAACAGCCCGATCAGATTCGCGCAATCTGTTGACCGATCCAGGCCGCCGCCAGACCGCCCAACGCCGAAACCATGAGATTCGTCAACGCCCAGGCCCAGCGCCCGCCGTTGATCAGATGCAGCGTGTCCAGCCAGACCGTCGAAAACGTCGTGAACCCGCCCAACAATCCCACCGTGATCGCCAGCCGTGCGTTGTCCGACACACCAATCCGCTCCAGAAACAGCGTCGCCGCGACGCCCAGCAGCAATGTGCCGAGCAAGTTCACAACCAGAATGCCCAGCGGCAGACCGTCCGGCTGGCCGATCCAGCGGTTCAACAGGTGCCGAAACACCGATCCTGCCGCGCCGCCCAACGCGACTGAGAGGATCGCCGCAGCCGTCATCGACCCGTCGATCCGAATCCGCCGCCGCCCCGAGCTGTCTCCTCCAACTCGTCCACTTCCGTCACCGACGGCAGCAACACTGGCGCGACCACCAGCTGCGCAATCCGATCACCCTGCGCAACCCGGTAACCACGACCGCCCGGTCCCATCAACGACATCGACACCTGCAACTCGCCCCGATAGTCCGCATCGACCGTGCCCCACGCCGCCACCACACCGCGACGCGACAGGCCGGATCGCGGACGGATCTGAAGTTCGCAGCCAGCCGGCGCCGCACAGGCGATCCCCGTTGGTACCGCCTGCGGCATCTGCGTCAACGGCAGCGACCCGCCCAGCTCCGACAGATCCGCATACAGATCCAGCCCCGATGATCGCTCCGAGCCGCGCGTCGGCAGCCGCGCCGACGTGCGCAGCCGTCGCACGCGCAGCGCGCCAACACTGGACCACACACCGCCCGGCTCCGTCGCCGCCCAGCGGAACGGCGGAAACGACTCCCGCGGCGTCGCCGCCAACGCCGCCGACTCCGTCGGTGCCTGGCGCAGCAGCGCCGCCGCATCCGACACCATCCACGACACATCCACACCCAGATACGACGGCGCGTACGGCGCCAGGCGCTCGATCCCCGACGCCAGCTTGATCCGCACGCCCCGTGGCCGATGCGTGCCCGTCCAGTGGTGCAGTCCCGCCGCCAACAGGATCAACCCCTGAAAGAACCCACGAACCGGTCGACGCTCGACTTGCCAGATGTCCTCCCACGTCTCGTGCGCGTCGAAGAACTCGCCCGCGTCCCATTCCGACGCACCCCGCGCGAGCTCACCGCGCACCTCCGCGCTGAAGCTCAGCTCCTGCGCCAACTGCTCAGCCCGCGTCGGAATCTCACGTACTCTGGCCATCAAACTGGTTGTCCCGCCGCCCTGTCTGGGTCACACTTTGCGCACAGACCCCATCCGCCGAAAGCAGCAGAGGTAACGACATCACCAATCACGTAAACCCATCGGTCAACGTCCCCGCCGCGCTGGCCGAAATCTCCGCCGACATGTCCAGCCTGCTCGACCGCTGCCGCGACGACCAACTCGCCGTGCGCCTCAGTCACACCGAGTGGTCCGTCCGCGAGATTCTGTTGCACACCATCCACTCCGAGCGCTGGCTGCACCCTCAGCTCCTGCTCCTCCGCCGCGAAGTCGCCCCGCACCTCCCGGTCCCCAACGTCGGCGGCGTCACACTGCCCGACACCGACGCCCAGCCCAGTCTGCCCGAGCTGCGATGGGCGCTGACCAGCGTCCGAGACGACACCAACCGCCTGCTCGACGGCCTCAGTCCAGAGCTGCTGAAGGAGCCGGGCAATCTGGAACTGGACGGCGAAATCCTCGACATGTCGCTCAGAACCATCGCGCTCACCATCGCCGACCACCAACTCTTCCACATCCGCCAAATCCAGCGAACCCTCGGCCTAGCCCCCTAGTTCAGTCCCATTCTATGCTTCACGCAGGGACCCGCTCGGCTTCCACGCCCTGCTTCACGCAGGGACCCGTCCCATTCCCTCCGCTTCTGGGGCAGGCTAGGTGGGGGTTCGCCTCCCTCCACAACCGCCCCACCCATCAGGCCGCCAGACGCAGCGCCCCGTGTAACTCGATCCGCCTCAGGAACCACAGAAACGCGCCCAGATTCAACACAAACAGCGCCACCAACGCACCAAACAACACCCCCACCCCCGGCCAGTCGATGATGAACGCCAACGGAGGCACCACGTCGCGTCCGTCCGGAGTCAACGCGAAGAAATCCAGCAGAATCGCGCCGGCCTGCGTTCCGACGATCAGCCCCGCGCCCAGACCAATCCCGATCACCATCAACTGCTCAATGGCGATCAAGCCCAGAATCTGACGCATCGACATGCCGACGCTCTGACACACCGCAAACTCCACCCGCCTCGCCTGCGCCGTCACCGCCGTCAAGACCACCAACCCAAACGCAGAGGCGATCGCCACCGCCGCCACCGCACCGACAAACACGCCGTTCCAAGACGCAACGATCAGCGGATCCGCCGCCAGCTCTGCGCGGGCCGACGCAATCGTCACGATTCGCCCGTCGTCCAACGCCAGCTCATGCTCCTCCACCAGCGAGGACCAGCGCTCGAGCGGCGCGTCAACCCATAGCTCATCGTCGACCGCCAGCGCGACGCCGGCCGCCGCGCTGCCGTAGAGCCGCTCGACGAGCGTCGCCCGATCGATCAGCACCAGCGGCTCGTCACGCTGCGGATCGTAGCTGGGAAACGTCTCGAACTCGCCCGCGACCACGAATGTCATCGGCGTCGGACCAACGCGAATGCGCACCATCTCGCCCACCTTCAGACGCCCCTGAGCCATCGCCTCGGCCGAGAGCAGCGCCGACATCGGCTGGCGCTCTGCGGCATAACGAACACCACGCAGCGATGCCGGCGTCTCGTTCCACCGATACCGCGCGCCCCCGTCGCCCCCGTCGCCGGCGTCCAACGAGTCGAACGCCGGCTCTCCGACCGCAAGCGGCATCGCCTCCCAGTCCCCAGAGTCGAACTCGGCCAGTGTGTGTACACCCACTGAGTCGCGGTACGTCAGGTCGCGCAAGATGATCTCACCCGCGGCCCGCGTCGCCGCCGCGTCCAACGAGACCAGCGTCAGCGGCAGGCGCGGACGCTCCACAACGCCAGGACGCCACGCGCTCCGCGACTGCACGATTCGAGCCCCCTCCAGCGGCAAGTACACATCAGGCGTTCCGGCCAACCGCGTGGACAACACCGCTGCCACGGGCGCGGAGCCCGATACCTGTTCCGCATACGGTTCCAGCGTCCCGATGCTGTACCACCAATATCGCCCGACTGCGTCGAGCACCTTGATCCCGACGGTCGTCTGCTCGCGAATCTCGATCGGCGTCAGGCGAAGCTCCAACACACCGCCGAATCGGTCAATCACCGCGCCTGCAGACTGCGACGCCGCCGGCGCCAGCGACTCCAGCAGCGACGGCCGCAGCGCCCACCCCACATCGCGCTCGCGCAACTGCGAAGCGATCTCCGCCGCGTCGACCGCGCCCAGTTGCAGACGCCCTGAGTCTTCGTCGCCGTCGAACGCGCCCGTGATCCGTTGAACGCGCGCGACACTGCCGTGGCCCACTTCCGCAATCCGCTCGAACGGAATCTGCTCCGCGTGCGGCTCCGTCAGCCGCACCTCCGCGCCCACGGCATGCAGCGCCCGGTCGTCGTACGACGCCTCAAGCGTCGTCCGGAACGACGCGGCGAACACCGCCAGCGCGCCAGCGATGGTCAACAGCAGCACCGTCCGCGCGTAGTGCGTCGGCGTGCGGCCCAGATACCACGCGCCCAACAGCAGCGTCAGCGATCGCAGCGGCGACGCCGCCCGCGCCAACCCGCGCATCGCCGGCGGGAACAGCCGCAGCACGATCAAGCCAACCACGAACAGCAGCACCGTCGGCGTCGCCACCGCCAACCAATCCAGCCGCGTCTCGCCCACCAGCGGCGAGTCAATCGGGTCGCCCGCCCATTGCAGCTCGAAGATCAGCAACGCGCCAAGCGCCGCCACTGCAGCGTCGATCAACGCCCGCTGCGTCCACGACGCCGGCGGCCGGCCCCGCTCCCGCCGAGTCGTGACCATCGTCTGACGCGTCGCCCGGTACGTCGGCACCGCTTGCGCCAGCAACGCCAGTGCGCCCGCCCCGAGCGCCAGATACCACGACTCCGCCGGCAACGACACCGCCAGCAACGGCCCGCCGCCCGTCAGCAGCAACGCCTCGTCGAACGGCGGCACCAGCCCCAACAGGCTGACCAGACCCAACCCGATCAGCGGACCCAGCGCGACCGCCGGCGCCGTCAGGATCGCCGCCTCCACCAGGTGCAGCAGGGCCACGTCACGCTGACGAGCACCGCGCGAGCGCAGCCACGCCGTGTCCTCCGTGCGCTGTTCCGCCAACATCGCCGACGCCACAATCGCGTACACCAACACCGCGCCAACCAACTGCAGCACGATCATGAGCAGCGTCGACTGCGCAAACTGGAATCGACGACTGAAGTCCGCCAGCGTGTCGACGAGCTCCGTTTCCTGCTGGACCCCATCGAGCGACTGCGCAATCCGCCGCGTCATCTGCGCCAGCGCCTCCGACGCCTCCGACGCCTCAGCCGCCGATGCGCCGCTCAAGTCCGTGCGGAAGCGCTGCAGCAACGTCAGCCGCAGCGTCGGCGACTGGTCCGCCAAGACGCCCAACACGCTTGACCGGTCGGTCCAGAAACGCAACTCCGTATCCCGAGCCGCAATCGGCAGATACACCGGATCGAGCGTCGACCATGCCCGCTCCGAACCCGGCGGCGTCACGATGCCCACAATCCGCACCCGAGTCTCGTGCTGCTGCCCCAACCAAAACGGCTGAGCCCAGAGCTCATCGCCGATCTGCAATCCGAACGCCTCAGCCTGACCCGTCTCAACCACCACTTCCACCGCGCCGTCGACCACAGTCGGCAGTCGACCGTCGCGCAGTTCCCCCGCTTCCGCCAGATCGTCCTGCACCGCAAACGTCGCATGATCAGCGTCGCCAACGCCGTACGGCTGATCGTCGCTGCGCAGGACATAGCCTCCTGTCCGCAGCGACACCATCCGCCCCACGATCAGGCTGTCCGCTGCCTTGACCGCTTCCTCCAGGATCAACGACTCCACTTCCGCGACCGAGTCTGCATCCGCTGTCACGTTGCTGCGAATGAAGCGCAGGTCGAGCGAAGCCGGCTCCGCATCCGCCAACGTCTGGCGCAGGCCGAGCTGGCGGACGGCTTCGATAAACGTCGGCGCACTCGACGCCAACCCCACGGCCAACAGCGCACCGATCAGCAACACCGCCGACAACCGTGGCGCCGACAGAATCCGTCGGATCGCCAGACGGGCAAGCTCGCCCGCTGTCTCGCCGCGACCTGCATCGGGACGTTGGGCCGCCATCAGTCCGCGCCCTCTCGGAGCAGCGGCGCGGCGTCACGACCAGTCGCCCAACGCGCAATCGCAGTCGTCCCGAGAATCGCGCATGCCGCAATCACGCCGATCCCCACACCAGCCAGCACCCAATCCACCGACAGCGACGTCGGCGGCGCCGCCGCAACGCCCTCCGCCGTGACATCGAGAAATGCCAACAGCGCACCGGCAACCGCTCGTCCCAGCGCAACCCCCAGCGCGACGCCAGCAGCCAACACCAGCCCCACCTCCACCGCGGCCTGACCCGTCAACCCCCCGCGTCCCGCGCCCACAGTGCGCATCAGCGCGAACTCCCGTGCCCGCTCGCCGCCGGCCGCCGCCATCGTGAAGATCAATGCCGCCGAACCCACCACCAACAGGCCGATGAAGCCCACCACAAACAGCGCCGCCGCCCCGCCCGATCGGAACGGGTCTGACTCTGCCTGCGCGATCTGCGCCTCTGCGTCGAGCACCGTCGAGGACAGATACACCTCATCCATCAGCTCGTTGGCAGCCAGCCGAGCCTCGTCCGACGCAGCAGCCGCCCAGACCTCCGTGATCGGCAGCACCGCCTGCGCGGATGCCACCAACGACGCGCTGCGCAACGCTCGAAAGTCCGCAACCAGGAAACCGCCCTGGGCCGGATTCAGCGTCGGCACGTAGTCCACCACCGCCGCGATCCGCACCGGAATGCTCGCGTTGTTTAGCTCAATCGACACCTCGTCGCCCAGCGCGAGATCGGCCGCCGCCAGCGATCGCCGATCCAACGCCGCGTTGACCGGCAGGTTCGGCGACTCCCGCACGATGATCCGCTCATCGCTCGCCGCCAGCTGCGCCCAGCGATACTCCAGCGCGCCGTCAGTGAACACGATCCGATCCTCGCCAGCTCCGCTCGACGCTGGAATCCACGGCCCGTCCGAGTCAAATGCATCGACCGTCACCGACGCACCAGCGACGACCGCGCTCAGGTCGGAGATGTACAGCGTTCCCGTGGGCGCGCGCACCACGCGCGCCTGCGGGCGCATGATGATCGCCGCAATCCGCAGTGGTTGTGCCAGACCGCTCAGCGGTGCTCGCATCGTGACCGACGCATCGGTCACGATCGACGCCGTGCTCGTCCGAAACTGACGCATCTGTACGTGCCCGTTGGCGTCCAGCACGCGCGCCGCGATCTCCAGATTGCTGTTGCCCGGCTCGCTCCGCACATTGATGGTCAGCGCCTCCGATCCCGCAGGCAGCTCCTGTCCCACGCGGCCCGGCTCCCGCGCGATCGCCGACAACAACGCCTCCGACGGCATCCCCAACAAGTCCGCGTCCAGCGTCGTGATCTGGTCCAGGCGATCAGTCTCCAGACCCAGCATCACCACACGCGATCCCGAACGGTCGCCGCCGATAGAGCCGATCCCTCGGTAGGCCGCTGCCGCGTCGATGCCTGGACGGCTGCGCAACGGCTCTGTCACCCGCGCCATCGTCGACACGCCCAAGTTCCCGCTGATCGACACGCCCCGAACGTCGCTGCCGACCTCGTATTCGATCCGCTCCCGCTCGACGCTGCGAATCGTCGATGCATACGTCGCGGAGATCAGCCCGACCGCCGTCACAAACGCCGTCAACGCCGTCAGCAGCATCGGACCAGTCGGATTGCGCGACACCGTCAGCACGCCCAGATAGACCGCCGAGGGCATCGGCGCGCGCGACAGCAGCGACGCCAGGAATCCCCACACACGCGGCGCGACCCGCATAATCGTCAGCGCCGATCCCAGCAGCAACAACCCTGGGCTGAGCATCAGCACCGGATTGATCCCGCCCGACTCCACCGCCGACAGCGCGCCGCCCGATGCTTCACTCTCGAACTGCAGAAACAGCACCGCCGCCAATGCCAGCAGCGCGACATCCAGCCACGCGCGCTGCACCAACGATTGTCGCTGCGGGCGACCCGCCGCAACCCGCTGGTTCTGACGCTGACGCGCGTCGAACCAGGCCGGTGCCGCAAACGCCGCCCACGCAATCGCCGCCCCGGCCACCGCCAGCGCCCACGCTTCCCAGGTCAGACGCGTCGCAAACGGCTCACCGCCAGAGACTCGCGCCACAGCCTCGAGCCGTCCTGAATGGCTCAACGCAAACGCCGCCAGCGGCGCACCCAGCACAGCCGCCGGGACGGCCGCGATCCCGCCCAGCACCGCCTGCGCCCCCGCCTGCTGCCACGGACGAGCCCCGCGAGCCGCCAGCCGCTCACGATCCACCCGCGTCCGCTGCGCCATCACCCGTCCCACGAGCGCCACCCCGAACATCGCCACCGCCGCGATCTGCAAGCCCGCCAACAGCGACTGTCCCGCCGAAAACTGCGCCTCACGCTCGAACTCCTGCAAGACCCCCAGCAGCAGCGTCGACGCCGCGCCGCCCTCCAATCGGTTCGACTGCTGACGCCACGCCGTCAGGCCCTCGACGACTTCGCTGACGTCATCTGAGTTCAGCACCGACGACGCCAGCTCGGTTCGCATCCGATGCATCACAGGCTCACCAAACGCCGCCAGCGCCTCATCGCTCACCGCGAGTCCGAAGTACGGCACCTCCGCGCCGCCCGGCGTCACGTAGAACTGCAAGTCGAACCAGATATCCGTGTAGTGAAACGCCAGCACCCTCGACACCTGCGCCGCCGCCGGCTCGACCACCCCAGTGATCGTGAACCGCCGATCATCGCTGAATGCAATCACCGTCCCGACGTCGATGCGCAAGCGCTCGGCCAGCGCTGCGCCAATGACCGCCTCGTCCAACGCCTCCGCCCACTCGCCACGCAGCAGCCGCGCGTGCACGTCCAGCTGCTCGAACGACATCAGGTACGCCAGCAGCGACTCCTGCACCTCATGGCCGATCCGCGTGAACTCCGTGAAGCTGCGCGGCGACTCCATAATCCGTCGCGTCTCGCCCTCGAACCCGACGAACCGCGACAGCTGCTCCGAACGGATCTCCCCCGCCGACCTGGACACCGCGTCGAACTCCGCAACGTCTGGCAGCTGTCTGCTGCGCTGGAAATCGGCAAACGCTGCGCCGCGCGGTGACTGTGCGATCAACTCGCGAAGCGCCAAATCCGCCGTTGCCGCTCGGAAGACCAGCGGCAACGCCACCAGCGACGCGGCAATCACCAGCAGCGCCGACGCGCTGATCATCAACAGCCAGCCGCCGCGCAACTCCCGCAGCGCCGCCAATCGGAGTAGCCGAAGCAAACCCAGCATCACCCAATGCTACGCCCGCCCACCCCCAGTCCCCGCGTCACAACTCCCAGTCCCAGCTTCATGCAGGGACCCGCTCGGCTCCCAGTCCCTGCTTCACGCAGGGACCCGCTCGGCTCCCCAACTGCCGTGTCCCCGTGCCCCGACACGGGGACCCCTGCATGAAGCAGGGGATGGAAGAGAGAGGCGCAGCAACCCGCTCGGTTCCCGTTCCCTGCGTCACGCAGGGACCCGCTCGGTGCCCCGCAAGCCGAGCTGACCCCTGCATG
>JAJEBU010000092.1 GCA_022822375.1 Dehalococcoidia bacterium
GACCTGCCGGGCTGCGTGACCGTCGGCGACACGCTGGAAGAGACGAAGGAGCTGATCCGCGAGGCGATTGAGTTCCACATCGAGGCATATGTCGAGGACGATGAAGAGATTCCGCACCACTCGTGCATTGACGCGGCGGTCGTGGACGTGAAGATCCCTGAGGGTGCGCGGTTCGCCGAAGCCGAGTATCCGTTGTGGAATCCTGAGGACGACGACGAAGAGTACGAGAGTCCGGCGTTGAACGAGGCGGCGGAGGTCGCTGACTGAGGGATCAGCGCTCGCCGATGCCCTGTGCCCGCTCGACCCGCTGCGATATCCGCGACATCATGAACGCCACGATCCAGAAGATGACGGAGACGAACACGTAGGCCTCGATGCGGTCGGGCGTGAACTCGAACTGCGAGATCGCGGAGTCGGCGTTGCCCTTCAGCTCGCGCAGCGGCAGGATGACTGAGACGAGCGTGGTGTCTTTCCAGATCGAGATGGCCTGACCGACCATGGGCGGGATCGAGATTCGCAACGCCTGAGGCATGACGATCAGGCGGGTCCGCTGCGTTTGAGTCAGGCCGACGGCTTGCGCGGCTTCATATTGTCCGCGCGGCAGCGCCTGCAGGGCGCCGCGGATGTACTCGGCCATGTAGGCCCCGGTGAAGACGGCCATGACGACCATCGCGCGAACGATCAAATCGCCGCCGATGATGTCGTCGAGGATGAACAGGGCCACGAAGAGCCAGCCGAGCAGCGGCGCGCCGCGCACGATCTCGATGTAGGCGGTGCAGGTCCAGGAGATCGACTTCATCGACGATGCGCGGCCCAAGGCGAGCGGGATGCCGAGCACGATGCCGCCAACGATGCCGACTGGCGCGAGGATCAGATTGAGCACGAATCCATCGAGGTTGCGCGGGCCGACTTCGCCGCCGACGAGCAAGATCAGGAGGACGACCGGCAGCGACAGCGCCATCAGACCGCCTACGATCCGCTGCTGCCAGGTGCGCCGCGTCGACGTCTCGCGCGGCAAGCGGACGGTGAAGAGGTAGCCGCCATAGAGGCAGGCCACGGCAATCAGGAAGTAGATGCTGGACCAGGCCGCGGCGCCGCCGTGCGCCATCAGGAAGATCACGAACGCGCCGACCAGTGCGACGAACAAATGGTCGCGGCGCCCCATGGAGGACCAGGTGCCGTAGGCCAACCCGATCAGGGTGAAGACGATGGCGATGCTGACCCATAGCCGCCATGCCTCGCCTTGCGGGAAGCCGCCGGCGAACAGCAGCCAACGATTATGGGTAATGACCTCCCAGTTGGCGCTGACAAAGACGAAGTAGACGGCACCGGTCAGGATTCCGGCGAGGATGGTGCCGGCCACGAGCGTCAACAGCGTCCCGCTGCGCGACGGGAACAGATTCTTGCGCACCCATTCGCGGATTCGGACGGATCTCGGTCGTCTCGACCGTTGCCGATGAGGCGGCAGCACGATCCGCCGCTGGCCGGGCGCAGGAGGCAACGGGCGCTGCTCGGGTCGCGGGATTGGCGGTAGGTCAGACATCACATGCCCCGCTCAGACGCCGACCCGCGTGACGCGGGCGTTGATGAAGTTCATGACGACGGAAATCAGGAATGAGATCAGCATGTAGGTGACGATGATCACGAAGAACATCTCGAGCGCATGGCCCGCTTTGTTCTGGATGATGCCGGCGACGCGGAACAGATCGTCGTAGAGCACGGCGTAGGCCAGCGAGGAGTTCTTGTTGACGTTCAGATACTGGTTGGTGATCGAGGGAAGCATCTGGCGCAGCGCCTGCGGCAGGATGATCAGCGTCATCCGCTGGTATGCCGACAGTCCGACCGCGTTGGCTGCTTCGGTCTGGCCGCGCGGCAGGGCCTGGATGCTGCCGCGCACGATCTCGGCGTTGAACGCACCGGTGTAGAGCGTCAGGCCGATCGTGAGCGCGGCAAACTCGGGACGAATCACGATCCCTTCGAGATAGCGCGTGCCCTCCACAATCGGGCGATCGATGGAGACGGGCAGGCCGAGCGCGATGAATGAGATCAGCGCACCGACCGCGAAGATGCCGAACGCCCAGCGGTTGGCGAAGTGCGGCTGGCCGGTGTCGCGTTCGAGCTGTTGACGCTGCCGCCGGACGGTCATCGCGATGATGCCCACGGCGATCAGCAGCGCAACCCAGACGCCGACGAACCAGTCAGGCACGCCCCACCAGCCGGCGTCGGGCACCGGCCAGGGAATCGCCAGACCTCGGTTTGAGATGAAGGCGAAGTCGCCAATGACCAGGACTTCCTGGATGATCGGCGCGCCGACGAGGAAGATCGCGTAGACCAGCACGACCTGCATGAGCAGCGGCGTGTTGCGGAACACCTCGACGTAGAGCATCGCCAGGCGGGCAACCAGCCAGTTGGACGACAGTCTGGCCACACCGACGACGACACCGACCAGGGTCGAGAGCAGGATGGCGACAAAGATGACGCGGACGGACGACCAGACGCCGACGAGGTACATCGTGATCCGGTTGTTGGTCACGCCGTCGATGTCGGTGATCCACTGATTGGCGACCTTGAACGCGGCCGGGTCGTCGAGGAATCCGAATCCGAATTCGCGCAGGTTGAGCGCGTCGTAGACGTACCAGGCGAGCAACGCGGTGACGCCGATGTAGGCGCCCTGCTGCACCAGGCGTCGGAATCCGCGCTGAAAAATGAGCGGAACGGGGTCAGGAGGCGGCAGAGGCGTGGACGGTTGCTGGGACATCGTCTGTGCTTGCCTTCAGATCGCTTACCAGGTGGTCTGCCGGGTCGTCTGTCAGGTCATCTGTCAGGCCGACTGCGCGGCTGGTGCGTATGTTAGCCGAGCATGGCAACCGGCCGGCGGCGCGCGGTCGGCCTGCCCGATGTCGGACAACGCAAACGGGCCGCCCCCAAGGGGGCGGCCCGTTGTTCTCGGCTCGGTAACGAGTCGATTTAGCGGTACGGCAGGGCGTACAGGATGCCGCCTTCGCCGGGGCCGCAGTCCACCGCCTCGGAGGGCAGTGGTCGGGCGAGGGCATTCAGCGTGCAGTCACGTTCGATCGCGTCGCCGATCTCGCGGTCGTAGATTTCGCCGTAGTTGCCGACGGCGGCAATCGCGCGCTGGATGAACTGCGCGTCGACGGCATCGAAGCCGAGCGTCGAGACGGAGCCGCCCTCGAAGGGAACGCCCAGCAGGCGTGCGACTTCGGTGTTGGGCGGGTTGGCAGCCATGGCAGCCACGTTGGCCTGCGTCAAGCCGATCTCCTCAGCGCGGATCAGGCCGTGCACGACCCAGTTGACGACGTCTTTCCAGTCGCTGTCGTAGTCACGCACGCCGGGAGCCAGCGGCTCCTTGGAGATGATCTGCGGCAGGATCTTGTAGTCGTCGGCGTCATCGCGGACCACGATGCGCGAGGCGAGGTCAGAAGCGTCGGCAGTCAGCACGTCACAGCGGCCCTCGAAGAAGGCGGCGGCCACGTCCTGGCTCAGACCACCGGTCGGCTCGTAGTTGAGTCCGATGTCGGTGAAGTGGTCGGCCACGTTCTGCTCGGTGGTCGTACCAGTCTGGACACAGATGGCTGCATTGGCCATGTCGCTGGTCGAGTTGATGCCGGAGTCCTTGCGGACGGCGAAGCCCTGACCGGTGTAGAACGTGGTCTGAGCGAAGTCGACGTCGAGTTCCATGTCGCGCGAGCTGGTGATCGTCGTGGTCCGGATCAAGATGTCGATCTGACCATCGGCCAGCAACTCGAAGCGGGTGGAGGCGTCGGAGGCGTCGACGTACTCGACGGCGTCATGGTCCTTGAGCACCGCAGCGGCGATCGCCTTGCAGAACTCGATGTCGAAGCCGGTCACGTTGCCGTCGGCGTCGCGGTTACCGAACAGCGGCTGGGTCTGCTTGACGCCACACTTGAGGGTGCCGCGGTCCTGAACCAACTGGATCGTGTTGCCACGCGGCTCACCGGAGACCTGCGCTTGCGGCTGGTCCTGCTGTTGTTGCATGACCTGCTGCTGTTGTTCCACTGCTTGGGCCTGCTGATCGTCGTCGTCCGACGTACAGGCTCCAATCAGGGCACCGGCAAGCAGTGCCGCACCCGCAAACATCAAGGCGCTGACAAACCGCCTGCTCTTCAAACTCGGCAATCGCATTGCTCGCCCGTCCTTTCATGAACTGCATCTCTGCAGACCGTCTCGCTAGTTGGTCAGTGTACACAGATTGTTAGAGGCTGATGACCTCAGTTGAGGGCTGATCCCAACGCTGGCTCGACTCGTTATGTAGTGGCTAGCGCTGGGACTCGGGCACCTCGAAGCCAAACAGGCGGGCGGCGTTGAGGCCGAGAATCTTCGCGCGTTCCTCGTCCGTCAGGTCGCCCATGGTGCGCTCGATGGCGGCGGCCGAATGCGGCCACGATCCCTCGTGGTGCGGGTAGTCGTTCGCCCACAGCAGGTTGTCGACGAGGTCATACTTGCGCGCCAGGTCAACGCCGGGGCCGTCGTCCTGGAACGACCCGAAGCAATGCGCGCGGTAGTAGTCCGAGGGCAGACCCTCGAGCTTGGGGAACGCCCACATGTGGTGCTTGTGGTAGGCCTCGTCCATCGCGGTCAGCGCCCAGGGGATCCAGCCGATCCCGGCCTCGATCGTGCCTGCGCGCAGATCGGGGAAGCGCTGGAAGACGCCGGATGCGCACATGTTGATGATCGGCTCCATCGTCATCGCCAGCGAATGGAAGACGTAGTTGGTCACTGCGCCGCCGTTGCCACGCGCACCGCGCGGGTCGCGACCGGTCGAGACGTGGAAGGTGATCGGCAGGCCGGTCTCTTCAACAGCCGCCCAGAGCGGATCAAACTCGGGCAGGTTGTAGTTGCGGGAATCCTCGCCCGTCGGTCCCCAGACCGGTTTGGCCGGGAAGGAGAATCCGCGGAAGCCGCGCTCGGCCGAGCGCTGTACCTCGGCGATGGCGCCGGGGATGTCGCCGCTGGCCACGCAGGCCAACGGCGAGGAGCGGTCGTAGGTGTCGGCGAAGGTCTCCCAGGCCCAGTCGTTCCAGGCCGAGCACATCGCGTTGGCGAACACGGGGTCGGACGTGGCCCACATCGAGAGGCCCTTGTTGGGGAAGATGATCTCCGCGTCGACGCCGTCGAGGTCCATGTCGCGCACGCGCTCTTCGGGGAACGCATTGCCGTGCTTGTCGCGCACGAGGTCTTCGCCGGCCAGCTTGAGGTCGCGGATCTTGGTCGGGCGGTGACCCTCGGTCACCTGCCAGCGCACACCGTCCTCATCGACCTCGATGCGCGGCAGTCGGTGGCGGTACCGTTCGTCGACGCGGCGCTCCAGGAAGTCGACGGGCTCGTGGACGTGGCAGTCGGCGGAGACCATGAAGTACTTGTTGGGGTCAGACGGCTGGGCGGTGCGGGCCCAACCGCTGTTGCCAGGCGTGCGCCAGCGATGCTCGGGGATCTCATAGCGAAATCCATCAATCGCTGCAGTCGCCTGGGGCGGGCGTGAGCTGGTCACCATGAACGTGGTCCTTTCGGTCAACGGGCAGACAGAATCGGAACCAGTCTAGCGGCCGCCTGCATCGATGGCTCTCCCGCTGGACTGCCCCCGTTTCGATCACTGGGATAGGTCGAGTCGAGAGAAGGGGCCTGGATGGTCGTAGTCCAGCTGCGCGGTGTCGATTCGGCCGCTGTCGGGGATGGGCAGGTCGACGTACTCAGGGTCGAGCCCTTCCGACGGCCAGAAGCGGAGGCGGACGCCGACCGCATTCGGCGGAGGCTGATGCGAGGTTTCGGCGGCGCCGCGGGCCGAGTGAAACCAGTCTCCCTCGGTTTTGCCGTCGCCGACGAGCCAGGAGCCGAACCACGGCATTGGCTCGCCGAAGTCGGAGGTCTGCTCGTGCCAGGTGATGGTCAGTGTCGTCACTGTGGTCATGGGCTTAGGTGTCCGTGAAGTTGGGGCGGCGCTTCTCGCTGAAGGCTGATGGACCTTCGACTGAGTCGTTCATGCCCTGCAGGTTCTGCTCGATGGCGCTGCCGAACTGGGAGGCCATCAATGGCTCCATATAGTAGCCGCGATAGAGCGCCTGCTTCATGTTGCGCACGGCTCTCGGTGCGAGGAAGAGCATGCGGCGGGCGTACCCGAGGGCGGTTTCCAACAACAGCTCTCGGGGGACGACGCGCTGCACCCAACCGAGTTCGTAGCAGCGCTGCGCGTCGTACTGGGTGTCACCCCAGAGTGTCAGCTCGAGCGCCGAGCCGAGCCCGATCTGGCGGGTCAGCGGAGTCATCCAACCGGCGCCGCCCATGTTCCAGCGGGCCTCGGCGATGCCGACCCTCGCTTCTTCGGACATGATCCGGATGTCGCACTGCATCGCGTACATGAAGCCGCCGGCAACCGCCCACCCATTGATCGCGGCGATGGTTGGCTTCCACAGTTCCAGCTTCTCGGAGAGCGGGACCGGATTCTTGCGGCGCGAGATGATCGGCGCGGGACCCTCGCGGCCGGCTTGCTCGGCCTGGCGGGTCTCAGCGGTGTTGATGAGGTCAGCGCCAGCGCAGAAGGCACGGCCCGCGCCGGTGAGCACAGCGCAGCGCGCATTGGGATCATCGCGATACTCGACGAAGGCGTCGTAGAGCGCGTCCGAGAGGCCGTCGCCGATTGAGTTCAAGCGATGCGGGCGGTTCAGCGTGATCAGGTAGATGCCGCCGTCCTCCAGCTTGTCAACCTTGACGACGGGCCCAAAGGTCTCCTGCGGCGTTGCGCGGTTATGCACGGCGGGGTCGTAGGTCTCATACTGCTGATCGACCATGGCTGGCTCCTCTGCGTGTGGTCGTGTGGTGTTGCGGGCTGAGCGGTCAGCCGCTTCGTTGGCCGATAATCTAGCGCCCAGACCGGGCCTCCGCAGGAGGCGAGCGAACTCGGACGGTGAACGTGACGGACTTGGGCAACGGACAATCACCGATAGACATCTCGAACTGCGAGAGGTCCGACGGACCCGCGCCGACGTCGGACTATCGGGGCGCAGCGGCCGCCGTCGAGCGCCGCCCGCTGCCGCTGATCACGTTCGAGCGGGGCAGCGAAGTGCGCGTCGGAGGCGATGCGTATCGACTCCTCCAGGTGCATTGGCACACGCCCGCCGAGCACACGCTGGAGGGCGCTGAGTTTGCGGCCGAGGTGCACCTCGTCCACATCGGCGCCGACGACCAGCTGCTCGTCGTGGGCACGATCTACGAGCTGGGCGAGGCGGACCCGGCGGTCCAACGGCTGATCGACGAAACGCGGCGCGCGGAGGCAGAGGGCGATGCGCCACAACTCGACGCCACCGAGGTCGCGCCGTCGCCAGGTGGTTACTACCATTATGTCGGATCGCTCACGGCGCCGCCTTTCAGCGAGCCGGTGCAGTGGTGGCTGCGACAGACTATCGGCACAGTGTCGCCGCGCCAGGTCGAGCAGCTGCAAATGCTGACCAACGGCCCGAACGCGCGTCCGTTGCAGGATCGCAACGGACGCACGATCCTCTGCTGCGGCGGCTGAGATCGAGAGGACATCGCGATGCCAAACGGTGGATCGGACTGCTGCGGCACCTGCTGGTTCAATCGCGCCAACGGAGGTCAGGCCGGTTCGTCGAATCACAATCACGAGATTCCGAGTTACTGCGAGATCCGTCAGCTGGAGATCGAGAATCCCTTCTACACCTATTGCGCGAACCATCCGTACAACCGGTCGGAACGCGACCCCGTCCCCATCGGTCCGGTCTACGTCGGGGTGTTTGACCCCGATGCGCTGAATCAGCATCGTCGCGAGATCTGGAAGCCAGCACCGGATGAATCAGAGATCCGCGAGCACTTGCTGCGCATCGTGGCTGACCCGTCGCAGCACGAGCGAGGCTACTTGCTCTCCAGTCCTTCCTACGTCCGCGCCATTGAGGAGCTGTTGCGCCTTCAAGAGACGAGACTGATTGGGGCGCTCGAGCAGCTGGCAGATGACCCTCGAGTCGCTGATGCGCGGGACGACATTCTGGAGATGGCGGCCGCCGTTCAGGAACGCTTCGCAGGCGATGCCGGCTAGCATCGTTCACATCACCCAGCAATAGCTGAACAGGGCGACGCCATGCCTCCGATCGTGACGACTTCATTGGGCAAGCTGCAAGGCGACACGGACAATGACTGCGTCGTCTTTCGCGGCGTGCCGTTCGCCCAGCCGCCCGTTGGATCGTTGCGCTGGCGACCGCCCGAGCCGGTCGAGCCGTGGAGCGGCATCCGCGACGCGACGACCTTTTCCGCGTCGGCGATGCAGCGGCAGCTGCCCGGCGATGTCGGCGACTTGATTGGCATCCCCGCGCAGACGCAGTCGGAGGATTGCCTCTACCTGAACATCTGGACGCCGGCCTGCGATGACCGACGGCGACCGGTGATGGTCTGGATTCACGGGGGCGGTAACACAGTGGGATCGGGCACGCAGCCGCGCATTGACGGGCGCCGACTCGCCATGACGGGCGATGTCGTGGTGGTCACGCTGAACTATCGGCTGGGCGTCTTTGGTTGGCTGCACGCGCCGATCCTGGGCGCGTACGGGAACGAGGGATTGCTCGATCAGACCGCCGCGCTGTTTTGGGTCCGCCGCGAGATTGCCGCGTTCGGCGGCGATCCCCAGAACGTGACGGTGTTCGGACAGTCTGCCGGCGGCTTCGACATTGCCCACTTGATGGCGATGCCAGCCGCGACGGGCGCGTTCGACAAGGCGATTCCCATGTCGGGCTCGCTGATCGAGACGATCACGAAGGTCGATGCGCGCGCCGTCGCTGAGAAGTTCCTCTTGAGATTTGGCGGTTGGGACGATCCCGAGCGGATGCGGGCCGTCGGCGCAGACGACTTGCTGGATTATCAGGTCGAGCTCAGCGGCGGCGGGCTCGGCGGGGCGCGATTCGGCCCGGTCGCCGACGGCTATGCGCTCGGGCTCGACGCCGAGGCGCGGATTGGCGCCGGCATCCAAACCAACGGCATGCCAATGCTGATCGGGCACACCAAGGACGAGTTCAACCTGTTCACGGTCACCCGCGCGGGCGCCGAGAACATGTCCGAGAACGACCTCTTGGCAGCGGCGACCGCGCCGTTCGGCGGCATGCGCGCCGCTGAGGGCGTTGACTGCTACCAACGCGCTCGCGACGCGCGCGCTGAGCCGACCGACAACCTGGCCGTCTGGAACGCGATCATGACTGATTCGATGTTCCGCATTCCCGCGATCAGGACGGCTGAGGCTCAGGCGCGGCACACGCCCGACGTCTGGAGCTACCGCTTCGACTACCCATCGCCGGCCTACGACGGCCGGTTGGGCAGCTGTCACTCGCTCGACATCCCGTTCATCTGGGGCACGTACGAGGCGGAGAACATGAAGCGCTTCTGCGGGGACGCATCGCCCGAGCTGGAGGCGCTGTCGGAGACGATGATGCAGACCTATCTGGCCTTCGCGAGAACGGGCAATCCGAACAACGCGCGACTGCCCGAATGGCCTGTCTACGACGTCGCCGATCGCGCTGTGATGACGCTGAATCACGACTGCGAAGTCGTGCAGTCGCCGGGCGAAGAGGAGCGGGCGTTCTGGGCGTCGCTGGCGCCGCGTGAGCTCGCACGCGTCGGCGGGTAGAATCTGAGCAAGTCGTTCCCGAAAGACACAGCGGAGAGGTGAACTCACCATGAGAATCGAAACAGGCTTCGGCGGTGGTTGGCTGGGCGGCATTCCCGAGCAAGTCAAGGCGCTTGAGGCGCGCGGCTTTGACTCCATCGTCGTGCCTGAGACCAAGCACAACTCGCTCTTCCAGATGATGATGGCGGCTGAGCACACCGAGCGCGTGGAGATTTCCTCGTCCGTGACAATTGCCTTCCCGCGCACGCCGATGATCATGGCTCAGGCCGCGTGGGACATGCAGGAACTGTCCAAGGGCCGGATCAACCTCGGGCTCGGCTCGCAGGTCAAGGGTCACAACGTCCGACGCTTCGGCGGCACCTGGGCGCCGCCGGCCAAGCGGATGGAGGACTACATCAACATGATGCGCGCCGTCTGGCACTCGTGGCAGACTGGCGAGCGGCCCGAGTTCATCTCGGATAACTACACCTACACGCTGATGACGCCGATGTTCGATCCGGGTCCGATCGACTACGACCCGCCCAAGGTCTCGCTGGCCAACGTGGGGCCGCTGATGGCGCAAACTGCCGGCGCCTGCGCCGACGGCCTGCGTCCGCACGGCTTCATGACCCACAAGGTGATGATGGAGACGGTGATTCCGAACGTCGAGAAGGGCGCGCTGCGAGCTGGCCGAACGCTCGACGACATTGACATCTCGGTGGGCGGATTCATGGCTTTCGGCGAGACGGAGTCCGAGGTCGAGCAATCGATCGACGGCTTGCGCCGGGCGATCTCGTTCTACGGTTCGACACGCTCCTACCATGGCATCTTCCGCGCGCACGGGATGGAATCGTTGGGGATGCAGCTGCACGAGCTGTCGCTGAAGGGCGAGTGGGACAAGATGCACGAGGCGGTCAACTTCGAGGTCGCCGCGGAGATGGCGCACGCCACCACCTGGGACGACCTGCCCAAGTACGTCCGCAGCAACCTCGAGTACGCCAGCCGCATCTCGCTCGGTCAGTACGTGCGCGAGGAGGCGGCCGGGCGCTCGGGCTTCGGCTATCCGGGCTCGCGGGACGCCTCAGGTCCAGCGCCGCTGACGGAGGAGCGCCTCGACTGGCTGATGGGCGAGCTGCGTCCATTGGGGGCGACTCCAGTGGTGGATTAGCGCCGCTCAGCGCTGCGCTTGGCGATCTGTCGCATCAACTCCTTCGTCAGCTCGGCCACGAGGCGGTCTGACGAGGGAGTTGTTCTCTTCAGCTCCGAGTAGCTGACTGTTCCCTGCAGCCCATCCAGTGGCTGGTCATCGAACGTCGCCACGCGAGTCACTGCAGTCTCACCGAACTCCCACAAGACGTCGAACGATACGGTGAATCCTTGTTGCCCTCGACCGTTGTAGCTTGACAGACGCCATCGCTCGCCGATCCTCAACTCACTCTTGCCAAGCTCGAATCCTCTGGTCGCGACTCGCTCGTCACGAATCTGTTGCCACACCTCTGGTCTGCCCATGCTGCCGCCAGCCGATTCCGATCCAGACGTCCGGACAATGCCGCTGGAAGAATGCCCCTGAAACAGCGCCTCGCCGATCGGTTCAACGATCTGGTGAATCGCCTCGATTGCCGGCTTGATCAGGCGCTCATACGCCACGTCCAAACGCTCCACGTCGTCTTGGACGGGGGATTCGCTCTGATACTCACGTACAAACTCATCGATCTCTGTTCCGACATCAAACGGGTCCAGCAACTCGGGTAGGGCGTCTACTGGAACCACCTCGACGCCGTGTCGAGTCTGTTTCGTGTCGCCTGCATACACGACGATCGAACGCTCAACCTCCGGGATGAGCTTGGCGACCCGCTGGATGGGGCCGAAGAAGTCGCTGTTGATCGAGGCGCCGGCCTTGATCTCGATCGCGGTGATCGCACCCCCTCTGCGATCGAACACGTCGCACTCGAGTCCGTTCCTGTCTCGAAAGAACGACAGGTCCGGTCGACCGCCTTTGTTCAGGTAGGACTTGATCAGCTCCGCGATCACCAGATTCTCGAACAGCGGACCGCGCAGCGGGTGTGTGGCGAGCTGCTCGGGCGCTTCAATGCCAAGCAGATAGCAAGCCAACCCCACGTCGTAAAAGTAGAGCTTCGGCGACTTGACCAGCCGTTTGCGGATGTTCGACTGAAACGGCTGCAGCTGGAACGTAATGAACCTCGCTTCGAGGATCGTGAACCAGTCACGAGCGGTATTGTGGCGGATGCCGGCGTCGCTTGCGAGCGAACTGAGATTGAGCAGCTGTCCAATGCGACCCGCGCAGAGCCGCATGAACCGCCGAAACGAGCTCAGCTGGCGGACGTTGCCCAAGCGCCGCACGTCGCGCTCGACGTAGGTTTCCACATAGCCCGCCAGTGCTTCTGAAGGATCCAAGCGTTGATCGAGCAAGCGCGGATAGAAGCCGGAGAAGAGCATCTCGTTGACGTTGAGGGAAGCGTCAAAGCGTTGCCGCTCTGCGAACGAGCAGGGAAGCAGCTGCAGCATCGCGGTGCGACCAGCCAGCGACTGCGTGATCGACTCAGTGAGCTGAAACTGCTCGCTGCCGGTCAGCACGTACATGCTGTTCCGTCCGGCGTCATCGGCGATCACCTGCAGGTAGGACAGCAACGCGGGTACATGCTGCACCTCGTCGATGATGCCGCTGTCACCCAATGAAGCGATGAACCCGCGAGGATCCTCTTCGGCCGCCTGCCGCTGCCCTGGGTCTTCGAGATTGGCGTAGGCAAGCTCTGGAAACGCCGCGCGGCAGAGCGTCGTCTTTCCCGATTGACGAGGGCCCGTGACCGTGACGAACGGATACTGCTGGAATCGCTCTCGCAGAACCGGAGTGATATCACGCTCGACCATGCTGATAGATTAGCACGATTCAAGGCTGATTGGCATTGCCACTGACAATCAGCCTTGCACGAGGCAGATGTATCACTAGCGCTGCTGAGCTGCCGGTCTATCCTCCTCCCAGGGAGCGCGCACATGACTGACCCGTTTCAACTCCTCCTTGACGACCTGGCGGCTGAGCAGGCGTACCTGGATGCTCAGCTCGCGCCGCTGGATGATGCGGCGTTTGAGCTGGACACGCCTTGCCGCGGTTGGATGGTGCGCGATGTGATCGCGCATCTGGCTGAGGTTGACGACGGCGCAGCGCTCGTCGCCTCGGGCGCGGCGCAGGGACTGGGCGGCGGCGAGCGATCTGCGGATGGACTGCGCTCCGGCTTGCAGGACAGTTCGCGGCACCTGACCCGCGTGCAGCTCGTCGATTGGTGGCGCGCCGCGCGTGGACGCCTCCAAGATGCGCTGCGCCCGCTGGACGCCCGCGCCCGCTTGCCGTGGGCCGGTCCGCCGATGAGCGCCCGCTCGTTTGCCACGGCGCGGCTGATGGAGTGTTGGTCGCACGGGCTCGACGCCCTCGACGGCGCGGGGATTGAGCCGATTCACTCCGACCGATTGCAGCACATCGCACACTTGGGGTTCATCACGCGCGGCTTTGCCTATCAGACGCGCGGTCTGGAGCCGAACTCGGAACCGCTGCGCGTGCAGCTGACGATGCCTTCGGGAGCAGAGTGGACTCGCGGCGATGATGACGCGGCGAATGAGATTTCAGGCACCGCGGCCGACTTCTGCCGTGTCGTGACGCAGCGGATTCACTACACCGACACTGATCTCCGCTATCGCGGCGTCGCGGCGGAGGAGTTTCTGCAGCTGGCACAGGCGTTTGCGGGGCCACCGGGCGAGGGTCGGGAGCCGCAGCGTTAGCTCGGCAACACGATTGCCGCCGTTGATACTTGACAACGATCTTCAAACAGTGCAAGAATAGACACAGCATCAAGAGAGGGCGTACGCCCCGCCAACCTGCTCGCTCGGCAAGGTGGCTGTTCCGCTCGGAACGATGTGGCCGGAAGGCAACGAATGAGCATCGCGACTCTTCCCTTCACTGCCGACTCGATCTCTGCGCAGCGCTGTCTGTCGACGTGCCCCGGCGCGTCTGCCCTCCATTCACCCGAAGGAGGGTTTCGCTGTGTCCCACATCTACATCCCCGGTCCCGAGCCTGACACGGTCGCGATCTATCGCGTCAGTAGCTTGCATCCGCGCTACGTGCTCGTTGGCACCGTGCCCGCGTCTCAGCTGGGCGAGCCGCAGCAGGGTCCGGACCACAACCTGATCGCACAACAGCCAGCGGCCGTGACGCTCGAGCGCTCCACGCCGGCAAGTTGATCGATCGCGACCTGGCACATCGCTCTGCAAGGGAGGAACAGAAATGACATTCATGCACATGGGCGGACGAGGCAGGTTGATCCTATGCGGCCGCAGACCTTCTGGGACGTCTGGACACTGCTATCGGGGAAACGTGCAAAATGAGAGCGCACGATTCGTAACGCTCCGAGACATGCTGCAATCGGTGGAGGCCGACGCACTCACGCGAGTCAGCACTGACGAGCTCGACATCGCTCGACAGGCCCTATCGGGCCTCCCATCGGAGCTTGAGTTCCCTACGGGATGGTTCGAGCGCACGTTCAAAACTCAGGAAGCGGCGTCCGCCGTTGGGCGGGTGATTGAAGCGTCGCTCCTGAACGGTTGCTTACAAGGCTGGATCCTGCGCAGGGTGATCGACCGATCTTGCGCCAGCGACGAGCAGTTGATCAGCCTCAATGCCGACTCGCAGCTGGGTCAACGCCCGATTCAACAGCCGCCGAATCAGCGTGCCAGGCTCGGGGAGGGCATCGCCGCGAAAGTTGCACCGTGGCTCAACCTGTCGGAGTTTCTGCAGCAGGGTCGCGGCATCGGAAAGGCCTACCGGGTCCGATACCCAGAGGAGCAGCAAAGATTCCGCAACTGCAGTTGCGCCCGTACGCCTGAACGGTACGAGTGGCGAAACAACGTACGGCGGATGGACCCCCTGGCACAACCGTTCTTCGGGCTGTACGAACCGCCTGACAATGCCGACCCGCAGCCATGACCGAACTGCGCACGTCCCGCCTGGGCAGTCGAGTCAGCGGCGCGCGTTACCCTGCGGGGCATGTTGTCTCCCTACCGAGTGATTGACCTGACTGATGAACGTGGCGTCCTGGCCGGTCAGATGCTGGCCGACCTCGGCGCCGACGTCATCCAGGTCGAGCCGCCGAGCGGCTCTTCGGGGCGCGGCGTCGCGCCGTTCTTCGCCGACCGCCCTGGCGAGTCCATCTACTGGGCTGCCTACACGCGAGGCAAACGCGGGGTCACCTGCGACCTCGAACAGCCGCGCGGACGCGACTTGCTGTTCCGACTGCTGGAGTCGGCGGACTTCTTGTTCGAGTCCTCGGACGTTGGACGTATGGCTGCGCTCGGCCTTGACGAGGAGTCCGTGCGCGAGCGATTCCCGCAACTGATCTACGTGTCCATCTCTGCCTTCGGCCAGACCGGGCCGAAGGCGCACTATGCAGGCTCGGACCTGGCGATCTGGGCGGCGGGAACGCCGCTGCTGATGACGGGCGACGACGACCGAGCGCCGCTGCGGGTGTCCCAGCCCCAGGCGTGGGGCCACGCCGCTGCCGACGCTGCCGGCGGCGCGATGCTGGCCTTGCATGCTCGGCATCAGAGCGGTCGCGGGCAGCATGTGGACGTCTCGGCGCAGGTGTCGGCCGCGCAATCGACGCTCGCGCAGGTGCTCGCGTACCAACTGGGCGCGTCGGAGCCGGAGCGCTTCGGCGGCGGGATCAAGGTGCGCGGTCAGGGCCTGCGCGGCACGGCTGATGTCGCTGACGGTTACATCGTCCTGCTCATGGCGCCGGGCCCGGCGGTCGGACACTTCGCCAACCACGCAGTTCGCTGGCTCGTCGATATCGGCGCGATCGACGCCGGCATGCTGGACGAGGACATGGTGACCTACGCCGACCGGCTCGCCGCCGGCCAGGCCAATCCCGAGCTGTTCCCGCGTCTGCAGGAGAACATGCGCGCAGCCGTCGCGTCCCGCACCAAGCAGGAGATGCTTGACATCTCGATTGCGTACGACCTGTTGCTCGTTCCGGTGCTCACCGTCGCCGACCTGGCGGAGAGCCCGCAGCTCGAACACCGCGGCTTCTGGCGGGACATCGAGCATGCGGACGGCCGGATCGTGACGTATCCGGGACCGCCGTTGCAGATCTTCGTCGGGGGCGAGCCATTCGGCTACAGCCATCGTCCGCCGCCGACGCTGGGGCAGCACAACGCAGAGATCTACGCAGAGATCGGCGTGGACGCGAACGAGCTCGAGCAGTTGAACGAGGCAGGCACGATATGACGCTGCCCGAAGGAACAGGACCGCTTGCCGGCGTCAACGTGCTGGATCTGAGCTGGATCGTGGCCGGCCCGACGGTCGGCCGAGCGCTTACGGACTACGGCGCGACCGTGATCCGCGTGGAATCACCGTCGCGGGTCGACACCGCGCGCGTCGTCGCGCCGTTCCACGCCGACGAACCGGGCGTCGAGAACTCGGGGCTGTACGTCAACGTCAACGCGGGCAAGTGGGGATTGACACTCGACCTTCGCATCAGCGAAGCGCAGGAGATCTTTCGTCGGCTGGTGGTCTGGGCAGACATTGTCTGCGAATCGTTCACGGCGGGCGTCCTATCGCGCTGGCAGCTGGACGAGCCAAATCTGCGGCGGTTGAAGCCGGACTTGATCATGCTCAGCAGCACGCTGCTCGGTCAAACCGGTCCCTACAACCAGGTCAGCGGATTCGGCAGCCAGGGCGCCGGGATGGCCGGCGTGCAGGACCTGACGGGCTGGGCCGACCGACCGCCGGCGGGACCGTACGGACCATACACGGACTATCCAGCGCCGCGGTTTTCGCTCACGGCGTTGTTGGCCGCACTCGATCACCGCAATCGCACGGGCGAAGGCGTGTTCATCGACCAGGCACAGGCCGAGGGCACGTTGCAGCTGCTCGCGCCCGCCTTGATCAACGTCAAGAACGGCGGACCCGCGCTCGAACGGCGGGGCAACGACGATCCGCAGATGACGCCGCACGGCGTCTTCCCGTGCCGGCGGACATCGGACCGCTCGGAGTCGTGGGTGGCGATCGCTGTGGCATCGGACGAGCAGTGGCGGGCACTGGCGGAGGTCATCGGCGCGAACCCCTCGCTGACCATCGGCGAGCGGCGCGAGCAGCAGGCCGCAATCGAGGCGACGATCTCGAATTGGACAGCACAGCGATCCGCGGCAGATGCCGAGGAAGCCCTCCAGGCGCTCGGCGTCTCTGCCCACCGCCTGTCCAACACCGAAGATGCCGCCAACGACCCGCAACTCGCGCATCGCGGCCACTTTCATCGATTGCCGCACACGTTGCACGGCGAGACGACGGTCGAGGGGCCGCGCTATCTGCACTCAGAGACACCGGGGCGTCCCCAGCGTCCGGCGCCGCTCTACGGGGAACACAACCGTCAAATCCTCTCCGAGCTGCTAGGCCTGTCAGACGAAGAAATCGAGCATCTGGCCGCATCAGGGGCGCTGAGCTGAATCAAGGTATGCTGCTCCCGAGAATCGAACGATGACGACATTCGACCTTCCGGCAGCACTGTCAGCTCGGTACACACCCAGCGAAGTTGCTCAGCTTGCTGGCGTGCACACGCGCACGGCGAGCTACTGGTTTCGTGGTCGGCGGGGCTCAGCGGTCCCCCCTGTGTTCCCATTGGTTGAACAATGGGATCCACAGACGACGCGGGTGTCATTCCTCGATCTCTGCGAAGCGATCGTTGTATCCAACTTCAGACGTCACGGCGCATCCCTCCAACGAATTCGCTTGGCCCGAGAGTTTACGAAGCAACGAGTCACATCGGAACACCCATTCGCCACCGAGCAATTCAAACTGGCCGGCGGCCGCATCTTGTGGGAGTTCGATGAGCAGAGCCCCAGCAACCGCAAGCAGGACGTGTTGGTCGACTTCGATTCGAGCGCCGGGCAATATGCGCTTCCGATCTACTTCACCGAAGCGCTCGAACGGTTTGACTACGGAGATTTGCTCGGAGATCGGACGGCCTGCCGTTATCACCCGTATGGCCGCGACGTGCCATTGGTGATCGATCCCGAGTTCGGCAGCGGCCGCCTCACCATTGCCGATTCCAACATTCGCGCCGAGGCAGTCTTGGCGCGGTTCTCTCATGGGTACACGATTGAAGAGATTAACGACGATCTCGGACTGCCGACGGACCAGCTGAGAGCGGTACAGCAATTCCAACGCGCCGCCTGACACTGTTCTTCGACGAAGCGGTTGGAGGACGAGTCGCCCAGGCTCTGCGGCTGGTGAACGCGCCCGATCTTGAGTGCGTGACGCACCGCGAGCTGTATCGCGACACACCTTCACATGGCCGATTCATTCCGGACGCACAGTGGATCAGTGACTGCTCTCGCTTCGGTTGGTTGGCTCTGACACAAGACGTGAAGATCTTGGACGCGGGACCAGAGCGGGAGGCAATCATCAACAGTGAAGTTGGAATCGTCATTCTCGAACCTGGTGACGCTGTCAATTATGACGTGCTCTCATTCATCATCCGCCGGATGACTTGGCTCAGGCAGATCAACGAAGAGTCCAAACCCTTCGTGTACCGGACATCGCTGCGCGGACGAGCGCGGCGGATGCCCCTGATGGCGTAGCAGGCGCTCGGCTAGTCCTCTGCTGACATCCACTCTGCGATGCGGGCGCCCATCATCATGCAGGTGAAGTTGGTGTTGGCGCGAATAATCGTCGGCATGATGGATCCGTCGACGACGCGCAGGTTGTCGACGCCGTGCACGCGGCCTTCGCTGTCGACGACCGCGCCGGCAGCAGGATCGTCACCCATCGGACAGGTGCAGGTCGGGTGCGCCATGCTCGTGGCGGTAGCGTGAATCCAGGCGTCGAGCTGATCATCGTCGTCGATCATCGCCTGGGTGACGTCGACCGCTCCCTGGTGGAAGGCTGACAGCTGTTCGGAGTGGGCCAGACGCCAGGCGAGGCGCGCGCCCTCACGCAGGCGGACGCGATCCGCGTCGTCCTCGTCAAACTTGAGGTCGATGACCGGGTGATCGTGCAGGTCGGCGCTGCGCAGCGTCACCGACCCAGAGGAGTTGGGCAGCTGCACGCCCGGCGCGATGCCAAACACCCACTCCGCCTCGGGCTGCTGCTCGTCTTCGCCCACCCAAGCGCCAAACCGTGCTTCCGGACCGATCAGGATGTGACCCAGCAAGTACACCTGCATGTCGTTGAACTCGCCCATCTCGGAGCTGTAGCAGAGCAACGTCTGGGCGAGCGGGCGCTGCGGATCGACCGTGCCTTCGGCCGGCCAGAAGAGCATCGGAGTCATCGGATGATCCATCAGATGCTTGCCGACGCCGGGCAGGTCGGCGACCGACGGGATCCCGAGCGACGCGAGCTCGTCTGCGGGGCCGATGCCTGATCGCAGCAGGATCGCCGGGCTCATGATTGCCCCGGCGGAGAGGATGATCTGCGTACCGCGGACCTCTTGCAGCTCGCCTTCCGATTCCACCACGAGCCCGACCGCGCGACCGTCTTCGATCAACACGCGGTCGACCAGGCAGTGACCACGCACCGTCAGATTGAGGCGTTGACGCGCCTGGGAAAGGAATCCCATGTTGGCCGACCAGCGGGTCATTCGCTGCGGCCCGTCTCGGTTCATCGCCAACGGCGAGATGCCGCTGGATTCAGGGTCATTCTGATCGTCGGTGTGCGCGAAGCCATGAGCGATGCAGGCGTCGTAGAAGCCGCGCTGGACCGGCTCCATTTCGTCCAGCCGCCATCGTCGGACGGGAATCGGCCCGCCCTGCCCGTGGAAGTCACCGCCGTAATCCTTGTCGTCCTCGATCGCGCGGAAGTACGGCAGACACTCAGACCACGCCCAGCGGTCGTCGCCGCTCAGTTCGGCCCAACGGTCGTAGTCGCCGGGCTTGCCGCGGATCGCGACGCCTGTGTTGATCGCCGATGATCCACCGACCAGCTTGCCGCGCGGCAGGGGCGCGTCGCGGCCCGGCACGAATGTCGCCTGGAATCCCCAGTCGTGCGCGACGACCGACGGCTCGTGAATGCTGTTGACGTCCGAGGGCAGCTCGTCGAGCGAGCGGTAATCGGGACCGGCATCGAGCAGCAGAACGGAGCGGGATCGGTCCTCGCTCAGCTTGGTTGCCAGCACCGCGCCGGACGATCCGCCGCCCACGATGATCACGTCGTATTCCATGAAGGCCTCCTCAAACACATCTCGTGCGTCTCAGAGGCTAGGACATCGTGGCTAGCGGCCGTGACGCCGTCCATGCTGAGGAGCAGGCCGCGTGACCATAATCGGCGATGGCGGCAGCACGCCGGCGCCGAAGCCGCCGCGAGGTCCCGGCAGCGTTGGGCGAGTCGAGATCAGCACCCAGATCAGGCCGGTGGCCGCGCCGATGCTGAAGACGACAAAGGGGATGTCGTAGCTGCCGAACGCATCACGCATGATCCCAGAGCCGAGCATGCCGATCGTCATGAACGGCATCATGACCATCGACGTCCAGCCCATGATTCGCCCAAACTGGGACGCGCCGAAGTAATCGGCCCGCAGCGATGTGACCAGCGTCCCGCGGGCGCCCCACGATACGCCGTTGAGCACCGCAAACACCATCAGCAGCCACCAACTGTTCGCCAATCCCAACGAGACGCCGGCCACGCCGTGCCCGATCATGCAGAGCATCAAGAGCGGCCGCTTGGGATACTTGTCGCCCACCCAGGCCGAGAACAACTGTCCGATCAGCTGCGTGACAACCATGACCGAGACCACGACCGCCCCGTCGCTTGCTTCGAATCCGGGCAGCTCGTCAATGTGCAGCACGCCATGCCCCAGCCACATGCCGACGACCATCAGCGGAGTACCGTGCGCCAGCGCGAGCCCCCAGAAGGCGCGCGTCCGCAGCGCCTCGCGCGCGGTAAAGTCGCGATGCCGATGCGGATTGACTGGCGGAAGGGTCGCCCCGTCGGCGCCTCGCGCCTCCGCGATGCCGCCGTCCACTTGCAGCCCTTTGTCGGACGGGTGACGGTGGAACAGGAACGACAGCGCCCAACCAACGACGAGCATGAAGATGCCCGTGCCAATCGAGGCCTCCCGCCAGCCAACCGCGCCGATCAGCACGCTGACGACCGTGGCGATCAGCGCACCCAGAGTGAACCCGATCGACATGAAGCTGATCGCCCGTGATCGTTTGCGCTCGAACCAGGTCACGACGGCGACTGACACGGTCATGAACCCGCCCATGGACGTACCGACGGAAAGCAGGATGTAGAAGCCGACAAACGAGACTTCGTCCCACAGCCGTCCGAACAGGATCATGCCGATGGCTGTGGCGGTGATACCAAGCCGCATCATGGCACGCGGTCCCCAGCGGTCGATCATCCAGCCCTGGATCGGCCCCAGCAGGCCCGACTCCACTCGCGTGACCGCGGAGGCGACGCCGAACAGCGTCGCCGACCACATGAATTCGTCCTTGAGCGCGGCGGCATAGAAGCCGAATGCATGCATCACCAGGCCGCCCATCAACATATTGATGATCAGCCCAGCGCCGACGATGTACCAGCCATAGAAGATTCGAGGCATCTCGGAGGAGGGTATCGCGGGACTGCTAGCGTCCGGGCTCGCCGTGCTGCGGGGCTGGCCGGGTGACGTCAGTTGGCAACATCGAGCTGGCTCGCCAGCCTCCGCCGGGCAGGGTCGGACGGGTGGCGATCAGCACCCAGATCGCGCCCGTCACCGCGCCCAGTCCGAGCACTATGAAGGCAATCTCGTAGCTGCCGGTGGAATCGACCAGGACGGAGGAGATGAAGCCGCCGAGCGTCATGAAGGTGGACATCACGATTGACGACCAACCCATGATCTGTCCGAAGTACCGGGCGCCGAAGTAGTCCGCGCGCAAGGCGGTGATCAGCGGTGCGCGCGATCCCCAGGCCAGACCGTTGATGATCGCGGCGATCAGGATCGCCTCGTAGGTCGTCGCGAAGCCCAACAGAATCGCGGCAACGCAGTGACCAAACATCGCGGGAATGAGTAGCATCCGCTTCGAGAATCGGTCGCCGAGATAGCCCATCCCGATCTGTCCGACCAGCTGCGCGGCGTTCATGATCCCGTAGGCCACGCCGGAGTGAAACGCGGTCAGGCCGTCTACCTCCTCGACGAGCAGGGTGAAGTGCACGAAGACGCCGGAAATGACCAGCAACGGCGCGCCGTGAGCGAGCGCCAGGCCCCAGAAGGCGCGGGTGCGCAGCGCTTCGCGCGGCGTGAAGTCTCGGTGTCGATGCGAACTAGCGGGCCGCGACGACGTTGATGCGGCCGTCAGCTCCCCGCCGTCCTTTTGCAAGCCCCGATCCTCGGGACGTCGCACGAACAAGAAGGCCAGCGCCTGGCCGACGACGAAGAGTAGGGCCGCTGAAACCAAGGCGGTGTTGCGCCAGCCGAACTCCTGGATCATGGTGCCGACGGGAATCGCCAGGAAGCCACCGAAGGCGAACCCCGTGGACATGAAGCCGAGCGCCCGTGATCGCAGCCGCTCGAACCAGTTCACGACCGCGACGGAGACGGTCATGAAGCCGCCCACGGACGATCCGATGGCGACGATGAAGTAGAAGCCGATGAACGTACTCTGGCTATTGAGCTGGGAGAAGAGCAAAAGCCCGATGGTGGTCGAGATGATCCCGAGTCGCATCATCGTTTGTGGGCCGAAGCGGTCGATGAGCCAGCCCTGGATCGGTCCGAGCACACCGGACTCGATGCGGGTGATCATGAAGGCCAGACCGAAGATCGTGGCAGGCCACAGGAATTCGTCAGTGAGCTCAGCGACGTAGAAATGGTAGGCGTGCATGATCAGCCCGCCCATCAGCATGTTGATGATGATCCCGGCGCCGACGATGTACCAGCCGTAGAAGAGCTTGCCCTCAGAGGCGCGCGACCCGAACAACCCCGATAACACCCGCAGTCCGCCTCCAGCCGGTCCGATCGTGCCGCAACGGGGCCGCCACTGACCGTTGCTCATCCTATCGGCAGTCCACGCGACGTTCTGCGCTCTGGCATACTGCGCGGGATTGGGGTGCAACGGCCCCGTCCTGGATTGGAGACTCCGATGGCTGCTCAGACCGGTACGCGAGACGATGTGGATGCGCTGGCTCAACAGTTGTCGAACTGGGGACGCTGGGGTCCGGACGACGAGCGCGGCGCGCTCAACTTCATCACCCCCGCGGTATCAGCGGCGGCCGCCGCGCTCGTGCGCGAAGGCGTCACCGTCAGCTGCGCGTTGGAGCTGGCCAAGACTCCCGCGGCGGACAACCCGACTCCGGTCACTCACTTCATGACTGGCGCCGGCGACGTCAGCGGACTGGGCGGGTTGCGCGGCTTGGAGTCGACCGGCGATGGCTTCGTGATCTCGCCGCACGGCATGGCGAACACGCACATTGACGCGCTCTGCCACATCCTCGACCAGGGCAAAATGTACAACGGCTTCCCGGCCTCAGAGGTGCTCTCGACCGGCGCGCGCAAGAACTCGATCATGGGCCTCGAGCAGGGCATCTCGACGCGCGGCGTACTGCTCGACATCCCGCGCCAGCGCGGCGTCGATTGGCTGGAGCCGGGCTATGGAATCACGGTCGACGACCTCGAAGCGGCGGAGTCGGCGCAGGGCGTGACCGTGCGCTCGGGCGACATCCTGCTGGTTCGCACCGGTCGCGACAATCGCCGCGAAGCGGAGGGCGCCACACCGCCGTTCGCCGGCATGGCTGGGCTGAACATGGAGTGTCTGCCCTGGATCCGCGAGCGCGAGGTGGCCATCCTGGGCTGCGACGGCGTGTCGGACGTGATTCCCTCCAACGTCGACGGGTCGCCGCTGCCGATCCACCACATCATCATCACCTACATGGGCGTGCATCTGATCGACAACGCGCGGCTCGGGCCCCTGGGCGACGCCTGCGCGGAGCGTCAGCGCTGGGAGTTCCTGCTGACCATCGCACCGCTGCGATTGGTCGGAGGCACGGCGTCGCCAATCAATCCGATCGCGATGTTCTAGGTCGGTGCGGGCGTCCATGCGACGTCAACGAGGCTGGTCGGCCCGTAGCCCGAGGCTGCGGGCTGCGATGTTCGCGTTCAGCGCTGTCGCTGTTGCGCTGTACCTCGCGCTCTCCGCCGCGAGGGCCGCTGATTCTCCTGCGCAGACCATAGCGTTGCAACCCGGCGACAATCTCGTCGGTTGGGTGGCGGAGCCGAAGCCGGTCACGGAGGTCTTTGCGGAGATACCTGAGACCAGCCTGATCTATCACTGGGACGCTGAGGAGCGGAGGTGGGCGTACGCCATTCGCGGGGTCGGCGGGAATCTGGAGACGCTGGAAGCGGGTATGGCCGTGACGGTCCGCGTCGGAGGCGATCAGACCGTCAGCTGGGAACGTCCGCTGACGCCAGCGAAGGGCAGCATCACGCTGTACTCAGGGGTCAACAGGGTCACGTGGCTGGGCCGGGATGAGTGGCCGTTGGATCAGGTGGCGCGTTTAGCGAGTCGTTCCGTGAGGTTGCTGAGCCCGCTCTTCATCGAGGAACAGTCCCCATGCTTTTCGCCCCTTGCGACTGTTGCAGTTCCCGCACAGCCCGATCCGATTCATCACGCCGTCTTCCCCGCCGCGGACCTTCGGAATGCGATGATCGAGATGTAAGTCCACCTTGCGCAGATTCTCTGAGTCGCAGTACGGATTCGCGCAGAGCCTGCCTTGTCGGTTCCAGAGGGCATCTCGCAGCTTTTGATCGGAGACACTCGGCACATCTGAGCGACGCAGGGTCTTGCGCACCGTGACGGGTTGATTCAGCATGTTCAGGCCAGTTGCTTCACGCAATCGGATGTACGTTGCTTCTTCAGCGACTGGATCGATGTCGATCCCGACCCACTGGCGATCTAGTAGCTCGGCCGCGACGCAGCTCGTGGCGCAGCCAGCGAATGGGTCTAGCACCACGTCTCCTTCATCGGTCCCACACTCGACCAACCGACGATACAGATCGAGCGGCTTGCGTGTGTCCCAGTCCAGTTCGCTCGGTTCGACCTGAACAACGTCATCCCAGATATCGTCACGCGGTTTGCCAGGTTGTTCGTCGAGATAACGCTTGAAACGCGGGACGTTGCCAGGCTTGGCCTGAACGACCCGTCCAGCAGCGTACTCAGCCTCCATCCGCTCCCGCGTCCAACGCCAGACGCGAGTCACTCCTAAGAATTCGTATGTCAAGTTCGGGCGATCACGATTGGGGTTCGCCAAATCTGTCAACGAATAGCGACGCCCGTCGTCATCTCTTTTGTCGTACTGCTCGAGCGTTTTCCGTGTCTCTCCGTCAAGGTTCGCGTCGTCGAGGCTGGCCGCGTTCAGCATAGCCACATCGTAGGGCTCATATGAAGAGTTCCATTTGTACTTTGGAGTCTTTCCATACGTGAGCAGGGTGTCGCTATTGTTGGGCAGTCTGCGTGTACTCAGACCCTTGGCTGAGGCTCTGCGACGCGTGATCTCGTTGATGAAGTTGCGCCGGCCGAAGACGGCGTCGAGCAGCAACCTGAGGTACGCGTTGGCCTCGGTGTCGCATTGCATGAAGAGCACGCCGGTCGGCTTGAGCAGCCGATGCATTTCGACAACACGTGGCGCCATGTACGCGAGATACGCAGCCATCGAGTTTTGGATGCGCCCCGTGTTGATCCTCCCGGTGCGATGGTCGACGGTTCCGCCCTCGATCACGACCGCGGCTTCGATGATCTCCTTGATCGCCGGATGGTCGCTCGCGATCAGGTCCTGCCATTCGTCGGTCACCTCGTCCCAACGCCAGCGATCGTCAAACCGCTGCTCAGCCTGCCTCGATCCCAGAGGGGCGTTGAATATGCGCTTCTTGTTGAAGGGTGGATCTGTCGCGATGCAGTCCACGCTCTCCGAATTCATCCCTCGAAGGATGCGGATGTTGTCCGCGACAAACAACGTCCGGTTCTGCCAGTTTGCCTCTGCCATATCCAGAGGCTAATGCGGTTAGGCGGTTAATCCAACGCACCCCGACGCCTTTGGCGACTCTGGAACAGGACGAAGTAGGGCCCCTCAGAGCACCTCGCGGCCTCTTTCTCCCGTTCTGACTCTCACCGCTTCCTCGACGTCGGTGACGAAGATTTTGCCGTCGCCGGTGCGGCCGTCGCCTTCGCTGCGCGCGCCCTCGATGATGGCGTTGATCGCTGGCTCCACGTTGAAGTCTGAGATCACGGTGATGATCTTGACTTTCGGAATCATGTCAACGACGTAGAACTGTCCGCCGCGGCCGGCCTGGACGATGCCGCCCTGGTAGCCGTGTCCGACGACCCGTTCGACGTGCAGCCCGGTGATCCCGCCCTCGATCAGCTTGCGTTTGACCGGTTCGAGTGACTCCGGGCGGATGATGGCTTCGATCTTCTTCATGGCAGCAGCTTCCTCAGCGCTTGGGTGCCGGACGGAATCTCCTGGTCGATGCTTTCGCTGGCATCCCAGCCAAAGCCGATCTCGTCAAACTCGTAGGCCGGCTCGTTGTGTTCGCCGCGGTCGAGTCCGAGCATCTCTTGATGCTCGTCGACGCGCAGCGGCATCAGACGCTGAACCACGATGAACAGCAGGGCGGACAAGACGAACGACCAGCCCAGCGCGGCCAGGACGCCGATCGCCTGGCGCCAGATGAGGTCGGCCGAGCCGCCGATGAAGCCGTTCGGTCCGCCAGTGACTTCGGAGACGGCAAAGATACCGATGGCGAGCGCGCCCCAGATGCCGCCGACGCCGTGCACGGCGAAGACGTCGAGCGTGTCATCCATATCGTGCCAGCGATGCATGGCGCGGATTGCGAAGAATCCCAGTAGTGATGCGACCGCGCCGATGCAGAGCGCCGGAAAGAAGTTGAGGTAGCCATCGGTCGCCGGCCATTGTCCGACGGAGCCGGCCGCAGGCGTGATCGCGACCAGTCCGGCGACCGCGCCCGTCGCAGCGCCGACGATTGACGGGTGTCCCGTGTAGCGCCAGGACAACAGGGTCCAGGCGACGAGTCCACCGGCGGCGGAGATTTGGGTCTGCACGAAGGCGTTGATCGCGGCGCCGTCGGCGGCCAGGGCGGAGCCGGCGTTGAAGCCGAACCAGCCGAACCAGAGCAGGCCTGCACCCAGCACGACCTTGGAGACGTCGTGTGGACGCGTCTCGGCGACGGAGTCGCGCCGGCGTCCGACGAAGAGTGCGCCAGCGAGGGCGGCAGCGCCTGCGTTGATGTGGACGACGGTACCGCCGGCGAAGTCGAGCGCGTCGAGCTGGAAGAGCCAGCCGTCTGGGTGCCAGACCCAGTGACAGAGCGGCGCGTAGACGACGGTGATCCAGAGCACGGTGAAGACCAGCAGCGCCTTGAACGAGATGCGCTCAACGAAGGCGCCGGTGATCAGCGCCGGCGTGATGATCGCGAACATCATCTGGAAGACCATGAAAGCGAGGCCGTCGGCGGTCGGTTCGAGTCCACGCAGGCCGAAGTTGGTGAGATTGCCGACGAATCCGCCGATGTCGGTGCCGAAGGCCAGCGAGTAACCCCACATGACCCAGACGACAGTGGCCACGCCGGCCATCACAAACGACTGCATGATGGTCGCGGCGGCCGACTTGGTGCGCACCAGACCGGAGTAGAAGAAGGCCAGACCCGGCGTCATCAGCAGGACCAAGGCCGCAGACGTCAACAGCCAGGCCGTGTTTCCGGCCTCGCCCACTTGTAGATCCATGTGCGTCTCCCCCTCTGGCGAAGCAGGCAAGCGACTTGATCGCCTGAATGTCCACGGGACCAGTTCTCCCCAGTGTGACTCCGACCGGCGCGCGTCTGGTTACAGCGATATGAATTCAGCGCGAGCGGCGGTCGGTGATACCATCGGCGCATGACGGACGAGCCCCAACTCGCTCTGCACGGAGACATCGCCCTCGTCACCGGGGCGTCGCGTGGGATCGGCCGGGCGATCGCGCTCGAGCTGGCGCGTCAAGGCGCTGATGTCGGCGTGAACTACTCCGCTTCGGCTGACGCCGCGGCGGCGGTCGCGGCGGAGATACGCGATCTGGGCCGAAAGGCCGTGGTGGTCCAGGCCGACATCTCCGACGCCGAGGCGGTCACGGCAATGACCAAGACGGTCAACGCCGAACTCGGCCCGCCGACGATCCTTGTCAACAACGCCGGTATCACCCGCGACATGCTGGCCATGCGCATGAAGTCGGACGACTGGCAAGCGGTCGTGGGCACCAACCTGACCGGCTCGTTCCTGGCCTCGCAGTCCGTGCTGCGCGGGATGCTGCGGGCGCGCAAGGGGCGGATCATCACGATCGGTTCGGTGATCGGTACCGTCGGCAATGCGGGTCAGGCCAACTACGCGGCGGCCAAGGCCGGCTTGGCGGGCATGACCCGTTCGCTCGCGCACGAGCTGGGCTCGCGCGGGATCACGGTCAATCTGGTCGCGCCGGGATTCATCCAGACGGACATCACCGCCGATCTGTCGGATGATGTGATCGGCGCCGTGATGCAGCGCATCCCGCTCGAGCGGCTCGGCGATCCTGCGGACGTGGCGCCATTGGTGGCGTTCCTGGCCGGTCCGGGCGGCGCGTACATCACGGGCCAGGTGATTCACGTCGACGGCGGGATGGTCATGGCCTGATACTGTTTCAGGCCGGCGTAACGTTCGCCGCGTCGTGCGGCACATTGGGCCTGCACATTGGGCACTGCATACTGGATAGTCGCACGACAAGCAGCAGAGTCGGTACAATTGGCTATCAACCCGTCGGAGCATCGCGACGTTCACCGCCACGGAGCCGATGGTCAGGAGCCGAGATGGACACCGAGACCCAAGCGGCAGACCCCGCAGAAGAACCGCCAAGCGGCGAACACCCCGCTCTGACCGACGACGAATACGCGCTGCTCTTCCCTGGTCAAGGATCGCAGTCGGTCGGCATGGCCGGCAAGGTGCTGACCGTGTACCCGAACGCTCAGCACTGGTTCAACCGCGCCAACGAGGTGCTGGATTATGACCTGCTGCACCTGATTGAGCACGGCCCGACGGAAGATCTGAACCAGACGACGCATTCGCAGCCGGCGATCTTCGTCGCCTCCGTCGCCTGGCTCGAGGCGCTGCGCCACAAGTGGGATCATGCGGGCTGGACGCTCTCGCCCAAGCTGGTTTCGGGCCACAGCATGGGACAGATCACCGCGATGTTCGCCGCGCGCGCGGTCGACTTCGACGAGGCGCTGCAGCTCGTCCGACGCCGAGCGGAGGTGATGCACGCCGCCGACAGCATGCGGCCGGGCGGTATGGCGTCGATCATCGGCCTGCGCGACCGCGTGCTGCGGCGCCTGGTGGGCGAGGCGCAGGAGGAGGGCACGCTCGTGGTGGCCAACGACAATTGCCCTGGCCAGACGGTCGTCTCGGGCGACGAGGCGCCGCTGGAGAAGATGATGCGCCTCGCCGATGAGCAGGGCGCGCGACGCGTCGTCCGCCTGCCGATCTCGATCGCCTCGCACTCGCCGCTGATGTCGGAAGCCCAGACGCACTTCTCGGAGGCGGTCCACTCGGTCAACTGGCGAGATCCGGTTGTGCCGGTCGTGAGCAACATCTCGGGCGGTCTGATGCACACCAAGGAACAGCTGGCGCATGAGTTGTCGGAGGCGCTGACGGCGCCGGTCCAGTGGCAGCAGGCGGTCAAGACCATGGCCGCGCAAGGGTCGACGCTGTTCGTCGAAGCAGGACCGGGCGACGTGCTCTCCAAGTTGGTGCGTCGCATCTCGCGCTCGTCCTGGACGTTCCCCGTCTCGGACGACGATCACGGGCTCTCGCATCGTGATTACCCGGACAAGAGCGACGGGATCCCCAAGTAGTGACTGCCGATGCGTTTCGGGCCAATAGCGGGCGCCGTGTCGTGATCACGGGTGTGGGCGCGGTCACGCCTGTCGGCAACGACATGCCCACCACCTGGCAGAATCTCCTCGCGGGCGAGAGTGGCGTGGATCGCATCAAGCGGTTCGACCCCGAAGCGTGGGGGGCGAAATCGCCAATCGCAGCGGAGGTCAAGGATTTCGACCCCGAGTCGGTGCTGCCCGACGCCAAGGCGCTGCGTCACATGGACCTGAACACGCAGTACGCGATGTCGGCCGGGATCGAAGCGTTCTCGGACTCGGGCTTGACGATCAACGAGGACAATCAACACCGAGTCGGCATCATCTTCGGGTCGGGCGGCGGCGGGATGGAGCTGGTCACGCGCTGGCAAGACACGCTGGTAGAGCGCGGCGCGCGGCGGGTCTCACCGTTCGCCATGCCCAACCTGATCGCCGACGCCGCGTCTGGCCACCTGTCGATTGCGACCGGTGCGACGGGGCCCAACTTCTCGCCGACCTCGGCCTGCGCGACCGGCGCCAACGCGGTCGCCGACGGACTCTTGCAGATCAAGGCCGGCCGCGCCGACGCCCTGATCGTGGGCGGTTCAGAGGCGATCATCTTGCCGCTCTTCCACGTCTGCTTCGAACGAATGGGCGTGCTCGCCACGCCGGCCGAGCCGCTCTCGACGTCCTGCGCGCCCTACGACTTGCACCGCAACGGGTTCGTGCCGGGCGAGGGCGCGGCGGCGATGATGATCGAGGACCTCGACCACGCGCTCGCTCGCGGTGCACCGATCTATGCCGAAGTCGTCGGCGGCGGATCGGCCAACGACGCGCACGATATCGCCCAGCCGGAGTCGCACGGACGCGGGCTGATGGTCAGCGTGCAGCAGGCGCTGGAGGAGTCCAACATCGACCCCACCCAGATCGGTTACGTGTCCACACACGGCACGGCGACGCGGCTGGGCGATCTCGTCGAGGTCACCGCGATGCGGCGCATGTTCGGCTCGCATGTCGATGACCTGGCGCTCTCCTCGATCAAACCGGCCACCGGCCACATGATGGGCGCGTCGGGCGCGCTGGAAGTCATCATCTCGGCGATGGTGCTGAAGGAAGGCGTCGCGCCGCCGACGCTGAACTACAACACGCCCGATCCCGAACTAGACGTCGACGTCATTCCCAACGTGGCGCGAGAGCTGCAAACGGAGGCGGCGCTGTCGTTCTCGGTCGGACTGGGCGGCCACAATGCCGCCGTGCTGCTGAAACGCTACGTCGCATGACCTTCTCCGATCGATCCGCTGACGAGAGAGTCGTCATCACGGGCATTGGTCCCGTCACGCCGATTGGCACTGGTGTTGACGCCTTCTGGGAGTCGCTGACGCAGGGCCGCTCAGGCGCCCGACGCGTCCCCGAGCTGATCGAGGCCGGGCTCAAGGTGCAGATCGCTGCCGACATCCCGAGCTTCACGCCGGCGGACTACATGGAGACTAAGTCGGCGCGGCGGATGGCCCGCTTCGCGCAGCTGGGCGTCGCGGCCGCCCGACTGGCCGTCGCCGACGCCGGCCTCGACCTCGAGGCGGTCGAGGCCGAGCGCGCCGCAGCCGTGATCAACACTGGCGGCGGCGGCGTCACGACCATCGCGCAGCAGTCCGAGGTGCTGAACGAGAAGGGACCTGGGCGGGTCTCTGCCATGTTCGTGCCGATGATGGCGGGCAACATGGCCTCCTGCCAGGTATCGATTGAGCTGGGGCTGCGCGGTCCGGCGCTGACCTCGCTGGCGGCCTGCGCCGCGAGCGTCTATGCCTTCATCGACAGCCGCCGCCTCCTGCTCGACGGCGAGGCCGACATCGCGCTGGCCGGCGGCACCGAGTCCAATGTGTCCGCGCTGGGCATTTCGGGTCTCGCCAACATGCAGGCGCTGTCGCGCCGCAACGACGATCCCGAAGCCGCCTCGCGGCCCTTCGACGCCGACCGCGATGGATTCGTCTTCGGCGAAGGCGCTGTCGTCTGTCTGATCGAAACCTTGCAGTCAGCCCGCGCCCGCGGAGCCCGCATCTATGCCGAGATTCTGGGCGGCGGCCGCAGCGCCGACGCGTATCACATCACGGCGCCCGATCCCGACGGTGACGGCGCGGCCCGCGCCATGTCCGCCGCCCTGCGCAACGCCCGGTTGAATCCCGACCAGATCGGCTACATCTGCGCACACGGCACGTCGACGCCGCTCAACGACGCGATCGAGACCCGCGCCATTCGCACGGTGTTCGGCAGTCACGCCGACGCGTTGGCCGTGTCGTCCGTGAAATCGATGACTGGGCACCTGATGGGCGCGGCTGGCGCGTTGTCCGGCGCGGCGACCGCGCTGGCGCTCTACCACGGCGTTCTGCCGCCGACGATCAACCTGGACACGGCCGATCCAGCCTGCGACCTCGATTATGTCCCCAACACGGCGCGGGACTGCGCGTTTGACGCGGCAATTGTCAACGGCTTCGGCTTTGGCGGACAGAACGGCGTCGCCGTTCTCGCCCGCGTCGACGACTGAGCGATAACCTAGCCTGCATCCAGCCGTCACGCTGCAAGACGGGAGCCGCAACATGTCCGACGATGCCAGCCTGCAGTCGCGCGTCTGCCAGCTCGTGGCTGACCAGCTGCGTCAGCCGCTCGAGAAGGTCACTGCGGAGGCGCACCTGATTGACGACCTCGACGCCGATTCACTCGACATCGTTGATCTGACGATTGCGATCGAGGAGGAGTTCTCGACAGACGACCATCAGCTCGAGATTCCCGAAGAGGACGCGGCCGAGATTCGCACGATGCAGGATCTGCTGAGCTATCTCGCGACGGCAGGAGTCAGCTGAGCGTGCCGCTGCAGCGCATCGCCGCCCAGATCGGCGGCGACGGCCGCGCTGGCCGCGCCGACCGTTCGATCCCGACATCGCTCGCCTCCGAGGCGATTCGGCTGCCCGCGGGCCAGCAAGCTCTCAACCGCAAGACTGAACGTGCCACCGCCCTGATCGTGGCCGAGGGCGCGATCGCGATCGGCACCGAAGACGACAACGACACGTTGAGCGCGGGCGACGGCGTCCTGCTCGACGCGGACACGTCCTACTCGCTGGTCGCCGAGGACGACGCGCTGGCCTTGCTGTTCAGCGTCCCCGACAGCTGCTAGCTGGCGCGTCTCTACGACTGGCCGCATCGCCGTCGCGTTCTGGTCGCCGATGATCGTCGTTCCAGCTTGTCTGGAATCTCGCCTGGTCAGATACACAAACCGCAAGCGTGCTCCCAGACTTCGCTGGGACGACGAGCCGCGGTGGCGCTAGCTCGCGCTCAGGACTTTCTCTGGTTGCCAGGTGGCGGCGCTCAGTTGGTCGCGGCGCAGGACGGCGGTGACCTGATTGGCGTCGTTGATGGCGAGCGCGGTGTCCCAGCCGTCGACCGGCGCATGGCGGATCGACTGGCCTCGTTTGACGCGTTGGAGTTGTTCGCCCTGCAGGTGAAAGTGCGGCCATTCGGGGAATAGGTCGGCCGGCGAGATCGAGAGCGACCAGACATCTCCCGCATCGGCGGCCGCCGCCAGCTCGTCGGGCGTGTGACCGTCCGACGCCAGACAAGGGCCAATCGCGCTGCGCCGCATTTCGGTCACGTGCGCGCCGCAACCAAGCGCCTGACCGAGGTCGCGGGCGATGGCGCGGACATAGGTGCCCGTGCTGACCGACATGGACAGCGTGATATGCGGCAAGTCGATGCTCGTCGCGCGCAGGTCGTGCACGGTCACGTCGCGCGCGTCGATCTCGACGTGCTCGCCTGCTCGCGCCGAGCGGTAGGCGGCGACACCGTCGCGCTTGACCGCGCTGAACTGCGGTGGAACCTGCGAGATCTCTCCGCGGAACTGATCGAGCGCCGCGTCGATCTCCTCTGCGCTCAACGCCGGCACAGCCTCGCGCGAGATGACCCTGCCCTCGCTATCGTCGGTGTCGGTCGCCTGGCCCAGGAGGAGCGTCGCCTCGTATGACTTGCGGTAGGGCGCGAGGTACTCGTTCAGGCGCGTCGCGACGCCGACGAATACGGGCAGCAGTCCGCTGGCCAATGGATCGAGGGTGCCGCCATGCCCGACTCGGCGCAGGCCCGTCCAGCGGCGGATGTCGCGCACGATGTCGTGCGAAGTCGGCCCCTGTGGCTTGTCGACCAGGAAGACGGCGCCGGGGTGATGCGGCTCACGGCGTCGGCGGCTCATGATCCGCCCGTGCCCGTGCTCGTCCCGCTGCCACTCAGGCCGCGCAGACGCTCCTGCATCTCCGCCGCTCCGGCGAGGCGCTGGTCGAGCTCGAAGCTGAGCCACGGCACGCGCTTCATCCGCAGCGAGCGGCGGATTGTGCGATGCACAAACGGCGCGGCTCCGTTGAGCGCGTCAATCGCCTGGGCGGCGGCCTGTGACTGGTCATCGCTGGAGGTGTCGGGCGGCGCCATGGCGGAGATCAGCACCGTCGCGTTGCGCAGGTCTCGGGACGCGCGCACCTCGGTCACGCTCAGCATCGTTCGCTCCAGACGTGGATCCTTCAGCTCGCGCGCGATCACCTCCGCGATGGTGTCGCGCAGCAGATCGTTGACCTTGTCCATCCGATCGACGCCGGCGGCGTCGCGGACGCCGACTCGAGCATGGGGGCGAAGTGTGCGTGCCATCTCGGCGCTCAGCGAGTCACGTTGCGGATTTCGCCGCCCTGGACGATCCGCGACTGCACTTCGATGTGGAAGAACTCGAGCTGATCGCCGGCCTCGAAGCGGTCGTAGCGGGCCAACGCGACGCCGAACTCCTGTCCAGCATCGACTTCGCGCACGGTGTCCTGGAAGCGGCGCAGGCTGGAGATGGGCGACTCGGCGATCTGCTCACCATTGCGGTACACGTGCACCATGGCGTCGGCGCGGATCGATCCGTCGAGCGAACGGCAACCGGCGATGTTGCCGAGTCCGCGAATGGGGAAGACCTGCAGGACCTCGGCGTGGGCGTCGACGACTTGCATGTGGACCGGCTCGAGCAGCCCGCTGATCGCGGCTTCGACCTGTTCGATCACCTCGTAGATGATCGAGTAGCTGCGCACCTCGACGCCCTCCAACTCGGCCAGGCGCTCGGCGCCCGGCTCGACCGGCGTGTTGAAGGCGATCACGAGTCCCTCAGACGCGAGAGCGAGGTTGACATCAGCCACAGAGACGGGGCCAGCCGCGGCATGGATGACCTTGACCGTGACCTCTTCGTTGGTGAGCTGTTCGAGCGATTCGCGCAGCGCCTCGACTGATCCGACGACGTCGGTCTTGACGATCAGGTTGAGCGCCGAGACATCGCCGCGCGAGATTTCGCCGAAGAGCGCGTCGAGCGAGGCGGAATGCTGGATTTGCGCGTCGCGCGCCTCTCGCTCGCGGCGGGCCTGCCCGTAGATTCGTTTCGCTTCGCGATCGCTGCCCACGACGCGGAAGGCGTCGCCGGCCTCTGCCACGTCTTGCAGGCCGAGCACGACGACGGGCATGGACGGACCGGCCTCGTCGATGCGCTTGCCGACGAAGTCGGTCATCGCCTTGATGCGTCCCCACGTCTGTCCAACGAGGATGGCGTCGCCTTGTCGCAGCGTGCCGCGCTGGATCAGCAGCGTCGTGCGCGGGCCTTGCCGCCGATCGAGCTCGGCTTCGAGCACGACGCCTGAGGCGGCACGATTGGGGTTGGCGCGCAGGTCGGCGAGATCGGCGACGAGCAACAACGTCTCGAGCAAGTCGTCCATGCCGTCGCCCTCGGTCGCCGAGACGGCGACGAGCGGCACGTCGCCACCGTACTCCTCGATCACGACCTCGATATCGGCGAGCGCCGCCTTGACGCGGTCAGGGTTGATGTTGTCGAGGTCCATCTTGTTCAGGGCGACGACGTAGGGGACGCCGGCCGCGTGGATGTGATTGACGGCCTCGAGCGTTTGGGGCATCACGCCGTCGTTGGCGGCCACGACCAGGATCGCGATATCGGTCGCCTGCGCGCCACGCGCGCGCATCTCGGTGAACGCGGCGTGGCCTGGCGTGTCGATAAAGGTGATCACGCGGTCGCCGGCCGCGGCCTGATAGGCGCCGACCCGCTGCGTGATGCCGCCCGCCTCGCCTTCGGCGACGTTGGCCTGACGGATGTAGTCGAGCAGCGATGTCTTGCCGTGGTCGACGTGCCCCAGTACGGCGACCACGGGCGCACGGCTTTGTAGATCGGATTCGGCGTCCTGCTCTTCCTCGGGCAGGTCGAGCAGGTCGAGCGTGGACGGCGCTTCAGCCTCCTCCACAACATCGCCCGCCTCCTCAGGGTCGAAGCCGCGCTCCAGCGCGACGATCGCCGCCGTGCCGTAATCGAGCGTTTTCGAGACATCGGCCATGATGCCGTTGGTCATCAGCGTCTTGATGATCGTGACTGGCGTGTCGCCGAGCAGGTCTGCCAGCTCGCGCACGGTCAGCGTGCGGGGAATCTGGACGACGGCGTCCTCGATCGGCGGCGGTGTCTGCTGGGTGCGCTGTTGGGTCGTCATGGCGGACTCCGAAGCTTGAGGTTAGGCGATCGCGCTGGCGATCTGGGTGGTGCGTTCTTGTAGCTCGGCGATCAGCGCTTCAGGCAGCTGGATGCGCAGCGAGCGTTCGAGCCGCTTGGGCTCCGACGCCGCGGCGGTCAGGCACGCGTCCCGCATGTGGATGTAGGCGCCGCGACCGTCGGCCGACTGGCTCAGCGAGACCGATCCGTCCGGCCCTCGGACCGCGCGCAGCAACTCGGACTTGGGCGCCGACTGGCGACAGACGACGCAGCGCCGCAGCGGAGCGGAGGCAGGGGAGCGTGGGCGGTCGGACATGACATTCTCTCGTGCTGCGCGGGGCTGGAACCCGCGTCGCCGTCAGACGGAAGATGGACCAGCGGGGGTGGCGGGCGCGCTCCTAGAAGTCCTCTGCGAATTCGTCTTCGTAATCGGCGTATGGGTCTTCCTCGAGATCCTCATCGACCTCGTGGTAGCGAGGACGGCGACGCCGTCTGCGCTGCGACTCCTGCTCTTGCTCCCGGCGCAGGACGTCTTCGCCAAAGCGGATCTGTCCGTCGTCGCGAGCAGCGGGTGCGACTTCGGTCGCTTGCAGGACGGGCTCGAGTTCGGGCTCATCCTCGATCAGCTCAGGCTCATCGATCGGCTCGGTCTGGACCGGCGCGGTTTCGATCGGCGCAGACGCCTGGGCCGGATCGAGCTCCGCAGTCGCCATCGACGGCGCCGTCACGGCGGCCGGTTCAGGCTCGGGCTCCGGCTCGGGCGCCAGTTCATACTCGACCTGCGGCGCAAACGGTCCCTTGCCCTCTTCTTGCAGCCGCTCGGCCACCGTCTGGGGCTTGAGATCGATGCGGAAACCGGTCAGCCGCGCGGCGAGCCGCGCATTCTGTCCCTCGCGGCCAATCGCCAGGCTCAGCTGCATATCCGGCACGGCGCACTCGGCGGTGTTGGTGTCGGGATCGATGCGCACGGCGAGGATCTGCGCTGGGCTGAGCGCGTGCTCGACGTAGCGGCGCGGGTCGCGGTCCCATTCGATCACGTCGATCCGCTCGCCGCTCAGTTCGTTGACGATGTTCTGGATCCGCATCGCGCGCATGCCGATGCAGCTGCCGATCGGGTCGACGCCCTCGCGGTTGGAGTAGACGGCCACTTTGGTGCGGTGTCCGGGTTCGCGGGCGACGCCGCGGATTTCGACGATACCGCGCATGATTTCCGGCACTTCGAGCTCGAACAGCCGCTGGACGAACTCCGGGCGCGCTCGCGACGTCTTGAGCTGCGGCCCCTTGTTCTCGCGCATCACCTCGACCAGCATGGCCTTGACCCGCTGGCCGCTGCGCAGGCGTTCCATGCGGACGAGTTCGGCGGCCGGCATGACCGTTTCGGTGGAATCGGCCAGTTCGATGATGATCTGGTGTGATTCGGCGCGCTGGACCGTGCCAGAGATGATGCCGCCCTCGTCGCCGGCGTACTTGGCGAAGATGGCCTCGCGCTCGGCCTCGCGCAGCGCTTGGAGGACGACCTGCTTGGTCGTCTGCGCTTCGATCCGACCGCCGATGTCGCCGATGTCCTCGTGGTCTTCGCGCAGCGTCGAGCCAATCTGGACGTTGGGATCGATCTGTTGGGCGCGCTCGAGCTCGATCTGCAGATCGGGCTCGGCGATGTCTTCCTCAATCTCCACGACCTCGCGCTCGGACCAGGCCTTCATGCTGCCGTCGTAGCGGTCGATTTCGACCATGACGACGCCAGGCAGGTCCCAGCGGCGCTTGACGGCGGCCGCCATGCCGCGTTCGACGGCGCCGAACACGACCTCTTCGTCGAGGTTCTTGTCGTTGCGCAGCTGTTTGATTGCGAGCAGAAATTCGGGTGTCATCGGGTCAGTCGTCCTGCTGGGAGAGCGGGAATCCGTGTCGTGGGTTGATGTCTGATGCCTGCGGCGCAGGATCAGACCGGTGAGCCCGACCCCACCACCCGACATCCACATCGCAACTATACACCGCAGATGCGCCGTCTCAGTGCGGTGTAGTGCGGTGTAGTGTCAAGTACGACCGCTCTGGCGCTACACCGCAGCGCTGGACTGCACGGCGGCGATTGCGGCCTCGGCCGCCTCGGCCAACGGCGTCGCGCGAGGCTCCGACGCTCGGCGCGGTTTCAGTTCGACCAGGCCGTCCTTCAGTCCGCGCGCGCCGATCGTGATCCGCAGCGGCGCGCCGAGCAGATCGGCATCGTTGAACTTGACGCCCGCCCGCTCGTCGCGGTCGTCGCAGAGGACGTGCAGCCCGGCGTCCGATAGCGCGTCGGTTACTTGCTGCACGGCCTGCGCGACCTCGTCGCCGGCTCCCAGCGGGACAATGTGGACGTCAAACGGCGCGACTGAGAGCGGCCAGACGATGCCGAACTCATCGTGGTTGGCCTGCACGACCGCCGCCATCAGCCGTTCGACGCCAATGCCGTAGCAGCCCATGATCGGCGTGCGACGCTCGCCGTCCGCGTCGAGGAAGGTGGCGTCCATCGGGTCTGCGTAGCGGGTACCGAGCTTGAAGATGTGGCCGAGCTCGATCCCGCGCCGCATCTCGAGCGCTGAGTCGCACTGTGCACAGCCGTGGCCGGCTTCGGCCAATCCGATGTCGGCGATCACGCTTGCCGTGTAGTCACGGCCGTAGGTGACGTGCCGCAGGTGGACGTCGATCTTGTTCGCCCCCGCGACCAGGCCGCCGGCATCGACGATGCTTGGGTCGACAACCACTCGCGCCGGGGCGACGCCGATCGGCGAGGCGTAGCCGGCCACCCAGCCGGCGGCCTCGACTTCCTCTGGCAGCAGCGGGCGGACTTCCAGGCCATCCAGCGCATTGAGCAGCTTGAGCTCATTGACCTCAAGGTCGCCGCGGATGACGGCAAAGGTCGGCTGGCCGTCGACGAGGAAAAACGCAGCTTTCGCGGTCGCGGACGCTGGAACGTTGAGAAAGGCGGCGAGGTCGTCGATGGTGGCGACGCCGGGCGTGGTCACCTCTTCGAGCTCACCGTCGGAGCCTGCGGCATCGCCGCGTGCAAACTCGGCGCGCTCCTGGTTGGCGGCGTAGCCGCATGACGGGCAGAGGATGATGTTGTCCTCGCCGATTTCAGTGAGGAAGATGAACTCCTCCGACTGCTTGCCGCCGATTGCGCCAGAGTCAGCCTGGACCGCCACGACCGGCACACCGCAGCGCTCGAAAATGTTGTGGTACGCCTGCCGCATCGCGAGATAGCTGCGCTGGAACGCCTCATCGTCCACGTCGAAGGTGTAGGCGTCCTTCATGATGAACTCGCGCACGCGGACGAGTCCGCCGCGCGGGCGCGGCTCGTCGCGAAACTTGGTCTGCATCTGGAAGACGCTCTGGGGCAGGTCGCGGTAGGACTGAACCACCTTGCGGAAGAGGTCGGTGACCGATTCCTCGTGGGTTGGGGCGAGGACCATGGTGCGGTCGCGTCGGTCTTGGAGATTGAACAGGACAGGACCGTAGGAGTCGGCGCGGCCTGACTCCTCCCAGAGCTCGCGCGGCTGGATCGCCGGCATGCGCAGCTCTTGCGAGCCGGCGTGCTCCATCTCCTCGCGGATGATCTGCTCGATCTTGCGCAGGGTGCGCCAGGCCGGCGGCAGGAAGGAGTAGACGCCGGCGGCGAGTTGGACGATTAGTCCGCTGCGCAGGAGCAGCTGGTGGTTAGCGGAGTCCGCGTCGGCCGGCGCCTCGCGCAAGGTGCGGCCGAACATTGCGGACATACGAACGATGGACATCTTCTGTTTCCCAACGCAAGGAGGGTCCGTTGCGACGATATCAGCGAGCCGCTGCGCGCATCATCTTGGTCTGCGCGACCACTTGGTGAACCGTCTATCCAGGTCGAATCTGTCCCATGCCCGAAAGCTCATCGAGCAGGCAAGGCCAGCGCCGAGGAGCGCCGCGAGCATCGAGACGGCGATGCCCAACTCGTTGTCCAGTCCGGCCAGTGGGACCAACACACCCCCGCCAATGCCGCCCAGCACGGCAAACGGAGCGGCCCACAGCGCGCCAACCGCGCGTCGACGCAGACTCAGCGCAATCCAGCTCAGCATCGCCAGGAACAGCCATGCGGCGGCAAAGAGGATCAGGAAGATCACATCCACCAACATGGCTCAACGGTACGATGCATCTGAAGAGCAGGCGGAGGCATGAGATGTCTGAGACGATTCATCTGAGCGGCGACCTGCGCCGCAACCCCACCCGGGCGGTGCAGGTGCGAGACGTCATGATCGGCGGCGGCCATCCGATTGTCGTGCAATCGATGGCGGCGACGCGCACGCAAGACATCGAGGCGACCGTCCGCCAGGTCAAGTTGCTAGAAGCAGCCGGCGCGGACCTGGTTCGCGTGGCGGTCGACTCGCGCAAAGACGTCGAAGCACTCGCCGCCGTACGTGAGCAGACGTCAGCGCCGCTCTCGGTCGACTTGCAGGAGAACTACCGCCTGTGCGTCCAGGTGGCGCCACACGTGGACAAGATCCGCTACAACCCCGGTCACCTGCATCACCATGAGAAAGACAAGTCAGTCCGTGACAAGGTCGCATTCATCGCCGAGACCGCGGCCGCGAACGACTGCGCGATTCGGGTCGGCGTGAACTGCGGGTCAATCGACCCGCGCATGATCGAGCGCTATCCGGACGACCACGTGTCGGCCATCGTCGCGTCGGCGTCCGAGCACTGCGGGATCCTCGACGAGCTGGGCTTCGAGCGTTACGTCGTGTCGCTCAAGGACTCCGACTGGAAGCAGGTCGTGGAGGTCAATCAGACGTTCGCGGCCGAGCGTCCCGACGTGCCGCTGCATCTCGGCGTGACGGAAGCGGGCATGCCCCCCGAGGGCGTGATCAAGACTCGCGTGGCGTTTGAACAGCTTGTCTCTCAGGGGATTGGCGACACCGTGCGCGTCTCGCTCACCGTGCCATTCGATGACAAGGGTCAGGAGATCACCGTCGCGCGCGACATCCTGTCGGACATCGCGGCGGGCCGCTTCCGTTCGGTGCCGCCGAAATTCGACGAGGGATTGAACATCATCTCCTGTCCCTCCTGCTCGCGCGTGGAGAATGAGAAGTTCGTGGACCTGGCGCAAGACGTGAAGGCAATGACCGAATACGCGTCGGAGTACGACATCACGATCGCCGTGATGGGCTGCCGGGTGAACGGCCCGGGCGAGACCGACGACGCCGACCTCGGTCTCTGGTGCGGTCCGCTGGCGGTCAATCTGAAGCGCGGCGAGGAGTCGTTGGGGCACTACGGCTACGACGCAATCCTGGGCAGATTGAAGGAGGAGTTGGACGCGATCATCGCGACAAAGGGATGAGCAACGTGCCCCGAAGACGCAGGAGACCCCGTCGAGTTCCCGAGTTCCAAGAGAGTCCTGACACAGCCGATAAGCTCGATGCCCACGGACTCACGATTGAACAAGCAATGGAAGTGCGCCAGATCGACCCGGTGATGGCAGCACAGTCCGCAAAATCGTACTTCGGCCCTGACGGGGTGTTCTACGAGCAGCCGGAGCGCCTGAAGATCATCGGCCCCGACCGGACGGGGCGAATCTTCACGATCATCATTGAGTACCCTGATCAAGACGATCGGTCTACCATTGTGACCGGTTTCGAATCCAGCAGAAGAGACGAATTGCTACACCGTCGGCATAGAGGCGGCAGAAGAAGATGACCGACGCAATCGCAGCCTCCACGCAGCCCGAACACCCCCCCGATCTGTGGGAGGATTCTGAGGAAGACTTCTTTGAGCTTGTGCTCAATCCTGAGGTATCTGGCCTGATCGTCGACGTCAGTAGAGATGAAGTGCGCCAAATCGTGCAAGCGGGGGAACTCCTTGGCGAAGCACCTGGGGACTTCATCCGGCGAGTGCTGATCGAGTCGTCGACCACGATCCTGGCAGGAACATCTGCCGAGTCGCCCGCGGCTGGCTCCTAGCGTTCCGAGCGTTTAGCCGCCGAACGATTCGCCATCAAGACGGTCGATGGTGGTGAAGCCGTCGACGGGGCCTCGCTTCAGCTTGGTCAGCTGCTTGACAGGCTTGCCGATCGGCAGGAACGCGGCGATCGCGTAGTGGTCGGGCAGACCCAGGATGGGTTTGAGGTCCGGCTCATTGGCGACCGGGATCGTCGTCAGCGTGCCGCCGTAACCTTCGTTGCGAGCCATCAGCAGCAGGCTCCAGACGAACGGATAGATGGAACCGCCGGAGATCACGCCGACGCGGTCCAGCTCCTTGTCGACGGATGCCACTTCGCCCAGATCAACGACCACTGCCAGCAGCACGGGCGCGTTCAGGTACGGGTCCATCAGACGCCGCGGCGAGGGCAGGTGGGCCGCCGACTCGTCAGTCACGCTGGACGGGTACACCGCATTCCACGGACCCTCGCCCGCTTGCTGCATGGCGACGTAGCGCTTGGCGGGACGCTCGGCGGCCTGCGCGATGGCGGCGCGAATTTCCGGGTCTCGCACAACAATCACGTGCCAACCCTGACGATTGCCTCCAGAGGGCGCGAAGCGGGCGTGTTCCAGCATCCGTACCAACACATCATCAGGCACCGGATCGTCGGTGAACTGTCGAGCGGCGAAGGTGCTGCGGATGACTTCAGAGATGTCCATGTCGGCTCCTAGAGTGATGCTGTGAGTGAGTCTAGGTGAGCATCCTCGAAGCGATCGTACTGGCCGTCGTACAAGGGCTCAGCGAGTTCCTGCCGATCTCATCGAGCGGGCACCTCGCCCTCGCGCGCTGGCTGTTCGGTTGGGACGATCCAGGCCTCGACTTCGACGTTGCGGTGCACGTCGGCACGCTCGCCGCCATACTCGTCGCCTTCCGCCGCGACGTCTGTGCGGTGATTTCCGGCCTGCGCTCAGACGTTGGCTGCGTCGAGGGTCTCAGGCCGCGGCGTCTGCTCTGGCTGGGGCTCATCGGCACGCTGCCGATCGTGATGGTCGGCGGGTTGTTCTACGAGACGCTGCAAGACGACTTGCGCGACGCGACGGCGGCGGGCGCATTCTTGCTCGTCACCGGAGTACTGATCGGCGGAGCGGAGTGGCGTACCCGTCGCGCCGCGCCGCAAGGCTCGCCGTTGGGAGCGGGTCAGGCAGCGGCGATTGGCGTCGCGCAATGCCTGGCGATCCTGCCGGGGATGTCCCGCTCGGGAATCTGCATGGTCGCGGGGATGGCGCTGGGACAATCTCGCGAGGCGGCGGCGCGATGGGCGTTCTGGCTCGCGATGCCGGCCCTGGCCGGTGCTGGAGTGCTGGCGGTGGCGGCGCTGATCGACGAAGGAGCATCGACCGGCGTGGATGTCCTCATTGTGGGAGCATTGGTCTCGTTTGCCACGGCGCTGGTGGCCATTCGAGCGCTGCTCTGGCTGGTGCGGGGCAGGTCGCTGGCTCCGTTCGCTGTGTACTGCGTGATCGCCGGCGCCGCGGTGTTGATCGCGCGCGCGGCCGGACTCTAGGGGCGGACTCCGTAGATGGGCTTCGGTTCGAGCTCATGCGGCAGCACCTTGTAGGCGCGCTCGACGAACTGTTGCAGGTAGCTGCGTGTCTGGCGCGGATCGATGATCTCCTCGATGCCGAATGTCTCGGCGGTTCGGAAGACGCTGCGCAGGGAGCGCAGATCGGACTCGATTTCCTCGCGCCGCGCCGCAGGATCGTCGGCTTCCGCGATCTCGCGGCGGTAGGCCGCGTCGACGCCGCCCTCAATCGGGATCGAGCCCCACTCGCCCGATGGCCAGCCGAGCCGGTAGTTGAGCCGCGCCGCGTTGCCGGTGGCCATACCGGCCATGCCGTAGCACTTGCGGATCACGATCGTGAGCTGCGGCACGGTCGCCTGCAGTCCGACCCACATGGCGCGCATCCCCGCGCGGAGCGTGCCTTCGCGTTCGGCTTGCTCGCCGATCATGAAGCCTGGCACGTCGACCAGATAGACGATCGGGATGTGGAAGTAGTTGCACAGCTCGAGGAAGTGCGTTTGCTTATCGGAGCCGTCGCGGTCGAGCGCGCCGCCGTTCTTGAGCGGGTTGTTGGCCACGATCGCGATCGGCAGTCCGTCAATGCGGGCGAAGGCGGTGATCACGGCCGTGCCCCAGTGCGGCTTGACCTCGAAGAACTCACCTCCGTCGACGACCGAGCCGATCAGTTGATGCATGGAGTACGGACGCCGGGTGTTGCGCGGCACAAGGTCGATCAGGCTCTCGGCGGCCCCGTCTGGGGCATCGCGGACAGGTGCGGCCGGGGGCAGTTCGTTCACGTTGTCGGGCAGATAGGAGAGTACCTGGCGGATCTGGTTGAACGCGTCCGGCTCGTCTTCGGCTTCGTTGTCGATGCAGCCGGAGGTGTGCACGTGGATGTGCGATCCGCCCAGCGATTCGTTGGTGACGTCATGTCCGATGCCGCGCTTCACGACGGGCGGCCCGGCGGCGAACATGGCCGAGCGGCCTTTCGTCATGACGGACCAGTGCACCATCATCGCGCGGCCTGACGGTCCGCCGGCGATGGCGCCCAACACGCCAGCCAGGACTGGCACGTTGCGCATCGCCTCAATCGACGTCATAAAGCTCGATCCGCCGCCGTTGGGCAGGTAGGTGGTGCCCATTCGCTTGGTCGCGGCGACGTTGGCGCCGGCTCCGTCGATCAACAGGATCAGCGGCACTCGGTACTCCAGGGCCAGCTGCTCGCAGAATCCGCCCAATCCGCCCTTCAACCGCTGCATGGGAAAGAGCGCCGATCCGCCCTGGATGGTGAAGTCCTCGCCGCCCACCGCGACCGTGCGGCCGTCGATCTTGCCCAGCCCCATCACGTATGAGGCGGGCGTGAACCCGACCAGCTCGCCGTCCTCGTACTCGCCCAGACCGGCCAACGCGCCCACTTCGTGGAACGACCCGTCATCGAGCAGACCATCGATCCGCTCGCGCACCGTCAGGCGGCCCAATCGGTGTTGGCGCTCAATCCGGTCGGGAGTGCCGCCTCTGGCGGCCAGCTCGGCTCTGTAGCGCAGTTCTTCGACTTCAGGCTCCCAGACCATGGCGCACTCCTCGCGGTCGCGTACGATGGCCGAAGTCTAGGCGGGAACTCAACAGGCGGCGAACATGGCGGACTTCAAGAATCGGCTTCACGAACAGCTGGCCAAGCGCACGGCCCGCAATGCCTTCCGCGACGCCGGCCCCGACGCCGGCGAGGTCACGGTCTGGTGCGAGGTGATGAACGTCTCATTCACTTCGGCAGACGAGGATGACCTTCGCGAGCAGCTCGAGGCGCACTACAAGTCGGCCGAATACCGCCGCGCGACGAACATCACGATCGACAAACAGCGAGAGCTGCGTCAGCAGCAATAGTCACGGCAGGCCGCGTCCGCATTACCATGCCCGCAGACGGGAACGGGCAATATGGTCACAGCTCTGGACGGATTGCGGGTGCTCGACATTTCGGAGGGCCTGGCCGCGCCCTTCGCGGCCAAGCTGCTGGGCGATCTGGGCGCGGACGTGATCAAGCTCGAACCGCCCGGCGGTGACTCCGCCCGCGGTCGCGCGGCCGACCCTGAGGCGTCGCCCGCGTTCCTCTTCGCCAACACCTCAAAGCGCTCCGTTCACGACGACTACTCGATCTGGAATCGGCTGATCGCCGGCGCAGACGTGGTCATCTCCCACCGAACCGAGTCGTACCTCGCCTCAAGAGGCTCCGGGTACGAGGCGCTGCGCTCGATCAACCCGCGCATCATCCTGACGACGGTGACCGGCTTCGGATCGACCGGTCCATACGCCGAGTGGGACTGGAATCACCTGACCTGCTGCGCCATCGGCGGATTCTCGCACCTGTGCGGACGACAAGAGCGGGAGCCGCTGCAGCTGGGCGGCTCCTACACCGAGACATTGGCCGGCTCCTACGCAGCGGTGGGCACGATGGTGGCCGTCTACGGACAGTCGATGTACGGACGCGGCGACCACGTCGACGTGTCAGCGCAGGAGGCGGCGATCAACGCGGCTCTGCTGCTCCCGCAGCGTTATGAGTACACCGGTGATCTTGGCGAGCGCCGCGCGGACATTGGTCCCGCGCCGTCGTTCATCCTGCCCACGTCCGACGGCTACGTCGGCGCCAACGTGCTGACGCAGGCGCAGTGGGAAATGATGTGTCAGTTCTTCGGACGTCCCGAGTTGATTGACGATCCGCTCTTCGCCGGGCCGTGGGATCGGATGGCGAACTCGCGCGAACTCGCCAACGAGCTGGCCGAGCAGACCCGCGACCGCACCGCTGAGGACGTCTTCCACGATGCGCAGACCTGGCGCATCCCGTTCGGACTCATTCCGTCGCTGGCGGAAGTGCTCGACCTGCTGCCGCATCGCGAGCGCGATTACTTCCTCGACCTCGATCACCCGCGCGCCGGGCGTCTGCGGATGCCAGGCGTTCCCTGGCTGTTTGGGGAAGAGCGTCCGACCGGCACCCGTCCGCCGCTGTTGGGCGAGCACAACGACGAGGTAGTCGCGGCCGGCGACGCGCTCTGGCCACCGCGCCCGGACCCGGCCGAGTCCGACCACGCACCCGAGCGGCCGCTGGACGGGCTGCGCGTGATCGACCTCTCGATGTTCATGTCAGGGCCGATGACATCGTTGGTCTTCGCCGACGGCGGTGCTGATGTCGTGAAGATCGAATCGGTCCAGCGCTTCGATGGCTGGCGCGCGAGCGGCGCCGCTGAAGACTTTTGGTGGGAGTGGGCGCCGCAGTTCAACTGGGTCAACCGCAACAAGCACGGCATCACGCTGAACCTGACCGATCCGCGCGGCGCCGACGCCGTCCGACGCATGGTGCGAGACGCAGACATTCTGGTCGAGAACTACACGCCTCGTGTGATGGGCAACTTCGGGCTTGCGTACGAGCAGCTGCGCGAGATCAACCCGGAGCTGATCATGATTTCGATGCCTGGATTCGGACTGACGGGTACGTGGTCGCACTACACGGCCTTCGCCAACACGACCGAGCAGATGTCGGGTCTGCCGCATCTGACGGGTTACCGCGACGACCAGCCGATCTTCAGCGGCACGACCGGCGGCGATCCGCTGGCCGGCGTGATGGGCGCGCTGGCGCTGCTCTCGGCGCTGGAGCGCCGCCGCCGATTGCAAGCGGCCGGCCAACCGGGCGGTTGTCACATCGATCTCTCGCAGACGGAGACGGCGACGATTTATCTGGGCGACGCCATCACCGCCTACGCCATCTCCGGCGATGACCCAGGCCGCGTCGGCAACGATCATCCGCAAATGGTCCCGCACAACACCTATCGCTGCAGCGAGGAACAGTGGATCGCGATCGCCTGTGAGACCGATCAACAGTTCACGCGCCTCGCCCGATTGATCGGGCGAGAGGACTGGCTGGAGCGATTCGCATCCTTGTCGGAGCGCGACGCCGCACGCGAGGAGATCGACTCAGCCATCGCGGATTGGACCCGCGAGCAGCAGGCTCAATCCCTGATGCGCGAGCTGCAGTCGATCGGCATTACTGCGGCCGCCGTCCAACACGGGCTCAACCTGCTGCAGGACGCGCACCTCGCGGAGCGAGGCTTCTTCATCACCCAGCATCATCGCTACGCGGGCACCAAGCGCTATCCGCTCCAGCCCTACCGATTCCAGCGCTGGCAAGGTCCCGAAGCACACCGTCCGTCGCCGACGCTGGGTGAGCACACCAGGCCGGTGTTGATGCGATTGACCGACCTCTCGGAGGCCGACATCGATCAGATGGAGTCCGACGACGTGATCGGCACAATTCCGCTGGCAGCGCGCGGCGATTAACCTGACCACATCAGCGGTCGGCCGCGCTGATCGACTGTGCGGCCGCACATCGAAACCGGAGCACGCAATGAGACTGGCCAGCTTTGCCTTTGAGGACACGGTCCGCGTGGGCGTGGTGGTAGGCAACGAAGTGGTCGACCTGTACCTGGCGGAGCCCGAGGCGCCAACGGATATGTCGGCATTTCTGTCGCTGGGAGAGGAAGGGCGCGTGATGGCCGAGATGGCCGTCGAGCGCGGCGGCAATCGGCGTCCGCTCTCCGACGTGCAGCTGCTGTCTCCGGTGCCGAGTCCGCGCAAGTTTTTGGCCGTCGGTCTGAACTACGGCGACCACATCGCCGAGACCGGTGCGCAAACGCCCCGCATGCCGACGATCTTCACCAAGCAGGTCAGCTGCGTGCAGCGTCCAGGCGGTGGGATCGAGATCCCGCTCGCCTCGAGAAACGTCGACTACGAGGGTGAACTGGGCATCGTGATCGGCAAGTCCTGCCGTCACGTCGCGGCCGCCGACGCCGCGGATGTCATCGCCGGCTACACGATCGTCAACGATGTCTCCGTGCGCGACTTCCAGCGTCACACGCCGCAGTTCACGATGGGCAAGTCGTTTGACACACACGGTCCCGTCGGACCCGTGATCGTCACCGGCGACGAGCTGGGCGACCCGCACACGCTGGGCATCCAGACTCGCGTGAATGGCGAGCTGCGCCAGGACTCCAACACGAAGCACCTGATCTTCAACTGCTACGACATCATCGAGTACGTCACGCAAGCAATGACGTTGGAGCCAGGCGACATCATCGCCACCGGCACGCCGTCAGGCGTCGCCGCCGCGATGACGCCGCCGCGCTGGCTCGTCGCGGGAGACACAGTCAGCATCACGATTGCCGGGATTGGGACGCTGGAGAACACGTGCATCGAGGAGGTTGAGGCGTCGGATGGCGATGGCCATCATTAGGGCGATGGAATCTCCCACCAGTTTGCTCACGGCTCACAGAGACCTGATGATTCGCTCATACTCGTCGTGGCGGCCAATCCAGAACCACAGGAAGTCTTCACCGTCCCAAACGGCAACCGCTCGATGATTGCGGTCAACCCTGGCCACCCAGAAATTGCCGGCGTTCTTGAAGTGCACGGACGGGTGCGACGAGTTGTCGGACATCAACTGAAAGCTGCGGACGACCGCTTGCTGAACCGATTGCGGCAGTTGACGGTAGGCCGTCCAAAACCTGCGCGATGTCCGATGCACCTAACGTCGCTCGACCCCAGGAAGGTCTCTCAACAGGCCGCGGCGCTTGTCTTCTAGCGCCTCTTTTGCGAGAAAGTCCAGGCGGCCAGCTTCACTGTCCGCGGCGATCTGCCGATCCCAATCGTCCCAATCGGCTTCCGCGAGCCATTGACGAATCCGCTCGTAGTCCTCTTCAGGCAGAGCCTCAATCGCTTGCTGAATCTCTTCGACGGTCTGCATGATCCACTCCGAATTCGCTCCATCCCCACGAGATCAGTTTATCGCGCGAGCGCCTCAGCGACGGGCGGCCACATCTTGGCCATCGCGGGCGTCGAGCCAGGCGGTGTCGGACGCGCGCTGTAGAAGCGATCTTCTGGCCTTGTGTAGAGCTGGATCAGCGTTGGTCCGTCGGCCGCGAGCAGCTCGTCGAGCGCCGCGTCGAACTCTTCGGCGTCGCCAAAGCTGGCGGTCTGGGCGTAGCCAGCGCCCTTGGCCATTTGCGCAAAGTCGACCTCCGCCTGCGACGGCAGCGGCTGCGATCCTGAAGTCTCGTAGACGCCGTTGTGGACGACGATGTGCAGAAAGTTCGTCGGCGCCGCGCCGGCGATGGTGCCCAACGAGCCGAGCTGCATCATCAGCGAGCCGTCTCCGTCGATCACCCAGACGTCGCGCTCGGGCTGAGCCAGCGCGACGCCCAACGCGAGCGTCGAGGCGCCGCCCATGAAGCCGATGCAGGCGAGGTTGAGCTCGTGCGGCGATTTCTGCCGCCAGACGCCGTTGGCGGTCATCGTGCCGACCACGACTTGCTGCTCGCGGCGGCGCGCGAGCACCTCCATCGCGGCGTCGAGCGACATGCGGCGTGCGTCTTGGTTCGTCATGATGTCGGCGCTCCTACCAGCAAGGCGACCGGTCCGCCGCGTGACGCGGCCTCGTCGAACGCCGTCTCGACGCAGCTCAGGTCTTCGGGTCCGTCCAGCAGATGCCAGGGCACGCCCAGCGTCTCGAGCAGCGGCTGACAGAGCCGAACCATCGAGGAGCCATCATCGTTGGGGTCCAGCTCGGGGTCGCGGCCCAGCAGTCCGATCATGATCACGATCGGAAACTGGCCGTCGAGTCCCAATCCGCGCAGATTGTTGACCGACGCGTACAGTCCGGCGTGTTGAATGTTCATCAGGGGGCGGCGCCCGCCGATGATCAGCCCGGCCGACACGGCCAGCGCCTCATCCTCCGTCGAGCAATGCACCGTGCGAATCTCGTTGTCGGCCATCAGGAGCTCAAGCAACGTACGCTGGTGCGTATCGGGCACGAGCACGACGTCCTGGACGCCGGCCGCGCGGATCGCATTCCACAGCTCACTTGCGGGGATCGACTGCGCCGCCATGAATGCCTCCAACCGCAAACAACCCGCGCCCGATCAGCGATCTGCGCGACTGACTCAACGCCATGAATGATACCGACCAGCAAGACGCATCCCCCGACGCCCCCGGCGGGCTGCCGGAGGAGAACCCCAATCGTCCGCGCGAGTATCACGGCGGACGCACGGTGATTGCCGGCATCGGCGTGGTGATCGCGGTTGCCGCGGCACTCTGGCTGACGTTGATCCAGCCAGGTCCGGACGATGGCGGCGACGTCGCTGGAGTCCTTGAGTTGCCTGCCGAGCTGAATCCGGACTCGCGCGTGGTTGGCGACCGTCCCGATCAACTCGCGCCGGACTTTGAGCTGCGCACGTTGGACGGCGGGTTGCTGAGACTGTCTGACCTGCGCGGGCAGCCGGTGCTGATCAACTTCTGGGCGTCCTGGTGCGGACCCTGCCGACGCGAAGTCCCGGCGCTGATCCGCGTGCAGGAGCGCTGGCGGGACAACGGACTCGTCGTGCTGGGCGTCAACATCGAGGAGTCGGACGGACGCGCACAGACCTTCGCCGACGAGTTTGGCATCAACTATCCGTTGCCGATGGATTATCGCGGAGCGGTCTTTCGCGCCTACGGCGGCGGCGGCATCAACGGTCCCCCGCGTTCATTCTTCATCAATCCCGATGGCGTGATTGAGCTCGTCTATGCCGGCCAAGCGCCTGATCAGCAGATCGAGGTCGATGTTGGCCGATTCGTGCAGAAGCACACGGACATTCCGTAACCCAACGGACAGGATGGTCGGGCATCAACCGCACGGCGCGTCCGCAGCACGGCGAGCCGAATAGATTGGCAGGACAGACGCAGAGCATCGGCGAGGAGGACGGCGATGGGCATGCTCGATCTGATTGAAGTCGACGGCTACGAACAGGTCGCGCACTGGCGCGACGACGAGGCCGGCATCGAGGCGCTCTGCGCGATCCACTCGACGGAGCGTGGGCCGGCAATCGGTGGCGCTCGCTGGCAACCGTACGACGATCGCGACGCCGCCCTCTCCGACGTCCTGCGCCTGTCCGAGGCGATGACGCTGAAGTCGGCGGCGGCGCAGCTGCCCTTTGGCGGCGGCAAAGCCGTCGTGATCGGCGATCCGATGGCCAAGTCCGAAGCGCAGCTGCGCAGCGTCGCGCGCTTCGTCGACCAGTTCGAGGGCCGCTACCTGACCACCACCGATGTCGGCACGACGACCGACGAGATCGACCTGCTCGCGCAGTGGACCCCCTACGTCGTCGGAACATCGGCTGGTTCCGGCGACACATCCGCGCTGACCGCGGTCACGGTTCTCGCAGGAATTGCGGCCACCCTGGCCGCACTCGACGGCGATCCCAGCGCGGCGGGACGCACGATCGTCGTGCAGGGTGTGGGGAAAGTCGGATCGAAGGTCGCGCGGGCGCTCGCGGACGAGGGCGCAACCCTGTTCCTGGCCGACATCCGAGCGATTGCCGCGGCGGCGCTGGCGGCCGAGCTTGGCGCACAGACCGTATCCGTCGATGAATCAATCGTGGCGCCCTGCGACCTGCTCTCGCCCAACGCGCTCGGCGGCGTCTTTGGCGAGTCCACCATTCCCGCGCTCCAGGCACGCGCCATCTGCGGCGGCGCCAACAATCAGCTCGTCCGCGATCCAGACGACGCGGCGCTGCTGGACGCGGCTGGCATCCTCTACGCACCCGATTATGTCGTCAACGCGGGCGGCGTCATCTCCGTCGCCCAGGATGTCGTCGGTTGGAGCTTCGACGAGGCGCTCGCCCATGCAGAGTGCGTCGGCGCAACCGTCCAGGAGATCTTCGACATCTCCGCTCGCAGCGGGATCACGACGGCCCAGGCCGCGCGGCAGTTCGCGCGCTCGAGGATTCCCACCGCCGCCTCCTGACCGCCTGTTGCCGATAGCTACAATGGGCTGGCAACATCACACACCGCTCTCTGCGACAGGAGTCCAACATGTCCCTCACCGTGCACGGCATTCCCGTTATCGACATCGACTCGCATTACACCGAGCCGCCCGACCTGTGGACGTCGCGTGCGCCGGCCAAGTACAAGGACGCTGTCCCCCACATCACGATCAACGCTGAGGGGCAGCAGCGCTGGACGGTGCTCGACGACATTGACTTCGGTCCGCCAGGCTTCACGGTCGTGCGCGAGGACGGCAAGAAGGAGTACGGCACGATCTCGCTCGACAGCTTCGAGCAGATGTCGAAGGCGGCGACCGATCCGAAGGCGCGCCTCGACCTGCTTGACGACCTCGGCGTCGCGCAGCAGATCGTGTACCCCAACGTGGCTGGCTTCGGCTCGCAGAATTTCGTACGGATCGAGGACACCGAGCTGCGCAACGTCTGCTGCACCGTCTATAACGACGCCGTCGCCGAGTTCCAGGAGGCCGGAAACGGTCGGCTCTTCCCGCAGGGGCTGGTCCCCTTCTGGGACATCCCGGCCGCGGTTGACGAGCTCAAGCGGATCAAGGACCTCGGCATGACCGGGATCACGATGTGCGACACGCCTGAGGCGTTCGGTCTGCCGCACCTCAGCGATCCGGCGTGGGATCCGTTCTGGGACACCTGCCAGGACATGGAGATGCCGGTCAACTTCCACATCGGCGCGGGCGCCGGCGTGGCCGACAAGTTGATCTGGCCCGGCTACGGACCGCAGCGGCGGCTCGCACTGACCTCGATCACGCTGTTCATCACCAACTTCAAGGTGATCATCAACCTCATCTTCTCCGGCCTCTGCGAGCGCTACCCGAACCTCAACTTCGTCTCGGTCGAGTCAGGCATCGGATGGGTGCCGTTCATCCTCGAGGCGATGGACTACCAGTTCGAGGAAACCGTCCCGACCGAGCGTGAGGGTCTGACGATGAAGCCGTCGGAGTACTTCCGACGCCAGATCTTCGCGTCGTTCTGGTTCGAGGACTTTGGTCCGCGCGCCACGATCGAGGCGATCGGCGAGGACAACGTGATGTTCGAGACCGATTTCCCGCATCCGACCTGCCTCTACCCGCGAGCGCAGGAGCACATCACCGAGGTCCTGACCGACCTCGACGAGGGCATTCGCGAGAAGGTCCTGCGTACGACGGCCGAGCGCATCTACCACCTGCCGCCAGCCCCACAGAGCATCTACGACTCCGTCGCCGCCGGGGGTTAGAAGGGACGCCGACGTTGCCAGACGTGTATGCCACAGATCCGGTCAAGGTCGAGCCCCGAGAGGGGTATTCGCTCTACGTTGAGTTTGGAGATGGCACCACAGGCGTCGTCGACCTGTCGTTCCTAGCTGGGGGCGAGGCATTCGCCGGCTGGAAGGATCGCGAGTACTTCGAGTCAGTCCACATCACTAGCGGTGGCGGCGATGTGGAATGGGGCAACGATCTGCGTAGAAGCGGCTATGCGCTGTACATCGACCTGACCGGTTTGCCTTGGGAAGAAGTCTGGCCGAGAGTTGACCAAGTAGTCGCTGTTGTCTGAACTCTTCCGCATTGGAGCCATCAGAATTCTCATGCATCCCAGCGATCACCCGCCTCCGCACTTCCACGCGGAGGTTGGCGATCGGAGCATGATGGTCAGAGTTTCGGACCTCTCGATTCGTCGCGGACGGCTGACGCCGCGCCAAGAGCGGGAAGTGCTGGAGTGGGCTCAGGCAAATCAGGCAGAGCTTCGAAGGGCATGGCGCCAAGCTGAATCCGGCAGACACCCCGATCGCATCGCCCCTCTGGACTAAGAAGGAGCCCAATCATGCCTGGACGACTGGACGGTAAAGTGGCGATCGTGACGGGCGGCGGCGCCGGAATGGGCGCCGCGGAGTGTCGGCTGTTTGCCCGCGAGGGCGCTTCAGTGGTGATTGCCGATCTCGATGACGACGGCGGCCGACAGGTCGAAGATGAGATTCGCTCCGCGGGCGGAGCAGCGACCTTCTCCCACATGGATGTCACCGCTGAAGAGGAGTGGAACGCGCTGATCGCTCTGACGCTGGACGCCTACGGCGGCCGACTCGACGTACTCGTCAACAACGCCGGCTTGTCCTCCACGTCGCAGGACGATTTCGAGTCGACCGAGGGCTGGCATCGGATCATGGACGTCAATGCGACGGGGGTCTTTCTGGGCACGAAGCTGGGATCGGCGGCGATGCTCGCCGCTGGCAACGGCGGATCGATCGTCAACATTTCCTCGATCTACGGGTTCGTCGGCTCGGACAGCGGGCACCCGGCGTATCACGCGTCGAAGGCGGCCGTGCGCAACTTCTCGAAGGCGATGGCGGTGCGGCTCGGACCGCAGGGCATTCGCGTGAACACGGTTCATCCCGGCTTCATGCCGCCGATGCGGTCGGGCGTTTCCATGTCCGACGAGGTGCGGGCGCGCCTCTCCCGAGCGATCCCGCTGCGCCGCACGGGCGAGGTCGACGAAGTGGCCAACGGCGTGCTGTTCCTGGCGTCGGACGAAGCGTCGTACGTGACCGGCGCCGAGCTGAAGATCGACGGTGGCTTCCTCGCCCGTTGATCGACTCGCCTGCTGATCAATCTGCTGGGCGGCTGCTTCGCTTCTGTGAGACGACCGCAGCAGCGAATCGTTATCGGAGCGCAAAATCACTGCGGCAATCGGCGTCTGGCTGAGCGTCTGCCGACGAGCGCGATAAACTGTCAACGAACTGTTGCCGCCACGCGGGCGAGGCACGAAGGAGACGGGTATGCAGACCATCCTGATTGACGCTGGGGCACGACGCTGGACCCTGCGCGTTGTGCTGGTTGGCCTCTTGGCAGCGGCAATCGTCGCGCTGGCCGCGACTGCTGACGCGCAGGATCGCCCCCAGCCCCCGCATTGGTTCTGGGGCAACGACGCCGACGGCTACGCCGGCGCGACGGTCACGGCGATTGATGCGGACGGCAACGAAGTGGGCATCAACCAGGATGGCGCTAGCGTCGTGAATTCAGACGGGGAGTGGTCCGTTCAGGTGCAGCCCGAAGACGCTTCTCGCATCAAGCTGCGCATCGCCAACGCCGATGTGACCCGCGAGACCAACTACATGGACGTCGTCTCGGGCGGCTTCGACCCCGCCGGAGTCTCCATCTCCGCGTTCACGAACTTTGTCGACGACGACCTGCAGGAAACAGTCCCGCCAAGTTCGATAGAAGTGAGGATCGTCGCCCGCCGGGCTGACGATGGTCGGATCGAGTTCGGCATGCGCGACCAACACGGCGAGGAGATCTTCCCCCGCGCGCGCTACTTCCCGAACGGCGGCCCCGGCCACAGCCGCTGGCTGCGCAGCTCGGAGATCGACTTCGGCGACGGCTTCGTCGGACGAATCGTCGCCCGCTACGTGGCAGGCGACGGCCGCACGGAGTTCGGCTTCCGCGTTGAGGGCTACGACGATATCTTCCCGCGCGCCCGCTTCTTCCCGGCGACGGGTCCCGACCACAACCGCTGGCTGACCAGCACGCCCATCGAAATCAGCCAGCCACGTTAGCTGCGGTTCGGCCACCAACCCAGGCCCATCCGAGAGGCCCGCGCTCAGGCGCGGGCCTCTTGCGTTCTCCGACTCCCTGCGTTACGCGCTGGAGCGCTTTTGTGGGGTGGCCCGTGCGGCGGGATGGCGGTCTGGGCTGATCAGCTCGGTGACCCGCCGGACCAACTCGGCCAACGGCGCCTGCCGCTTGGCCGGCAGCCGCAGCATCAGGCAGAGCAGCGCTGAGCCCGCCCAGAAGACCGCGCACGTGTAGAACGCGTAGTCGTACGTGCCGATCACGTCGTAGGACAGCGCCACCGCCAGCGGCGTGATCGCGTTGATGCCCATCGCAATCGGGAATCCCACGCTGCGCACCGCGCCCAGATAGCGCCGACCGAAGTACTCGGCCCAGAACATGTCCTGAATGGGAATGTTGCCGCCGATGCCGAAGCCCATCACGGCGAGCGCCCCCGCGATCAGCCACCAGTCACCGCTCGGC
>JAJEBU010000125.1 GCA_022822375.1 Dehalococcoidia bacterium
CAGCGGCTATCTGTCACCAACGATCGATGTACCATATGGCTATCCAACGATGGCTTGACCGCCGACGAGCCAGCTGCGGAGGAACATCGCTTGTTAGACACCCGCAGGCTCAACCCTCTACATTTGACCTTGCCAGAGGACGCCTGCCGCCAAGACAATACTGTCGCTGCTGAGGTGTTGGCCCGTTACAACGAAGATGGATTCATCGAAGTTGGAATCGCTCAGGACGACTTCTTCGTCTGGGCATCGAGCCGTGGCGACGGAAAGTGGGCAATCTCGGCTCCGAAGGAGGGGATGTACCACATTTTCTTTCGTGTTGGCTATTGCGACATGTGGTATCGCCCCGACACACTGGTCGCGACGCGCGGGGAATCAGAGCCGATTGCGATTGGAGGTGAGCCGGTCTCGGTGTCGGTGCGGGTCCCCCTGCATCTCTGTAATCATCAGATTCACGGACGCATCAGCGCAACGGATGACGGCCTACTGAATCGGTTATGGCTCACTGCCGGTGGGGCAGGTGGCAGCGGCAGCGATCTCCTCGAAGCACGTGCTGATTTCAGTATCACGGTGCCCCAATCAGGGGAGTACCGGCTGGGGTTCACGATTGACGGCTGCTGGATCTACTACAGCGCCTCTGGCGCTACGTCAGATCACATGCGCGCAACGCCGATCACCGTCGCCGACGCTGATGTGACTGGCATCGAGTTCGTCGTGCCCGCTGACCCCGCTAGCCTGTGCCGGTGAGACGGCCATGACTACCTCGTTGATCACCGAGCACGGCGTCCTGCCGATTGCGTTGGGCGACAACTGGGCGTATGCCCTGCCGACTTCCGACGGCATCATCATGATTGACTCCGGGCCCGACTACGACGGCGCCTGGGAGGTCCTGGCGGGACAGCTTGACGCCGCGGGCCTGGATATTGCGGATGTCAAGGTCTGCGCGATCACCCACGCGCACATTGACCACTGCGGACTCGCCTTCCGCTGGCAGGATGAGGGAGTCAACGTCGTCGCCTCGGAGCTGGAGACGCAGTCGTTCCTGCATGGGCGCAACATCATTGGCTACCAGACTCAATACGTCTTCGAGCACATGCGCCGTGTCGGCGTGCCGGAGGCGCGGATTGCCGGCTTTATCGAGTCGCGCGAGAAGATGCGGCAGGCCTACCGATCTGGCGACAACACGGGCGGCGGCGTCCGTCGCGAGCGCTGGCCGGGCCTGATCCGCGGTACGCCCTTTCGACCCGACGTGGTGCTGTCGGACGGCGATGAGATCCGACTCGGGGACCGTCGCGTCGTGCTCGTGTCGGCACCGGGTCACACGCCCGGCAATTGCGTCTTTCACGAGCCCGATAGCGGAGTGCTCTTCAGCGGCGACCAGATCATCCCGGGCTTGAACAGCAACCCCGGCTGGCACTTCGACATCTCAGTCGAACCGCCCGAGCGGTTCCGCAGTCTGCCTGCGTTCGCCGACTCACTCGACCGCGTGGAAGCGCTCGATGTCCGATATCTGTATCCCGGTCACCGCGAGCCGTCAGCGGAGGTGGCGGAGGAGATCGAGCGCGTGCGGCGACATCATCGCAAGCGACAGGGTCAGCTGCGCGAGTTCCTCGCTCAAGGTCCGCTGACCCCGTACGAGCTGCTCACGACGATGTTCAGCCGCCTGCCCGATCGTCGGCTCTGGCAGGCGATGGCGGAGGTCACCGGTCACATCGACGCATTGGTCGTGCGAGGAGAGGCGCGCGAGCGAGAGTCGGACGGGCTGCTCCGCATCGAGCTGAGCTGAAGTGGTTACACTGCAGGCGGAGGCCAGCATGCGCGCTCGTCTAAAGCACTGGGGTGAAGTCGTGCTGTGGTGGTGGCTCGGCCGACGGACCAGCAAGATGCGTGCCGAGGAAGAAGCGTTCTTCAAGGAACACCCTCATACGCCAAGGCCGGGCAAGTTTTACTACTAGCCGACGGTGTCCGCTGGGAAGTCAGTACACGGCAGACATCGCGGTCCCGACTGTCAAGGTCAGCGCGGTGCCAGTTGTGAGCAACAGCACCCGAACCAGCATGATCAGCCGACGCAGGCTGCCATGTCCAAGACGAACGGCGTACCAGATGGCTGCAAGATGTTGCTGCTCCAGTCGAGTCTCGTCATTGCCTACTTCCTCAATCGTGCGACGCGTTTCCTCGGGTGTTGGAAACTGAACAGCATCCGGAGCCCAGAGCCTGCCCAGTCCGGCGGCCACGTTGAGACTGGTGAGGCTCAGGCTCAGCGCGAACAGCCAATCGACAGGATCGGCCGTCAAGGCAACACCAATGAGTGCACTGATGCCCGCCACATTCAGCGCCGTGAGGAACATCATCTTGCCGTCAAAGCTCGACAACGACGTCAGAAGCACTTGCAGGTGTCGAGCAGAGAGATCGAGTGATCTGTCACGGTTCGAGGACATGATTGTCATCTGATCCACAGGTCTACAACCGCCGATAGACCCCTGACGATCCGGACATCAGCTCGCCCAGCGCGGCGCGGCGGATCAGCGTCAGCGCCGACGTGACCGCGCGTGCTTTGATGGCGGCGCGGGTCTGCGCGAACGTGTAGCCCGTCGCGTAGCTCTCTTGCGGCGTCTCGACCGCCAGACAGACTGCGCCCACCGGCTGGCCGCCGTGCGGCTCAGGACCCGCCACGCCGGTGATCCCCACGCCGATGTCGGCGTCGAACTGCCGACGCACCGCGCCAGCCATCGCCGTCGCGGTCTCGTTCGAGACGACGCCGTGATCCTCGATGATGGCCGCGTCGACGCCGTACTGGATCTTCGCCTCGGCCGTGTAGGACACCAGGCCGCCGCGGAAGTAGCCCGACGCGCCGGGCACGTCGGTGATCGTGCTGGCGAGCAAACCGCCCGTGCACGACTCCATCACGGCGATGGTGAGCCCCTTGTCCTTGAGCAGCCCACCAACCGCCTCCTGGAACGTGTCCGCGTCGGCGCCCCAGATGGCGTCGCCCAGCATCGAGCGGATCTGCTGCTCGACCGGCGCGATGCGCTCGCGCGCGACATCCTCGTAGCGCGCCTTCGACGCGAGCCGCACGTGCACGCCATCGGCCTTGTGGTAGACGCCGACGGTCGGATCGGGCGCGTGACGCAAGTCGCCGAGCAGCTCGTCCAGCATCGACTCGCCGAGGCCGGTGGTCTTCAGCGTGCGCGAGATCAGCACCGTGCCGTCCGAGCGCTCGCGCAGTCGGGGCGCCACCTCGTGTTCCCACATACCGGTCATCTCGGCCGGCGGACCCGGCAGCGCGACGATGATGGCGCCGTCTGTCTCGACCCACCAGCCGGGCGCGGTGCCGCGCGGATTGGGCAGCGATGTGCCAGACGGGATAATCGTCGCCTGCTTCACGTTCTGCTCGGGCATCCGGCCGCCGCGACTCTCGAAGAAGTTACGCAGATGCGCCTCAAGCTCGGGCACGACGTACGGCTCCTCGCCGACCGATTCGGCGATCGCGTCGCGGGTGACGTCGTCCTCGGTCGGGCCCAGTCCGCCGGTCAGGATGACGACATCGGAGCGGCCGCGCGCGGTCGAGATCAGCTCGACCAGGCGCTCCTTGTTGTCGCCGATCTGGTGCATGAAATAGAGGTCGATGCCCATCGCGGGCAGACGTTGGGCCATGTAGTTGGCGTTGGTGTCGAGGATCTCACCCATCAAGATCTCGGTGCCGATGCTGATGATCTCTGCGCGCATGACTCGTGCTTCCTTCGCTCCGGCGGTCGGTTCTGGGACTGCTGAGGATGGTAGACGGCGCAGGCAGCGGCGCGCCCCAGTTCGCGGCCGCGCGGGTCGGCTTCAGCCGCCTTGACGGGCAGAGCCGGACGACCCTGCTGGTAGGCTGCCCAGATGACAACCACCGCACCGCCCCCAACCCTCTCCGATGTTGCCGAAATGGCTGCCCGAGTTCGTGACAACGTCGGTCGAGTGATCGTCGGTCGGGAGCAAGTGCTCGACTATACGCTGGCCGCGATTCTGTCCGAGGGACACATCCTGCTCGACGACGTGCCGGGTCTCGGCAAGACGATGCTGGCCAAGTCGTTTGCCCGCTCGATCGGCTGCTCCTTCCGACGCATCCAGTTCACGCCCGATCTGCTGCCGTCGGACGTCACCGGCGTGAACATCTACAACCAGAAGTCGGGCGAGTTCGAGTTCCGCGCCGGACCGCTCTTGGCCCAGCTGGTCCTCGCGGACGAGATCAACCGAGCCTCGCCGCGCACGCAAGCGGCGCTGCTCGAGGCGATGGAGGAGCGACAGCTCACGGTCGAGGGCGAGACGATGGCGATGCCGCGTCCGTTCCTCGTGATCGCGACGCAGAATCCGGTGGAGCTGGAAGGCACGTTCCCCTTGCCCGAAGCTCAGCTCGACCGATTCCTGCTCCGCCTGCGGATGGGATACCCGGACGCGGCCGAGGAAGACGCCATCCTGCAGCGGTTCGAGCGGGCACAGCCTCTGGAAGAACTCGACGCGGTCGTGGAATCCGAGCAGCTGCGCCTGATGGTCAAGACGGTCGAACAGGTGCGCGTGTCCGACGCGGTGCGCGGCTACATCGTGGATATCGTCCAGGCGTCGCGCGAGGAGGCGGCCTTCGAGCTTGGTGCATCGCCGCGAGCGTCGCTGGCACTGCTGCGCACGACTCGCGCGTTGGCCGCCATTCGCAGCAGGGACTTCGTCCTGCCCGACGATGTCCAGGAGATGGCTCGCGTGGTGCTGCCGCACCGGCTGATGCTCTCGGCCGACGCGCGGCTTCGCTCGTCGTCGCCGGAATCGCTGCTGGAACAGATGCTGAGCCGCGTCGCGGTCCCCATCGACGCGCCCGCCGCGAGCTAGATACCGCCGAGAGCATCGTTCCAGTGAGCGTGGACAAGCGGAGCGCATCGTGGCGATGATGGGCGGCTTCGGCGGCGGCATGATGGCCGAGCTGGAGCAAGATACCCGCCGCGAAGAGCGCGACCGCAAGATCGCCGCCGGATCGTGGGGCTTTCGGCACGACAACCGCCTCGTCCGTGCGATCTGGCCGGCCGCAGCCTTGCTCGTCGTGCTGCTCGGCGTCGCCGTCGGCGAGATCGTGGTCTCGCTGGTTGCCGCGACGGTGCTCGTCGCCGGCTGGGCCGCTTGGACCTGGACGCGCTACGCCCTGCACCGCTTGAGCACCGACCTGGCGATCTCGCAAACCCACGCCTTCGTCGGCGAGACTCTCAGCCTGTCGCTGCGCCTGGAGAATCGCAAGATCGTCCCGCTCACCGCCCTGCAGGTTCGGATCAACCTGCCTGAAATCCTCGAGCCGTCGACACAAGCGTTCAGCAAACTGCACGAGTCAGCGCCCAACGAGGGCGTGGTCGTCCGTTCCACCTCGATGCGTTGGTACGAGCGGTTGATTTGGCGCTTCGAGATTCCCTTGCTCACACGCGGACACTTCCAGCTGGCGCGGGTTGACCTCAAGTCGGGCGATTTCTTCGGCGTCTATGTGCGCGAGCGAACCGATGAGGCCGAACACACGTTGTGGGTCTATCCCGAGGTGCTCGCGTTGCAACAGCTGGGGTTGCCGCAGATGCGTCCGCAAGGTGAGCGGCGCGGCGGTCAACGCCTGTTCGAAGACCCAACCCGCCTGCAAACGATTCGCGACTACCGACCCGGCGATCCGCTCAAGAAGGTCGACTGGAAGGCCACGGCGCGCCGGCAGGCGCTGCAGTCACGCGTTTACGACCCCTCCAGCGACCTCGTCGCGGTGGTGGCGCTCAACGTCTCGACGCTGCCGCACGCGTGGCAGGGATTCTTCGGAGACATCTTCGAGCGCGCCGTCTCGGTCGCCGCGTCGCTCGCCAGCGACTTCGCGTCCGAGCGGGTGCCGGTCGGCTTGCTCGCGAACTGCACCTGGCCTGGCCACGACACCGCGATCCGCGTCCCGCCATCGCGCGCGCCCGGTCAGATGACCCGCATTCTGGAGGCGTTGGCCATGGCGGACGTCTTCACCCTCGTCCGCATCGAGCGGATGCTCTCGGAAGAGCGGCTTGGCTACGGCTCAACGCTCGCCCTGGTGACCGCAGTGCTGACGCCGGCGCTGGAGTCCTCGCTGCATCGGCTCAAGCGGCACGGGACGCAGATCGGCATCGTCTACGTGGGGATCGAAGACCCGCCGGCGACGTTCGCAGAGTCGCCGGTCTTTGACATCCGCACCGCGCTCGAGGGATTGCACTTCGAGCGTGTCGGCGAATCAGGCCCGTGGGCCCGCACGGATCGTCTGTACGCCACCCGCCAGGCGCCCGAGCCAGCTGAAGCGGTTGAACTGCCATCGTTCGTGGAGGGTGACGCCGAGATCGGCGCTGTCGCCGCCGCCTTCTCGAATGGCAGGCCTGCGACCGATCAGATCGCCGTCGGCGAGCCGCCGTCCGCGCCCGCGAACCCCTGGTCGCGTCCGGCTGATCGCGGTGGGCCATGAGCGCCGCCGCCGCCGATCCGCCGGCTGCCGGCGGCGCGGTTCCCTCGACTGTGTCGACCGCCTCGACCGCGTCGCCCAAACGCGTCGAGCAGGCCTACGTCGCCGTCACCCTGTTTGCCGAGATCGTTCTGCTCGTCGTCCTGGCCAAGCTGGTCCCGCGCCTGATCTATGGCGGTACGGGTGAGTCGCTTTCGGTCTGGGCGGTCGCGGGAACGGTCGCGCTCGGGTTTGCCGTGTCCAGGTGGCTCGGCAATCCGGCTCTCACGACCGGCCAGCGATTTTGGCGCGGACTCGCCGTCACGCTGATCGCGCTGCAGATCATCGGCTCGGTCGACCTCTCGGAATCGGCGCGAATCTGGGACATGTCCTGGCTGCTTGAGCTGGGCCGGCCGTCGAGCCTCGTCTGGCGGCAGGAGGTCATGCTCGAGAACGGCGAGCTGCTGGCTGGCGAGATTGACCAGTTGTTCGCGGCGCTGATGCTGATTCCGCTCTGGTTCCGCGGCGTGGCGCTGGGTTCCACCGATCTGATGGAGCGGCCGTACTCAAACTACGCGCTGGTCGGCCTGTTCTTGCTCGCCATATCGCTCGCCCTGGCCGACAACGCCGGCATCGAGAGCCACGTGCGCCCGCTCGCCATCGTTTGGGTCGTCAGCGGATTGCTCGCCGTCGCGCTCAAGAACGCCGCCAACTCCGACCAAGTGCAGGGACTCGGTCTGACCCAGACGGGCGCCTCGATCGCGGCCACGCTGGCGGCGCTGGTCCTGGGCGTGGTCCTGTTCTTGCTGATCGTCACGGGACTGGTCGGCTTGATCGCCGGTTCAGGCGTTGTCGAGCCTGTGCTCGACGCGATCGGCACTGTGCTGCGGGCGATCATCACCGGCTTCACCTACCTGTTGTATCCGCTGTTCTGGCTGTTCGAACAGATCCGCGACGCCCTCGCCGCCACCGCGCCGGAACAGATCGAGCAGATCGGTGAAGGCATCGGTCGTCCTCTGGACGACGTGGAAGCCGAAGAGACGGAGTCGGACCCCACGGCCGGGATCGTGGTGGCGCGAGTGTTCGGCGCGATCGGCGCGGTGCTCGTCTTCGCCGTGCTCGCCTTCCTGCTGTTCCGACGACTCGTCAAGCGCGAGTCGCGGCAAGAGGAGGAGCGTGAGTCGCTGTGGGGCGAGGCCGACGTGATGGGCGACCTGTTGTCGGGCCTGCGCGGCTTGCGCGCGCGCTTCTCCCGCAGCCGCGACGCCCACAGCGCCGACGCGCCGATTGCCGAGCTGTACTTCGACGTCCTCGACCACGCGGAAGGCAAGGGTCAGATTCGCGCGGTGCATCGCACGCCGCTGCAGTTTGCCGACGCCCTCGAACGGGTCTACGGCAGTCCGACGCCAAAGCGCATCTCGACCGCCTTCAGCAACTTCCGCTATGGCGGACGACCACCCAATGAGGCGGAGTTCAACTCAATGAAGCAGAGTTGGGACTCGCTGAAGGACCGGCCGTCCTGACTCGTCGCGGCGCAGCGCGATGGCCGCCGGATCGGCGTCAATGGCGCTCGCATAGGCGAAATCGGCCTGGAAGCCGAGCGAGCGCAGCCGATCTCCATGCGGAGAATCGGCAAAGGCGCGCGACGGCGAACGCGAGTACGCGTGATAGACGCGCAGCGCCAGCCTCGCGCCGCCGCGCAACACGACATCTTCAGCCGTCCGACGCAGCTGAGTCACGATCGCGCCAGCCGCGAAGGCATCCTCGACCGAGGGCGCGGTCCCGCCATGGTCTCCGCTACAGACGACGGCCACCCGCTCGGTTCCCGCGTCGAGGAGATGCGCCACAGATGCGCGCACGTTGCGCAGACTGCCCGACAGTGCCAGCTCCGCCTCTGCAGCACCGAGCAGCGCGCGCGTGCCGTTGCTCGTGACGTGTACGACCGTCCAACCGCGCACGTCGCGCGCGGCAAACTCCGTTGGAGAGTTGCCGAAGTCCGCCTCGGGCGGCGGCAATGCGTCCACCTCGCCGATCAGCACGCTGCCGGGCAGCGCCTGACGCAGCCGCACGCCGGCTGAGAAGTCGGCCACCGGATAGATGGCGTCCGCGCCGCCGCCGATCAGTGCTGCATGTACCGTCGTGGCGCGAAAGATGTCGAGCACGACCACCGCCGCGCCGCGCAGCGCCTCCGACGGAGGCGGCTGGAAGTACGCCTCGATCTCGATCCTGCCCGCCATGCCCGCACTCTACGACTGGACAGCAGTCGGACCGACGCGGGGCAGATACGCTGGAGGCATGGCAACGACCTTCACCGACCGACTGAGCAGCGCGATGCAGGCAGCAGACTCGCTGATCTGCGTGGGACTCGACCCCCAGCCGTCGCGCACGGCGGCTGATGACATCCTCAGCTTCAACACCAGCGTGATCGAAGCCACGGCAGATCTCGTATGCGCGTACAAGCCGCAGTCGGCCTTCTACGAGGCGGCGGGCGGCGTCGGTTGGCAGGCACTGCGCGACACGATTGCCGCCGTCCGGCGGCTCGCGCCGCATGCGCTGGTGTTGCTCGACGCCAAGCGCAATGACATTGGCAACACCGCCGACGCTTACGCATCGGCCGCCTTTGATTGGTTCGGCGCTGACGCGGTGACCGTCAACCCGTATCTGGGCGGCGACTCACTGGAACCGTTCCTGCAGCGTCCGACGCATGGTGCGTTCGCGCTCTGCCGCACGTCCAATCCCGGCGCCGCCGACCTGCAATCGCTGCCCATGGCGTCGGGCGATCCGCTGTATCTCGGCGTCGCCGAACGCTGCCGCGACTGGGGCGAGGCGCACCATCGCAATCTCGGCTTGGTGGTCGGCGCGACCTGGCCCCAGGAGCTGCGCGACGTCCGAGAGCGCTGTCCCGACCTTCCCATCCTGCTGCCGGGGATTGGCGCGCAAGGCGGCGACCTCGAAGCGTCCGTCGCGGCCGGGGTGGATGCCAGCGGACGCGGACTGCTGGTCTCGGCATCGCGGTCCGTGATCTACGCCGGTGACGCGGACGCCGTGCGCGCGGAGGCGGCCCGTCTGCGCGCCGCTGCCAACGCGGCCAAACCGCGGTGAGCTCGGCGCCGTCCGGCGGTACCGCGGACGTCCTGCCGCTGTACCGCAACCGACCCTTTCTGGCGCTGTGGTCGGCGACGGGCATTCAGCTCACGATCAACTCGGCGCTGCAGTTTGTGCTGTTGATCTGGGTGCTCGAAGAGACGGGATCGCCGTTCGCCTCGACGCTGCTGGTGATCTGCCTGGCCGCGCCGCCGGTCTTGATGGGCGCGGTCGCGGGCGTGATCCTGGACCGCCTGGACAAACGCCGCGTCCTGATCGTCGCGGTCGTCCTGCGCGCGGGACTCACCGCGTTGTTGCTGCTGGCTGACAATCTGTCGGTCGGAGCGGTCTACGCCGTCGCCTTCGGGACTGCCGCCGCTGGACAGTTCGCCGTGCCCGCCGGCGCCGCCGCGCTGCCTCGCTTCGTCGCCCGCGAGCAACTGCTCTCGGCCAACTCCGCCTTTCAGTTCACGACCACGTCCACGCAGCTGATCGGCCTGGTCATGCTGGCGCCGATCATGCTGAAGGTGTTGGGTTTCGATGTGTCGTACATCGTCAGCGCGGCGATGCTGCTCGCCTCGGCCGCGCTGCTCGCGCTGCTGCCGCCGCTCCGCTCGCTGCGCGAGCCGCATCCTGTCTCTGAAGATGTCGGCCAGATTCGCGCCGCCTGGTCGATGATGCTGCACGACATCGGCTCGGCGGGACAGATGGTCTGGCGCGACCGACTGACGGCCGTTGCGATGTTGCAGCTGATCACCGGGGTCATGCTGCTGTTTATGTTCGCTGTGCTCGTGCCCCAGTTCGTCCACGAGGTGTTGGGCCGCGCCGAGGAAGACGCGGTCTTCGTCTTCTGGCCGACGGGCGCCGGCGCGCTGTTCGCGCTGCCGCTGCTGCCCTGGTTGGGCCGCCGCATCGGCATCGCGCACATGGCCTCGGTCGGGCTGGCGGTGATCACGGTGGTCGTGACCATGTTCGGCGTGCTCGACTTTCTGCGCGACGGCAGTCTCGACCAGAGCTGGCCGCTGATCGCCACGCTGATCCTCGCTGCGCCGCTCGGCGTGGCCTACGCGATGGTCAATGCGCCGGCCCAAACGCTGATCCAGGAGCGGGCTCCGCCCGAGATGCGCGGCCGTCTCTTCGCTGCACAGATGATGGTCGCCAACGGCGTCTCGATGCTTGCGCTGCTGCTGGTCGGCGGCGTGTCCGACACCGCCGGCGTGCGGCAGGGGCTGTTCCTGCTTGGCGGCGCACTGTTCCTGATCACCATGGCCTCGCTCTGGCTGGGTCGAGGCGGTCCGCCGCGGGCGCCGTCTCCGACCCCGCCAACGCTGCCAACGCCGCCGTCTGCTTGAGGGTGGGCCGTCTGCGCTAATCTGACTGTTGGACTGTGACGCACGACTGGCGCGAGTCGCACGATGAGGAGGGACGGGAGATGAAGGAAGTCACCATTGAAGCGCTACGCGTCTCGCTGATGAACTACAACCGAGTCGTGGTGTTGAAGGAAAAGGACGCCGATCGCTACCTGACCATCTACATCGGCGCCGCCGAGGCTGACGCGATCGCGATCCGATTGCAGGATGTCAATGTGCAGCGGCCGATGACGCACGACTTGATGACCAACGTGATGGGCGAGCTCGGCGCGCAGGTGACCAAGGTCGTCGTGACCGAGGTCCGCAATGACACCTATTTCGCCCGACTGTTCCTGGATGTGAACAACGAGCAGGTCGAGATTGACTCGCGGCCCTCTGACGCGATCGCCCTCGCCGTCCGCGCCGAGGCGCCGATCTTCGTTGAAGATGAAGTGATCGACGCGGCCGGCGTTCTGCTCGACAACCAGGGCTTGATCAGCGCGGACGAGGAAGGCCGGCCGGAGCCGGTCCGGCCCGAAGAGCTGGAGAAGATGTCTGCCTTCCGCGACTTCATCGAGTCGTTGGATATGGACGACTTCGAGTAGCTTGCGACACAGAGGCGCCACTGTGGCGTCGCGCGGCTGGGCTCAGGTTGTCGCAAGAGGACTCTGTGATAATCTTCTCATGGCTCCAGCGGGGAGCGTCCTCATGAGACAATGGCCGGCGGCCATGCAGCTCCTGGGGATCGGCTGGTACGTCGCCATCTGCATCGTCTGTGGTGTGGTTGGCGGGGTCCTGCTGGACGATGAACTGGGGACCGGGTTCGCCCTGACCCTGGTCGGTCTTGCGCTCGGGTTGGCCTCCGCTGGCTGGGGCGGATACCGAATGCTGCAAGACCTCTTCGCCGCGCAAGCGCGGCAACGGCAAGCATCGCAGACCGCGTCGACACGCGGCGCTCCAGCAAAGACAGAGGACGAGGAGGATCACGGGTGAGCCGAACGCGCCTGATCGTCATCGCCGCTGTTGTGTTGGCCGTGGCCGGCTTCTTCCTGTTGCGCGCCCCGTCGCCGGTCATCGCGCTCGCGGCCGAGCCGGTCATCTCGATCGGGTCCTACGAGATCACCAACACGGTCCTCTCGGCCTGGGTCGTGATCATCCTGCTCGTGATCGGCGCCTACTTCGTCTACCGCCGCACCAAGGATGTTGAGGCCGCGCTGGTGCCGTCAGGCTTCCAGAACCTCGTCGAGGCGATCTACGAGGCCTTCCTCAACATCTCAGAGCAAGTCGGTGGCAAGAACGCCAAAACCTTCTTCCCCTTCGTCTTCACCATCTTCATCTTCCTGCTCGCCGGCAACTGGTTCGGACTGTTCCCCTGGAACAACGTGATCGGCCCCGTCGAGAACTACCGCTACCACTACCTGCACGAGATGGAGTACTCGGTCGAGGAAGTGCTGCACGAGTTGCACGCCGACGAGCGCGAGCTGAGCCCTGCCACCATTGCCGGCATCAACGACACCTTCCAGAACGCCTACTTCAAGCCGATCCACTTCTCTGACTACGAGACCGGCTCGTTCAAGGAGACCCACGAACACTCGGATGAGATCATCCACACGGTGCGTGCCGGCGATCTGAGCGATGAGGCGATCGCGGTGCGTGCCGAGTTCAGCGCCAATCCGCTGCCCGCCGACCTCGACGGCGTCGACCTCGAGTCTGCCATCATGCAGCGGCTGGAGGATGCCGGACTCGAGCAGAAGTACGCCCACGAGGGTCTGCTCTACAACCTGCCGTTGGCCGCCGCCGACGCGGAGCTGGTCCGCGCCACGGGACCGATCCTGAGCGGGTCCGGCTTCAAGATCGTTCCTCCGCGCACGCTCTTCTCGACGCCGCGGGACTTCTCCTACGACGGTTTCAACGAACCGATCTTCATCGACGCGGGCGGCGTCATCTGCCTGCCGCAGGAAGAGACCGCTTGCGACGGCGAGCCGGCACTGACCACCGTCAACACTGCCCACATCGGCTTCGTGCTCGAGCTCGAAGAACAGGGCTTCGCCGGCGATACCGTCGGACACATCTTCCCGATCTTCCGTTCGCTCGCGTCCGACGTGAACCTGCCGCTGGCGATTGCCCTGTGGTCGTTCATCATGGTCCAATATTTCGGAGTCCGCGGCATCGGCGCCGGCAACAACTTCGGCAAGTACATCGGCATCGGCTCTCACGCCGTGGTCAAGGGGCCGATGGGTCTGTTCGTCGGCATCCTCGAGATCATCTCCGAGGTCGGACGCGTGATCTCGTTCACCTTCCGACTCTTCGGCAACATCTTCGCCGGTGAGGTGGTGCTGTTCATCGCCATGTTCCTGGTCGCCTTTGTGGTGCCGACGGTGTTCTTCGGACTCGAAGTGTTCATCGGCTTCATCCAGGCGTTCGTCTTCGCCATGCTCACGCTCGTGTTCGCGGCCACCGCGGTCGGCGATCACGACGAGCATCACGACGAGGCGGCAGGCCACTAAGCCAGATCGGTGGGGTGCGGCCGCTCGGCCGTGCGACCGCCGCAAAGAGTTCAGCGTGCAGCGCGGCTTCGGAGAGCCGCTCGGAGAGGAACCAGAATGCTTGACGTGTTTCTGCAGATCGGGGACGACGGCCTGAAGTACGTAGCGGCGGCCATCGCAATGGCTGTCGGCGCCGTCGGACCGGCGCTCGGGATCGGCATGCTCGCCGGCCGCGCTCTCGAGGCGCTCGGCCGCAACCCAGACGCCGCGCCGGTGATTCAGACCAACATGATCCTCGGTATCGCGTTCACCGAGGCGATCGCCATCTACGCGCTGGTGGTCGCCGTCATGATTGGCTTCGTCTTCTAACCTGACGACGCCAATGCGCCCGCGCTGCTGAGTCGACCTCGCGCAGCGATCGGACGCCGACGGGCGCGGCAGCACGGATCCACGAGGCGCGAACGGCGCGCCGACTGATTGGCAGGAACGTATGGACGCACTCGGTCTCAACCTGGCCGGACTGATCAGCCACTTCGTCAGTTTTGGCATCCTGTTCGCCCTGCTCTACGTGCTGCTGTACAAGCCGTTGGGTCGCGTGCTCGATGAGCGGCGCAAGCGCATCGAAGAGGGCTTGACGGCATCTGAGCGGGCTCAAGAGGCCGCGGAAGAGGCGCGCGCTGAGGCGCGGGCCGAAATCCAGCAGGGCCGCGACGAGGCGCAGCGACTCGTCGCCCAGGCTCAGGAGCTCGCGCAGCGAATCGAGTCGGAGGCGCGTGAGAACGCTGTCGTCCAGGCCGAACAGCTGATCGAGCGGGCCCGCTCGGAAATCGAGCAGGAGCGCGACCAGGCGGTCCAGCAGCTGCGCGACGAGTTTGCCGGCATGGCGATCTCCGCGGCTGAGCGGGTGATCGGGCAAGCGCTCGACGCCGACGACCACCAGCGCCTGATTTCAGACGTGCTGGCCGAGTCGTCGTCCGGTCAGCAGAACTAACAGCACGAGGAGCGAATCGTGGCCTTGAGCGACCCGGCCGCCCGACGATACGCCGACGCCGTCTTTGGCATCGCCCACGACACGGCGTCGCACGATCGTTGGCTGTCTGATCTTGAGGACATCTCCGCGCTGTTCAGCGACCCAACGGTCTACGGCTATCTCAGCTCGACCCGCGTGACGCAGGCGCAGAAGGAAGAAGTGCTGGCGCAGGCACTGCCCGACGTGCAGACACACGCCGCCAGCTTCGCCAAGCTGCTCGTCGCCAAGCGCCGCGTCAACCTCGCGGCCCAGATCGTGGAGGCGTTCCGCGAACGGCTCAACGCCACCCGCGGCATCGCGGTGGCGACGGTGACGACCGCGGTCCCGCTCACCATTGACGCGCGGGACGCGGTGGAGGCCGCCGTCAAGCGCTACACCGACGCCGAGAGCGTCTCGCTCAGCGAATCTGTCGACAGTCAAATCATCGGTGGCGCAGTGCTCAAGATCGGCGACCGGATCATCGATGGTTCCGTTCGCACCCGCTTGTCCACCCTGCGCCGCTCGCTCGCGCAAGGCTAGAACACGAAGGAGTCAGCATTATGGCTGTCCGACCAGAAGAAGTCGCGGCCCTGATTCGGCAGCAGATCGAAGGCTTCGAGAGCCAGGTCGTCTCGGCCGAGGTTGGCACCGTGGTCGAAGCAGGCGACGGAATCGCCCGCGTATTCGGCCTCGCCGGCGCACTGTCCGGCGAGCTGCTCGAGTTCCGACCCAAGGACGGCTCAGACCCGGTCATGGGTATGGCGCTGAACCTCGAAGAAGAGATCGTCGGTGCCGTGATCATGGGTGACTACCGCGTGATCGAGGAGGGCGACGAAGTTCGCTCGACCGGCACTGTCGCCGAAGTGCCCGTCGGCGAGCAGCTGATCGGTCGCGTGGTCAACGCCCTTGGTGAGCCGATTGACGGCAAGGGCCCGATCGGCGCCTCCGAAACGCGCCCTGTCGAGCGCATCGCGCCCAACGTGGTCACCCGCGCCTCCGTCGACACGCCAGTGCAGACCGGCATCCTCGCCATCGACTCCCAGATTCCGATCGGTCGCGGTCAGCGCGAGCTGATTATCGGCGACCGCCAGACCGGCAAGTCCTCGATTGCCATCGACACGATCATCAACCAGAAGGGCCAGGACCTGATCTGCATCTATGTCGCCATTGGCCAGAAGCAGGCCAAGGTGACGAACGTCGTGGCCACGCTCGAGGAGCACGGCGCGATGGGCCACACCATCGTGGTCAACGCTGCCTCCGCCGAAGCGGCCGCGCAGCAGTACCTCGCTCCCTATTCGGGCGTCGCCATGGCCGAGTACTTCATGGAGCGCGGCCAGGACGCGTTGATCATCTACGACGACCTCTCCAAGCACGCCTGGGCCTATCGGCAGATCTCCCTGCTCCTTCGCCGACCTCCGGGTCGCGAGGCCTACCCGGGTGATGTTTTCTATCTGCACAGCCGACTGCTCGAGCGCGCGGCCAAGCTCTCCGACGACAACGGCGGCGGTTCGATCACCGCGTTGCCAATCATCGAAACCCAGGCCGGCGACGTCTCCGCTTACATCCCGACCAATGTGATCTCAATCACCGACGGACAGATCTTCCTCGAGGCCGACCTCTTCAACGCAGGTCAGCGTCCCGCCGTCAACGCCGGAATCTCGGTGTCCCGCGTGGGCGGTTCTGCCCAGAGGCGCGCGATGCGCTCGGTTGCGGGACAGCTGCGGATCGACATGGCGCAGTTCCGCGAGCTGCAGGCATTTGCGCAGTTCGGTACGTCGGACCTCGACGCCGCCACGCGGCGACAGCTCGAACGAGGCCAGCGCCTGTCCGCGTTGCTCGTCCAGCCCGAGCAGCAGCCGCTCGCCCTGTCGACACAAGTCGCGTTGCTGTACGCCGCCAACGCCGGCATCCTCGACGACGTGCCCGTCAACAAAGTCAACGATTTCGCCAACGGCGCGAGCGAGTTTCTGAACACCTCGCACCGCGATCTGCTCGGCGGGATTGCTGAGTCCGGCAACCTCTCCGACGCGGACGAGGCGGCGCTGAGCAGCGCCCTGCAGACCTTCAAGGACACGGTGCCCTTCTAGCCGTACCAGATCAGCGCGCGCGCAACGGAGAGCAGTCAGGGTCGATGGCCAACACGCGAGAAATCCGCCGACGCATTCGCTCGGTCGAGAACACGGCCAAGATCACCAACGCGATCCAGCTCGTGGCGGCGTCCAAGATGCGCCGCGCGCAGGACCGCGCGCTGCAAGCGCGCCCCTACGCCGAGAACATGCAGGCCGTGCTGGGCCAGCTCTCGACCGTCGCCGCCGAGCCCGAGACAGCGCATCCGCTGCTCGCCCGCCGCGACGTGAACGAGACCGCAGTGATCCTGATCACGCCGGATCGCGGGCTGTGTGGCGGGCTGATCGCCAATTTGGAGCGCCACACCGGCGAGATCGTGCTCGGACCGGAAGCAGCGGGATCGGGCGAGATTTCGATGATCCCGGTCGGACGCAAAGGCGGCGACTACTTCCAGCGCTTCGGGCTCAACTTCCGCGCCCGCTTCCAAGATCTCGGTGACTATCCGGGCCTGGCCGAGACACAGCCGATCTCGCGCATCGCCATCGACGATTACATCGAAGGCCGCGTCGATCGAGTGCTGTTGGTCTACGCGTCGTTCATCAACACGGTCTCGCAGGTGCCCGTGACGGTGCCGATTCTGCCCGTCGAACCGCCGGCCGTGGACGACGAGGACGTCGCTGGCGAGACGCAATACATCTTCGAGCCGTCGCCGCAGGAAGTGCTCGCCGACTTGCTGCCGCGCTACGTCGACCTGCTCGTCTACCAAGCGGTGCTCGAAGCCGCCGCGTCCGAGCAGTCCGCGCGGATGGTCGCGATGCGCAACGCCACTGACGCCGCCAACGACATGATCTCCGATCTCACCCTCGTCTACAACAAGGCCCGCCAGGAGCAGATCACATCCGAGCTGCTCGACATCACCGGCGGCGTCGAGGCGCTCAAGGGGTAGCGAATGGCGCAGGCAGTCATCTTCGACATGGACGGCGTGCTGCTCGACTCCGAGCCACTGCACTACGAGGCGGTGCGTCAGATCCTCGCCGAACAAGGCGTCGACTTCCCGCTCGACGACTACCACCGCTATCTCGGCACGACGTTGACCAGCACGTGGGACGATCTCTGCGAGCGATATCCGATTGCGATGCCGTTCGAGCAGTTCGAGGCCCGATACAACGCTGACGTGCTCGCGCACTACCAGGCGGGCGCGCCGCTGATTGTCGGTGCGCGCGAACTCGTGCAACGATTGCTCGATGCCAACGTGCCGATCGCCGTGGCCAGCTCCTCGCACCGCGAGTGGGTTGAGGCCGCGTTGGGCGGCGTCGGATTGCAGGACGCCTTCCAACACACCGTGGCCGGCGACGAAGTGGCCATGGGCAAGCCGTCGCCTGAGATCTACCTCAAGGCCGCAAGCGTGCTCGGCGTCGACCCGCAGGAGTGCATCGCGATCGAGGACGCGCCCGCCGGCGTTGCGTCAGCCCGTGCCGCAGGCATGCGAGTCGTGCTGGTCCGCAGCGAACTGACCACACACATGAATCTCGCCTCCGACTGGGAGGTCGATGATCTGAACCAATTCGAACTCAGCTGGCTCACCGACCACGTGTCCGACTCGGCGCCCGACCCGGCGCCCAACCTCGTCGGCACGCGTTAGGCGACCGCAGATGGGAGATCAACATGGCTGATGGCAGAGTCGTACAGGTAATCGGAACCGTCGTTGACGTCGAGTTCCCGCCCGATAGCTTGCCCTCGTTGTTTAGCGGCGTCACGATCACGATCGGCAGCGGCAGCGCCGTCGTCACCGAGGTGCAGCAGCATCTCGGAAACAATCGCGCACGTTGTCTCGCGATGGACTCGACCGATGGGATGAAGCGCGGCGACAACGCGGCTGACCTCGGTCAGCCTATCGCGGTGCCGGTCGGCGAGGTCGCATTGGGCCGCCTCTTCAACGTGCTCGGCGAGCCGCTCGACGGCCTCGGCGAGATGCCGGCGGACGGCCTGCGCTCGCCGATCCATCGCTTGCCGCCCACGTTCGAAGAGCAGGCCGCCGAGACGACCATCCTCGAGACTGGCATCAAGGTCATCGACCTGATCTGCCCCTTCACCCGAGGCGGCAAGATCGGCGCCTACGGCGGCGCCGGCGTCGGCAAGACCGTCGTCATCCAGGAGCTGATCCGCAACATCGCCACCGAGCACGGCGGATACTCCGTGTTCGCCGGCGTCGGCGAGCGCTCGCGCGAAGGCAACGACCTCTGGCACGAGATGCGAGAATCCGGCGTGCTCGAGAAGACCGTGCTGGTGTTCGGTCAGATGAACGAGCCGCCCGGCGTGCGCCTGCGCGTCGCCCTGACCGGCCTCACCTTCGCCGAGCACTTCCGCGACGAACAGGGCCAGGACGTCCTGCTCTTCATCGACAACATCTACCGCTACACGCTCGCTGGCCAGGAAGTCTCCGCGCTGCTCGGCCGCATGCCCTCGGCTGTGGGCTACCAGCCAACGCTTTCGACCGAGATGGGCGAGCTCGAGGAACGCATCACCTCCACAAACCGAGGCTCAATCACCTCCTTCCAGGCGATCTACGTGCCCGCCGACGACTACACCGACCCCGGTGTGGCGACCACATTCGGTCACCTCGACGCGGTCGTCGCGCTCGAGCGCGCGATCGCCTCGCAGGGCTTCTATCCGGCCGTCGACCCGCTGACCTCGTTCAGCCGAGCGCTCGACCCCAAGATCGTCGGCCAGGAGCACTACGACGTCGCCCGCGAGGTGCAGCGAGTGCTGCAGCGCTTCAAGGACCTCCAGGACATCATCGCCATCCTCGGTGTGGACGAGCTGTCCGAGGAAGACAAGCAGACTGTCGCCCGCGCGCGGCGCATTCAGCGCTACCTGACGCAGCCATTCTTCGTGGCTGAGCAGTTCACTGGCCTGACCGGCGAGTACGTGTCGGTCCGCGACACCGTGCGCGGCTTCAAGGAGATCCTCGACGGCACCCACGACGGACTGCCCGAGCAGGCCTTCTTCAACGTCGGCACGATCGAGCAGGCGGTCGAGAAGGGTGCGCGGATCGCGGAAGAGGCTGCCTAGGAAGTTGTCAGGGATACGCCATGCCGCTCACGCTTGAGATCATTACCGGCGAGCGTCGCCTCCTCCGCGAGGAGGATGTCGACGAGGTCGTCGCGCCCGGCTCGCTCGGCGAGCTCGGCATCCTCCCCAATCACGCGCCCCTGATCACGTCCCTCACCGCAGGCGAGCTGCGAGTCAAGCAGGGCAACGGCGTCGAGGAGTACTTCATCTCCGGCGGATTCCTCGAGGTCCACGCCGACGAGGTGACCGTCCTGGCCGACGCGGCCGAGCACGGCTCCGAGATTGACGCCGAGCGCGCCGAAGCCGCCCGGCAGCGCGCGCTGCAACATCTGGAGCAGGCCTCCGACGCCGATCGCGCTCGCGCCCAAGCGGCGCTTGCCAGATCGCTGCAGCGGCTCCGAGTGCTGGAACACCGACGGCGGCGCGGTGCATCGGGCCGCGAAATGGCGCGCTAACCAAACACCACCTGATCGCCCTGCGTCCAGGTGGGCGGTTACAGTCAGGGTATGACCGCCGACGCCGAGTCGTATCTGCGCATCGTGGGCCAGCGACGCCTGAGCGGCGAGCTGCAAGTCCACGGCGCAAAGAATGCGGCGCTCCCCTGCCTCGCCGCATCACTGCTGACTGACGAGCCTGTCCGTCTGCGGCGAGTCCCCGAGATCGACGACGTCAGCCGCTTGCTTGACATTCTGTCCGCCTTGCAGGTGGAGTCCAGCGCCGCGGACGACGAGGTTGAGCTGCGGCCGGCCGGTGTGAGCGCCGGATCGCCGCCCGACGACCTGGCCGCGGCGTTGCGGGCGTCCTTCCTGGTCATGGGTCCCCTGCTCGCGCGGACGGGCGAGGCGTCCTGCGGCGCACCGGGCGGCGATGTCATCGGTGCGAGACCGTTGGACGTGCATCTGAACGGCTTCCGAGCTCTCGGCGCCGACGTGGTCACGTTCGCGGGACGGACCACGGCGACCGCGCCTTCGGGATTGCGCGGCGCGGAGATTGTGCTCGACTATCCCAGCGTGTTGGGTACGGAGAATCTGCTCCTCGCCGCGGTGCTCGCCGAGGGGCGCACGCGGATCATCAACGCCGCTATGGAACCCGAAGTGGTCTGCCTGGCAAGCATGCTGCGGCAGATGGGCGCGCGAGTCTCTGGTGCTGGACAGCACACCATCACCATCGACGGTGTCGACCGTCTCTCGGGTGCTGATGTCGAGTTGATTCCCGACCGGATCGAGACGGGCACGCTGTTGATCGCCGCAGCCATCACGCGGGGACGTATCTGCCTGACGCAGACCCGCGCCGACCACCTGAAATCGCTGCTGTCCAAGCTGACTGAGATCGGCTGCGTCGTCCGACGCTCGGACGACGTGATCGACCTCGACGCCGCCGCGGGCGTGTTACAGCCAGCAAATGTGCAGGCGCTGCCGTATCCCGGCTTCGCAACCGATCTGCAGGCGCCGATCGCCGCGTTGCTGACGCAGGCCGACGGCACGTCGATTGTTCACGAGCGCGTCTTCGAGAACCGCACACAGCACCTCGACCAGCTGCGCAAGCTGGGCGCGAAGATCGTCGCCGATGGGCCAATCTCAGTGATCAGCGGACCGTCGCCGTTGGATGGCGCGGTCACCGTCGGCACAGACATCCGCGCGGCCGCGGCGCTGGTCGTCGCATCGCTCGCGGCCGAAGGCGAGAGCCAAGTCAGCGGCCTGCAACATCTCGCACGCGGCTATGCAACACTCGACACTCAGCTGCGCGAGCTGGGCGCCGAGATGGAGCTCGTCCGCGGCGCGGATACACTAGATGATCGCAGCGCCGGGCGTCCGCCGGCCGCAGAGAGCTAACGCCGCGTGGTGTTCTTCAGCAAGAAACTCGGTATTGATCTCGGCACCTCGCGCCTGCGTGTCGCCGTGCCTGGCCCCAGCGGTCGAGGCGGGCGTATTCTCGTCGACGAGCCAACGATGGTCACGCTCTCCCGGTTGGAGGATCGAGTGCTCGCGGCCGGGTCCGACGCCGCCAGCATGGTCGGTCGCGCGCCCGAGCACGTCAGCGTGATCAGCCCCATGCGAGAGGGCGTGATTGACGACTACCAGATTGTTGAGGCGCTGCTGCGCTACTACATGGGGTTTGCGACGGGACGCTTCAACCTGGTTCGTCCCGAGGTGATGATCGCCACGCCCGCAGGTGTCACCAACGTCGAGCAGCGAGCCGTCCGCGACGCGGTCGAGCAGGCGGGTGCACGGCGGCCCGCTTACCTGATCGCCAACCCGTTGGCCGCCGCGATCGGCGCCGGGGTGCCCATGTCCGACGCCCGCGGCGCACTCGTCGGCAGTCTCGGCGCCGGTCGCTCGGAAGCCGCCGTCGTCTCCATGTACGGCGTCGTCGTCTGGGAGTCTGCCCGCGTCGGCGGACAGATCGTCACCGAGCAGGTCTCCGAGTACGTCAAGCGGCGTCACAACCTGCTGATCGGCGAACCGACGGCTGAAGAGCTGAAGTTTGCGGCCGGCTTTGCCATGCCTGTCGAAGATCCGCCTCGCGCCGAGGTACGCGGACGCGACCGCTCAACCGGTATGCCGCGCAACGTCACGATCACCGCGAACGAGCTCGTCCCCTCGATCCAGCAGGTGCTGGAGTCGTTCGTCGATGTCACGCGCAGCACGCTCGAGCGGACGCCGCCAGAGCTGATGGCGGACGTGATCGACCGCGGCATGTTGCTGACCGGCGGCGCAGCTCGGTTGCGCGGGGTCGACACCTATCTGGCCGAGCAGCTCGGCATTCCGATCGCCATCGCCGATAACGCAGAGGACGCGGTGGCGCTCGGCGCAGCCGAGGCGCTGCTCAATCTCGACATCGTCGGTCCAAATCTGCTCGCTCAGGAGAGCGCGACGACGGCTGTGGAGTCCAGATCGGGGCGCTAGATTTGGTCCTCGACCACGGCGTCGAACTGATCGTCCAGGTAGTAGGACATGCTCTCGAGTTCCATCACCGGGTCGATCTGGCGCAGTCGCACGCCGTCGGGCACCGACCGCGAGATGGGCGCGTAACTCAAGATCGCCTGCACGCCGCCGGCCACGAGCGTGTCGATCACGGTGGACGCCGCCTCGGTCGGCACCGCCACAATGGCGAAGGCCACCTTCGAGCGGCGCAGGAACTCGGGCAGACTGGCCACGTCTTCGACCTCGTAGCCGACGACCGCCTGGCCGATCTGCTCAGGATCGGCGTCAAAGACGCGCACGACCTCGAACCCGCCGATCAGGAATCCGCGATAGCCAAGCAGCGCGCGCCCTAGCTGTCCAACACCGACCAGCACCATCTCCCGGACGCGGCCGTTGAGCTTGAGGATGCTGCGAATCCGTTCGCGCAGAGAGGTCACCTGGTAGCCGCGGCCGCGGGTGCCGAAGCTGCCGAAGTAGTTGAGGTCCTTGCGGATCTGCGCCGGCGACACGCCGAGTCGCTCGCCGAGCCCCTCGGACGAGATGTACTCGCTGCCCTCACTCGCCACGGCGCCGAGCTCGCGCGCATAGAGCGGCAGCCGGCGGATGACGATGTCCGGAATCTCTTCGTCGCTCACCCCATCACTCCCACAACACTCCAGTCGAAGCTTTTGCTTCAGGCTACAACGGCTGGCCGCGAGGATGGATTGACACCGTTACGGGGACGTTGCAACTCAGAGCACTCGGTCGTCGGGCTGGCGCAGCCCGAAATCCTCGTCGCGCAGCGCATCGATCCGCGCTAGCGAGGCGGCGTCGATCGATGGCAGGTCCACCGCAGCGATCTGATCGGCCAGCTCTGCCGTGTTCTTGACCCCGGGCACCACACTCGAGATCGCCGATTGTTCCAGCGCAAAGCGCGCCGCCCAGCGCGAGAGCGGCACGCCGTCAGACTCCAGGAAGCGCAGCGTGTCCGTGCGCCGATCGTCATGCGCGACGAGCGAGCCGTCCAAGACGTCGCGATCGACGCCCTCGGACAATGCCCCAGCGGCGAGATTGCGGATGCCGATCACGCCCAAGCCCAGCTCTCTCGCGAGTGGCAGCAGCTGTCCGTGATCGTGCAGCGACGATCCTGCGGGCAACGGTCGCGCGGCCGAATCGTTCAGCAGGTTGTAGTAGACCTGCACCGTGTCCAGCGCACCGTCGCGCAGCACTTGCCGCACTGACGCGCCGTCACCCATGCCGGTGATGCCAACGAACCGCGTCAACCCGTCCTGTTTCAGCTGTTGCAGCGCGGCGACCGCGGCCATCGCGTCGGCGACGGACACCGATCGGCGGTACTGCCCGCGCTCGGGCGTGATCGTGTTGTGCAGCTGAAAGAGATCGACCCGTTCGCGCCGCAGACGCTCGAGCGACTCGTGGATGCCCCGCTCGACCGCGGCGGGGATATCGGCCAGGTCGTCTTCGCTCAGCGAGACTTTGGTCGCGACCAGCATGTCCTGACCGCGGCCTTCAGGCGCCTCCAGCAGCGCCCGGCCCAGATTCACCTCAGCAGCGCCACTGCCGTAAGACGGCGCCACGTCGTAGAAGTTGACGCCCTCCTCCATGGCCAACGTGATCGTGGCGGCGATCTCGTCGTCAGTGGTGTCGCCCCAGACGTGTCCGATGCCGCCGCCGCCCAATCCAATCTCCGACACAACCAGTCCGGTCCGCCCCAGCCGCCGATATCGCATCATGGCCGCGCCTATATCCTGCTTGCATGGTTCTGTTGGCTGAGGCTACAAGCGTCCGCCGCTATGGGCGCTCAACTGCGGATGTGGGCGCGACCGATCTGACCGGCTTCACCAGATCGTGGCCCAGCCTCGCCGACCTGCCTGCGCTCTACCCCGATGCTCGGAACCGCATCAATCGAGGTCCGCTGATCTATCGCCGCGGCCAGACGAGGCCATTGGGCGGCCAACCGGACACCGCCGGCCGCATCCCGCTGCTCGCTGTCGGCAGCAACGCCTATCCCAGGCAGCTGGCGGACAAGCTGGCCGGCTCGGACGCCGATCTGCAGGGCATCCCGCTGTTGCCCGCCATCCTGCGCGGATACGACGCGGCCTGGTGCCCGATCGTGAGTCGCAAGGGCTACACGCCGCTCACGCTGGCGCCGCGGCCGGGCGCGGTCTGCCTGACATGGCTGCAATGGCTCACGGTAGAGCAGCTGCAGATTATCTCGGAAACGGAAGGACCCCGATACGCTCTGACGGGCGGAGCGGAGCTGGCCGACGCCGTCCGAATCGCCGACCAGATGCGACGTCCGCCCATGCTCTTTGCATGGTGGTTCGACTCATATCTGCTCGAGTCGGGCGGCGCGGCCTGGTTCGATGTCTACCGCCGGCGGAGCGCCGCGACGCTGGATGTCTCGACCTCCCATCCCAACCCCATTCCGCCAGGATGGACGGCGCTTCCTCGCGGTGCAGCACTGGCCCGGATCGTGGATAACGTTGCTTGGAACATGTGAACATAATCTGCTAACCTTCAGATATACACATATGCGCGAATCGCGGGCGGGAGCGGTCAGTTGGTTAGTGAACAAACAGTCCCTGATCGACCGACCCGCACGCTCGTCGAGGAGATGAGTTCGTCATATCTCGACTACGCCATGAGCGTCATCGTCTCGCGCGCGCTGCCCGATGCGCGGGACGGTCTGAAACCCGTCCAACGACGCATTTTGTATGCCATGGACGACCTCGGTATGCGCGCCAATCAGCCGCATCGCAAGTCCGCCCGAATCGTCGGCGAGGTGCTCGGTAAGTATCATCCGCACTCCGACCAACCCGTCTACGACGCCATGGTACGTATGGCGCAGGACTTCTCTCTGCGGCACATGTTAGTTGACGGGCAAGGCAACTTCGGATCGATCGATAACGATCCGCCCGCAGCGATGCGTTATACGGAAGCGCGCCTCTCCCGCATCGCCGAAGAGTTGCTCGCTGATCTGGACAAGAACACCGTCGACTTCGCGCCCAACTTCGATGAGTCGTTGAACGAGCCGACCGTCCTGCCCGGACGCGCACCCAACCTGCTGCTCAACGGCGCCGCCGGCATCGCCGTCGCGATGGCCTGCGACATTCCTCCGCACAACCTGGCCGAGTTGGCCGGCGCCATCAGAGTGCTGCTGAACAACGAGGACGCCACGCTCAGCGACATCCTCGAGCATGTCAAGGGCCCGGACTTCCCGACCGCCGGCACGATCTTCGCCGGCGAGAACCGTGAAGACCTGCGCCGCATGTACGGCACCGGCCGCGGCGGATTCACCGTCCGCGCCCAGCAGCACCTCGAAGAGACGTCTTCGGGCAACCGTATGCAGATCGTCTTCACCGAGATGCCCTATCAGGCCAACAAGGTGCGGATCATCGAGCAGATCGCCGCCCAGGTGCGCGACAAGAAGATCGAGGGTATCCGCGACCTGCGCGATGAGTCGGACCGGCACGGGATCAGGCTCGTCGTCGAGTTGACCCGCGACGGACACTATCAGACCATCCTCGCCCAGCTCTACAAGTCGACCGCGCTGCAGGTGCAGTACAACGGCAACTTCGTCGCGCTCGTCGACAACCGTCCGCGCACGCTGACGCTGTTCCAGCTGTTGCAGGAATTCATCCGCCACCGACGCATCATCATCACCCGCCGCACCGAGTTCGAACTCGAGAAGGCGCGCGACCGCCACCACATCGTCGAGGGTCTGCTCAAGGCGATCGACAACATCGACGCGATCATCGCCGCGATTCGTGCGGCCGAGTCGGCGGAGGCCGCGCGCGACGCGTTGCAGCAGGACCCGTTCGACCTCTCGCAGCGTCAGGCGCAGGCCGTGCTCGAGATGCAGCTGCGACGGCTCGCACAGCTCGAACGCACCAAGCTCGAAGAGGAGTACCAGGAGCTGACCGAGACGATCGAGTATCTCGAAGGTCTGCTGGCGGATGAGAAGAAGATCGACGGACTGATCTCCGAAGACATGGACGAGCTGGTCGAGACGTACGGCGAGGAACGCAAGACGCGAATCGTCGAGCGCTCGGTCGACAACTTCTCACCCGCCGATCTGGTTCCGCACCAATCGTCGGTGGTGACGCTGACCCAGAATGGCTACATCAAGCGGCAGCCGGTCGACGCATTCAGGTCGCAGCGACGCGGCGGCAAGGGCGTGAAGGGGATCGAGCGCAAGAACGGCACGACGAGCGCCGACGCGCCACACCGCCTGATCGCCTGCGACACGCACGATCACCTGCTGCTCTTCACGTCGCGCGGTCGCGTCTACGGCCTGCAGGCGCACGAGGTCGAGGCGCGCTCGCGCGAATGGCGCGGGCTGCCAGTCCGCAACGTCGTCGACCTGCAACTCGACGAGCGAGTCACGACCATCATCCCGGTGCAATCGTTCGACGACGACTACATCATCCTGGGCACGCGGCAGGGCTACGTGAAGAAGTCGAAGCTGTCCGACTTCCAGCGCGTGCGCCGCAGCGGTCTGCTGGCCTTCAACCTGCGGGACGATGATGAGCTGGTCGAGGCGGCCTTCGCCAAATCGGACGAGGATGTGATCCTCACCTCAAACGGCGGTCGCAGCGTCCGCTTTGCGGTCGACGGGCTGCGCGAGGCTTCGCGTATCAGCGGCGGCGTGCGCGGGATCAGGCTCGAAGATGACGACGCCTCGCTGATCGGTATGCACACGGTCGATCAGGAGGCGGAGATTCTGACCGTCACGGCCGGCGGTTTCGGCAAGCGCACGCCGGAGACGGAGTACCCAACCAAGGGCCGCGGCGGCAAGGGCATGATCGGGCACAAGGTGACCGATGAGACTGGTGACGTCGTCGGCATGGTCGTCGTGATGGGCGACGAGGAGCTGGTCGTGATTTCGCAAGAGGGCAAGATCCTGCGCACCGAGGTCAAGCAGCTGCGCCAATGCGGGCGCTCGACCAAGGGCGTCAAGGTGATGAACTCAGACGAGGGCATCGCCGCCATCGCCGTGGTCGACACCAGTCGAGAGTTCGGCCAGCGCGGCTAGGGCATTGCCTAAGGGCGGCTGAGCTGCACCTTGAAGTCTGCGGGCTCAAGTCCGGCTGTGGCGATCAAGCGGCAGACGTTTGCTGTCAGTGTCGCCGACGACGTCGGAATCTCGACGTACATCGAGTCAATCTTCCGCCAGGTCCCGCTTGGGATCGTGGGCCGCAGTTGCTGTAGACCGACCGCGATCAGCCGATTGCCCTGCATGCTCTTGATCGGCAACTGACTCGCGTTCAGCTTGCCTGAAGCGGCGAGCCATTCTGCAATCACACACAAGAGCTCCGGGTACGTTGTTGCGCCACGTTGTGTGTGGTCCGGCAACCGGACGAGGTGCGGCCTGGTTCCCCACATGTACAGCAGACTGTTGACTGGCCGCCATTGGTAGATTCGCTGGCCCGATACAGTCTTCGGTGTCTGTGGCCTAGGGCTGGGTGGCGAAGCCGGCGTCGTGACGATGTTTGCCAGTACTTTCTGTTCGATATTGCGCTGCCAGAGGGCCAGCGACATCACGGCGACGGCTGTAGGGTCGCCGGCGATATCGAAGTGAACGACTTGTTTCGCGCCGTTCGGTCCTCCGTGGCGGGTTTCGTACAGGTACCAGTGCTGACCATCGGTGACGGCGTAGCAGGGGATGGCGTTCTGGTTGCAGTAGTCAGATGCTTGACTGCGCGCCCCAGAAAGGTCGCCGCCAAGTTTCTTCGCTTCAATCAGGACGACTGACCGTCCATCCTTTCCTCTGAGTAAGTAATCGGCTTTGCCCTCCTTGGAGCCGCCGCTCTTCTTGAGCCGCTTCTCAACCCCTACGTGGGTTGGATCTTGGGTCTTCCAGCCGAGCGCACGCAGCAGGGGATTGATCAGCGCGTAGCGGGTCGCCATCTCGCTGTGGCGAAGCTCATCGCCGTGCGCGCGAATCAGGGTCTGCAGCTCATCGATCGTCGACAGCAGCTCGTCCAGGACCATGACGCCATGATACCCGCCGCGCCTTGCGCGTCCGCTACTATCCCATTGAACCAGCGCGGATACGCGCGAGTGAGGATGAGACCCATGAAATTCGGCATCTTCTACGAAATCTCGGTCCCCCGACCGTGGGAGAACGACATCGAGCACACCGTCTATCACCGCTGCCTCGAACAGGTGCGGCTGGCCGACGAGCTCGGCTTCCACTCCGTCTGGGCGGTCGAGCACCACTTCCTCGAGGAGTACTCGCATTGCTCCGCGCCCGAGCTGTTCCTGACCGCCTGCGCCATGCAGACCAAGCAGATTCGCGTCGGACACGGGATCGTCGTCTGCGTGCCGCAATTCAACCACCCGATCCGCGCCGCAGAGCGGGCGGCCGTGCTGGACATCCTCTCAGACGGTCGGCTCGAGTTCGGCACCGGCCGCTCAGCGACCTGGACCGAGCTCGGCGGGATGGGCGCCAACCCCGACGAGACCAAGGAAACGTGGGACGAGTACACGCGCACGATCCCGCAGATGTGGACCAACGAGCGTTACGGATACGAGGGCCGCGCGTTCCAGATGCCGACCCGCGCCGTCCTGCCCAAACCCTACCAGAAGCCGCATCCGCCGATGTGGGTCGCCGTGTCGTCGCCCGGCACCGAGATCGATGCCGCCGAGCGCGGCATGGGCTCGCTGGGGCTGACCTTCGGCGGTTTCGCGGAGCAAGAGGAGAAGGTCGACCGTTACCGCCGCATCATCCGTGATTGCGAGCCGGCTGGCGCGTTCGTCAACGAGCGAGTCGCGACGGTCAACTTCCTCTACTGCCACCCCGACAACGAGACCGGGATCAAGACCGGCAGCCGCCTAACCGGCTCGTTCGGCTACCTCGCCGCGCAGCTGTTGCCCGTGCGCGAGGTGCACCCGACCCGCAGCTACCCGAATCCGGGATTGCTCGCCGCTAGTCGCCAGCAAGCAGCCCAGAATCCGGGCGAGGGTGCCTCAGCGCCCGAGGGCGTCTGCATCGGCAATCCCGACCGCCTGATCGAAGAGATCAAGAAATGGGAGTCCTGCGGCGTCGACCAAATCAACTTCCTGCTCAACGCGCTCGAAACGATCCCGCAGGAGGAAGTGTTGGAGAGCCTGCGCCTCTTCGGCGAGGAGGTCATGCCGCACTTCCAGGACGACCAGCCGGCCACGACCTCGCTATCGCGTGAACTGGCTGCAACCGCCGCGGCCGGCGACTAGCAACCTGATCGTCCGCGCCGCACGAACGAGAGGCCGCAGATGCCCATCAATGGCAATGCAGACCCCAGCCAGCTGACCAAGTACGCGCCCACCATGTCCAGCCTCGACACCGAGGCTCTGACGCTGCCCGATGTCAAGGTGCTGCAGGTCATCTACGAGATTGACGATTCAGTGATGGCGGAGCTGATCCCGCCGGCGCTGCATCCGACGATCCCGCCCACGATGCACGTGATCGGTATGCGCGCCGACGACGGACCGCTGGGCGCCTTCACGCTCGCCGTCGTGCGTGTCGGATGCCGTGCGGCCGTGCGTCCGCGCGGGTTGCCGACCCGCGCCGTGTGCACGGAAGGCGAGGCGGCCGAAGCGCTGCGCGACCGCTGGGGCTTTCCGATCACCGTCGGAGAGCCGATCATGCGTCAGCGCTACGACCGTCAGTCGATTCAAGTCGACGACGGCAACGTGACCGTCCTCTCCGCTCAGCTGATTGATCCCGTACCGATCGGCAACGGCGACCTGCTCTACACCGCCGGCATGCACGTCGCAAGAGTCGAGCGGGATGGCGAGACCAAGCCCTGGCTCGTGCAAGTCGACCCGGAGTTTGAGGTCAGCCGCGCTGATCGCGGTCAAGCGCAGATCGACGCGTTCGACAACGGCTTCTGGGATGCGCCTGAGCTTCGGCCCGTGTACCCGATCGTCGCGAGCTACACGACGGCCAACGTCACTCTGCCCGCGATTCGTTACATCTGCGATCCCGAGCAACCGGCCATCACCGGCACCGTCGCCCTCTAACCGATCGCGCGCCCTGATATCCTGCACAGACGAAGGGCTCGATCAGTGGCCGTACCAACGAACGCTCTGGAACTCACCAACGCGCTGATCGATTGCGATGTGCCGCGCGAGCCCGCAGAAGCGTTGGCTGCGAAGCTGGCCGAGAACTTCGGCTTGGCCGCGTCTGAGCAAGACCTCGACCGAAGGATCGCGTCGGAACGTGAGTTATCGGACGCGCGCTTTGAGGCGTTGTTGGATCGCATCGACGCCCGGTTCGAGCGCGCGGAAGCAGCAATGGACGCCCGCTTCGACGCGATGCAAGCAGAAATGGATGCCCGCTTTACTCATATGCAGGCAGAAATGGATTCCCGCTTCGCTCAGGTGGACGCCAGATTCGAGCAGATTGATGCCAGGTTCGAGCAGATTGATGCCCGCTTCGATGAGGCTCGGTCGGAGACCAAGACCCGCTTTGCTGAGGCTCAGTCGGCGACCAATACTCGCTTCGATGAGGCTCGGTCGGAGACCAAGACCCGCTTCGATGAGGCTCGGTCGGAGACCGATGTCCGCTTCCAACTCTATGACGCCAAACACTACGCGCGCTTTGCCGAGTTCGAAGTCAAGGTCTATCGCGCCGTCGCCATTGGAACTGGTTTGGTCCTCGCGGCCATCTCGATCTGGGGCGCATTCGGCTAGGCGCATGCAGTCAACGATTAGCATGTCCGATAACTGAGCCTCTCCCAATTCATACGGCGATGCCCATGCCCGACACCGAGACCCTGTTTCCAGGCTTCCGCGAGCACAAGACCGGGCCGATCTTCGCCCGTGTTGGCGGCTCCGGTTCACCGCTCTTGCTCCTCCACGGCTATCCCCAGACCAGCGCCATGTGGCACAAGATTGCGCCCGGCCTGGCCCAGCAACACACCGTCGTTGTGGCTGACCTGCTCGGCTACGGCGCCTCCGAATCTCCGCCTGGCGACGGTGGCGGCGAGGCCTACTCCAAGCGCCAGATGGCCAGGTGCATGGTCGAGCTGATGTCCGACCTGGGCTTCGAGTCGTTCAATCTGGCCGGCCACGATCGCGGCGGACGCGTTTCCTACCGCCTCGCGCTGGACCATCCCGAACGCGTCGAGAAGCTCTCCACGCTCGACATCATCCCCACGGCCGAGCAGTTCGAGCAGATGGGCATCGCCGGAGGACTCGGCGGATTCCATTGGTACTTCCTCGCCCAACCATCCCCGCTGCCCGAGACGCTGATCAACGGTGCGCCGGAGTACTTCCTGAAGCGCATGCTCGGCTCATGGGCCGGGGACGACGACCACAGCGTCTTCACCGAAGCCGCGATGACCGAGTACCTCGCCGCCGCAAACGATCCCGAGACCGTCCGCAGCTGGTGCGAGGACTACCGCTCGGGCGCGCGATTCGACTTGCGGCTGGACCGCGATGACCGTGCGGCTGGCAAGAAGATCAGCTGTCCCATGCTCGCGCTCTGGGGCGGCGCACGGCAGCCCCATCGCCGCGGCCGATTCATGGCGACCTGGCGCCGATGGGCGACCGACGTCACGGGGCAAGGGCTCGACTGCGGCCACTTCTTGCCCGAAGAATTGCCCGACCAGACCGAGGCAGCCCTGCGCGACTTCTTCGCCAGCTAGCGCGCCACGAACAGCCGACGCCCCGCCGATACGATGCAGACAACCGCGTGGACGACCTCGCCCACGAAGCAGAGGATGAACCGATGGACCCTGTCACCACGTTTAGCGGCACTGGATTGCCGCTCGACCGCGCCGATGTCGACACCGACCAGATCATCCCGGCCAAGTATCTGAAACGGATCGAGCGGACCGGCTACGGACCGTTCGCATTCGAGGCCTGGGCTCAAGACCCCGACTTTGTCACCAATCAACCGCAGTTTCAGGGCGCGAGCGTGATGCTCGCCGGACCTAACTTCGGCTGCGGGTCGTCTCGCGAACACGCGGTCTGGGCCATCCAGGGCATGGGTGTCCGTGCCGTGATCGCCCCCAGCTTCGCCGACATCTTCCGCAACAACTCGGCCAAGATGGGCTTGCTCACGATCCAGCTCGCCCAGTCCGACGTAGAAGAGCTGATGCGGATGGTGGAGTCAGAATCGAGCACGCCGATCACGGTGAGCCTGGCGGACCAGACCGTCACCGCACCCGGCGGCTGGCGGCGCAGCTTTGAGATTGCGCCGTTCGTCAAGCATTGTCTGCTCAACGGCCTTGACGACATATCGCTGACCCTCGAACACGACGACCTGATCGCCGATTACGAGTCGAACCGTCCCTCGACGAAGCCGCTGACCGTCTAGGATCGACGCACGGTCCAAGCAGCAGTCAAGCCCAAGCTGGTCACACGGTCCGCGGAGGCAGAACCCGCGGGTGACCCGAGCGTGCTGCGCCTGCCTGAGGGCCTACTGACCGACGATCTGCTGATTGAGATCAGCACCCTGAATGAGCCGCTGCACTTCGAGCGCAGCCCGAAAGGAGCGCTGGAAATCGCTCCTCAACACGGAACGCATAGCGGTTACCGCGCCAGCCGAATCGCTGTTTGTCGCAATCGCGCCAGGCTGAGTACATGCCCAGGCAATCGCACCGGACTCCGTCCTTGCGCGACTCCATGATCAATCTGCGCCGCTCGATGAGCCGACGTCACGCGATCTACGGAATCATCTCCAACACCTGGGTCAAGATGCGCAATGTCGACAACTGCTGTGGCGACTACGCCTCGGCAGATTGTTGAGTGACTGGCGAACGCGCTCGGGACGAGCGCATGAAGTCCGAATACTGACGCCGGGCGCGTCGCTCGCGCACTGCGCGTGCCGCGAGCGGTATCATATGCGCTACGGAGTGGCTTCATGGGAAGGGGGGCGCATGTGCGAAGGGCGACCTGAGCTGGGTGGATATGCGATCTCCAATCTGCGCAACGGTCAGGGAGTGTTTCACTTCCTACGCAGTGTGGTCGTCACCAACTGGATCAAATTGCGGAGACTCGAACAGTGTTGCGGTCGCTACGGCGACCCCGGCTGTTGAACCGGACCACCCGACGCTCAGGATGAGCGTCCCGCAGACGAGTAGACGGTCCAACCTTGACCGCTGCATTGGACGGCTACCCGAGCCTGCGACGCTGAAAGCGGTTCACGCTAGGTGGTGACCTACGATGTGCGAGCGACCCAAGCCGTCCTTCAGCGACGCGATCGCTAACCTCCGTCGCGATGGCGATCAACGCAGCATCGCTCTCAGAATGCTCGAGATCGCCTGGGATAGATTGCGCAAGCGGCAGACCTGCTGCGGCAACTACGGCGCTCCAGGCTGTTGAGTGTCCCCGGAACGCGCTCCGGGTGAGCGCCCCAACAACGAATAGGAACTGGTTCTCATGGCCCACTTCAGGATTGCGCTGTTGCCCGGCGACGGCATCGGCGGCGAGGTCATCGGACAGGCGGTCCGCGTGCTCGACGCCGTCGGCGGACGCTTCGACCACTCGTTTGAATACACCGAGGATCTCGTCGGCGGCGCCGCGATCGATGCGCACGGAGTCGCGCTGCGGGACGAAACACTGGCGATGTGTCAATCCCAGGACGCCGTCCTGTTCGGAGCGGTCGGTGGACCGAAGTGGGATGATCCGAAGGCGTCGGTGCGTCCGGAGCAAGCCATTCTCGGCCTGCGCAAGGGGCTCGGCCTGTTCGCCAACATTCGGCCGGTCAAGATGCTGCCCATCCTGGCCGACGCCACGCCGCTCAAGCGGGAAACGGTGGAAGCGGTCGACATGGTCGTCCTGCGCGAGCTGACCGGCGGCATCTACTTCGGCGAGCCACAGCGCCGTTGGGAAGAGGACGGCCAGCGCAAAGCCGTCGACACGCTGGCCTACGCCGAGCACGAGGTCGAACGGATCGTGCGGCTCGGCTTCGAGACCGCGCGCGGACGCCGCAAGCTGCTGACCTCAGTGGACAAGGCCAACATCCTCGATACGTCACGCATGTGGCGCGAGATCACCGAAGAAGTCGCCAAGGACTATCCCGACGTCGCGCTCGAGCATCGCCTGGTCGACGCGTGCGCAATGGACTTGATCCGTCATCCGTCTTACTTCGATGTGATCGTGACCGAGAACATGTTCGGCGACATCCTGACCGACGAGGCTTCGATGCTCGCGGGATCGATGGGCATGCTGCCATCGGCATCGCTGGGCGCCTCAGAGGATGGCTCAGCGCTTGGTCTCTACGAGCCGATCCACGGCACGGCGCCCGACATCGCGGGACAGGGCATTGCCAATCCAATGGCGATGATCCTGAGCGCTGCCCTGATGTTGCGCTACTCGCTGGGCCTCGAGGCGGAGGCGGCGGCGATCGAAGCTGCCGTGACCGACATCCTGGCCGCCGGCCATCGCTCCGCCGATCTCGCAAGCGAGGGCGAGCAAGCGCTCGGCACCGAGGCGCTCGGCAGCCTGATCGCCGACAGCGTCGCCGGCGGGTGAGGAACACCTCGCGT
>JAJEBU010000056.1 GCA_022822375.1 Dehalococcoidia bacterium
GGCGATCGTCGAGACGAGCGCCGCCCGTTGCCACCAGAAGTCGGCTGAAGTCGCCCAGCGACGCACGCGGGCGTCGGTGATCTGTCCGCGCTGCCAGGCGGGACCGCTCAGCTTGCGTGCGAAGTGGTCGACCGAGGCCCAGCCGTCGAGCGTGCGGCCCAGGCGTTCCAGCTCGCGCCAGTTGAGCAGTGCGAACGCGCCGCGATGCATCCAGGCCAGGTCGAACGCGACCATCCGCGACTCGTAGGCCGGGCCGTGCTCGGCGCGTCGGATGCGGCCGCTGCCGCCGTGCTCGATCAGGTGATTGCAGATGTCCAGCACGTCCTCGCCGGACGCAGCCTTGAGCGTCTTCGCCTCTCGGCGCGCGAGCTTGCGCAGGTCGGGCGTCATGAGCACTGCTGGCGAGTCCAGAATCTCGCGCAGCAGCGCCTCGGCGTACTCATGGCATTCAGCGACCAGCACCGGCAGCGCTCCGCCCAGCGATGCGTCCGAAGACGCTGCCCGCCATCAGGCCTGAGCCGCCCGCGTAGTTGTTGTAGAACAGCCCGCCGACCAGCTCGCCGGCCGCGTAGAGGCCAGCCATCGGACGATCTTCGCTGTCCAGCACCTGTCCGCTGCGCGGGTCAATCTTCAGTCCGCCGAACGTGAAGGTGATCCCGCAGGTCACCGCGTAGCCCTGATACGGCGGCGAGTCGAAGGGCAGCGCCCAGTTGGTTTTGGGCGGCGTGATGCCGTCGGTGCTCACGCCGTCAAGCGTGGACGGATTGAAGTGTTCGACCTGATCCCACTGGACGGACGAGTTGTACTGTTCGATCGTCGCTTCCAACTGCGCCGGCTCGATGCCCAGCTGCTCGGCGAGGTCGGAGATCGTATCAGCCGTCGCCATCGTTGCCTGGCGGACACGGTACTCGTCGCGCAGCAGTCCGACGGTGCGTTGATCGAACAACTGAAACGCAACGCGCTCGGGTTGCTGCAGGATTTCACGGCCATACTTGGCGTACGTGTAGTTTCGGATGTCCGCGCCCTCATCGACAAAGCGGTTGCCATCGATGTTGACGATCAATCCGTACGGATACGAGTGCTTCTGATACAGGTCAGCGACGATCCGATTGCCCGTCGGCGGCGCGTTGAGGTCCCAGGCGACGGCGTGCGCGCCGGACCAGTTGCCGTACGGCTGAGCCCCGGCGTCGATGGCGGCCTGGATCGCGTCGCCGGTGTTGAATCGCGAGCCGCGCACCTTGGCCATGTCCCAGCCTGGACCGAGATAGCGGGTGCGCATCTCGATGTTTGCCTCGAAGCCGCCCGCGGCGAGCACGACGGCGTCTGCCTCGAGCCGTTCGACCGTGTCGTCCGTCCACAGCTCGACGCCTGAGATCCGCCGCTCGTCGCGCAGCAGACCCACCACCTTCGCGCCGTAGCGCACGTTGACGCCGGCTCGTTCGGCCGCATCGAACTCCTGATCCGACAGCCCCTTGCCTGCGCCGACCGCCTCGACCGTCAGGCCGCCGTAGAAGACCAGCTTGCCGCCCACCTCGTTGGCCTGGCGGCCGGTCATCAGCGTGAACTTGACGCCTTGTTCGTGCAGCCACTGCATCGTCGGAGCGGCCTCTCGCACCAGCGCCGAGGCCATGCCGTCGTCGATCAGTCCGTCGGTCACTCGTGCGAGGTCGTCGCGGAACTGAGCGTCACGGTACGCGCCAACATCCACGCGCGCCTGCTCCGCCTCCGACAGATCGGGGATGACGCGCAAGATGTCGTCAATGCCGCCGTAGGGGAAGCGGAACCCGCCGCCCGTGAAGTAGGTGTTGCCGCCGCGCTCGCCTTCGGGCGCCTTTTCCAGCACGGTCACGTCAGCGCCGTGCTCCCTCGCGGACAGCGCCGCGCAGAGCGCTGCGTTGCCCGCTCCGACCACAATCACGGTTGGAACCTGGCCTGTTGGAACCTGCGTCATGCTGAATCCCTTTCATGGGGCCTCACCGGCTCAGCAGTCGGTGCACGGCCCGCTCCGTTGCGACCGCGATTGCTGCTACTGCTCAGCGGTCGAACCCCGTTCTCTCCGTGCAGGACCGACTTCTGGCCGCGGTAGAGCGGCACGGCGGCGGCGATCTCCACCTCAATCGCCGCACGGACCGCCTGGACGCCTTCGGCCGCCTTGCCAGCAGCGATGCGAATCCCACGTTGGCCGCCGACCATGCAGAAGATGATGCCCGGCGCCGTGCAGATCGCAGCCACGAGCAGCGCCAGTCGGAAGCCGTCAATCACACCGGCTGACTCCGCCGGGCTGAGCGCGTCGGTCGTCTCGCCGACTGCGCCCGCGACCGACACGAAGATCGCAACCCAGATGGCCGCGCCGATGGCGTTGCCCATCGTGCGCGCCGTCGTCTGCGCAGCCGAGGCGGTGCCCAACTGCTGGGGCGGCACAGCGGACATGATCACGGCGGTGTTCGGCGAGCTGAAGGTGGACGCGCCAATGCCGAGCAGCAGCATTCGCGCCATGAAGTCGAGGGGCGCCGTATCCGCCGTGGTGCGAGACAGGAGCAACAGCGCCAGGAAGACGCAGACCATGCCGAGCGTCGTGAGCGGCCGCGATCCGAGACGGTCGGAGAGGCGGCCTGAGATGGGCGACCAGAGCATCATCGCCATCGGCATCGGCAGCATCACGGCGGCGATCTCGATGGGATCAAAGCCGCGTCCGTACTGCCACAGCCAGGGCGTAAGGTAGAGCGAGGCGCTCATGCCCATGAATTGCAAGATCGCGGCAGAGATCCCGAAGCTGAAGCCGCGCCCCTTGAAGAGTCCAAGATCAACGATGGGTGAGGACGAGCGGCGCTCCACAATGATGAAGCTGACCAGGAAGATCGCGCTGAGCGCGAACATCGCGATCATCACGGGTGACATCCAGCCGAGGCTCTCACCTCGGTTGATACCGAACGTGAGGCATCCGAGCATGCCGAACAACAGAATGGCGCCGGGGATGTCGAGCCCGCGCGGGCGGTTGAGCGGCGATCCATCCACGAGCAGCCGCCAAGCAAGCAGCGTGCCAATCACGCAGAGCGGCACACGCGTCCAGAAGATGGCTCGCCAATCGATCAGGTCGAGCAACACGCCGCCGAGCGCCGGGCCAGCCATCGCGCCGGCTCCGACGGTGGACACAATCAGACCCAGCCCCGTGCCGCGCCGCGACGGCGGAAACGCCGCCGTGATGATCGCTGCGCCGTTGGCCATCGTCATCGCCGATCCGACCGCCTGCAGGATTCGGGTGCTGATCAACTCCTCCAGCGAACCGGCAATCGCCGACAGACCAGTCGCCACGGTGAGCACGACGAACCCCACCACGTACAGCATCTTGCGCCCGTAAAGGTCGCCCAGCCGTCCCATGGTGAGCGACAGCCCCGTCGAGACCACGATGAAGGACAACGCGACCCAGACGACGTCGTCGGCGGGACGGCCGAACTCTTGGCTCAGGGTCGGCAGCGCGATGTTGGTGATGGAGTTGTCGACGACACCCAGAAACGTGCCCACACAGACGACGATCGCGGCAACCCAGTGGTATTGAATCGGGCCCAGCGACGGTCCGCTGACGAGCGGCTGGTCGTCCTCCGGCCGTGCCCGATCCGATCCAGCGGCCCCATCGCGCTGAGCCATCAGCGTCCGCCAGCTCGTCGCAACAGAGTCATGAGGTGCAGTCTACGCCGTCGACACGAGGCAGCGACCCGTCCACGAGGCTGCAGGAGGGTCACAGCCCGAACGCACTGATCGCGGTCAGGGGACAGGGAGCCCTACAATGCCCGCATGACCACTTCGCACGCTCTGACCGACGAAGTCTCCGCCATCGACTATTGCTACGAGCAGGGCTGGACCGACGGTCTGCCCGTCGTGCCGCCCGTTCGCGAGCGGGTCGAGCGATTCCTGGCGGCGGCCGGCCGACCCGCCGAAGAGATCGTGGCGCGTCACCCCGCGACGGGCCGTGAGTGCTCCGTCCAGGCGGCCGCGATCAACGCCGTGATGGCGGGCTGCCAGCCGCAGTACTTCCCCACCGTCCTCGCGGCGCTGGAAGCCCTGAATGAGGACGATTACAACTTCCACGGTTCCACCGCGAGCACGGGCGGCTCTGCGCCCGTTGTGATCGTCTCCGGCGACATCCGCGACGAGATCGGTATGAACGCCAGCGTCAACGTGTTCGGACCGGGCAATCGCGCGAATGCGACCATCGGCCGCGCCATTCGCCTGATGATCATGAACGTGTTTCAGATGCTGCCGGGCATCTCCGACCGCTCAACGACCGGTTGGCCGGGCAAGTACGCCTGTTGCATCGCCGAGAACATATTGAACAGCCCCTGGGAGCCGCTGCATGAGTCGCTCGGCTTCCCGCCCGAAGTCAGCACCGCAACCGTCTTCGCCGCCTCCGGCTTCTACAACATCGAGAATCACTACACCGCTGATCCCATCCCGCTGCTCGATACGTTTGCCGACGCGATGGGATCGCTGGGCGCACTGACCGACGGCCAATCCCTGGTGGTCATGTCACCCGAACATGCCGAGATCGTCGCGTCGGACGGGATGACGAAACAGGACGTGCAGGAGTATCTCTTCGAGCACGCGAGACGTTCCTCAGACGAGATGCGGGCAGCCGGCAAATGGCCCGCCGGCGACGACCGCGACGGACTCGCCGAAGGCGAGCGAAGCGACCGCGTCTTCCGACGCGGCCGCAGCCCGGACGATATCCTGCTCGTCGTCGCGGGCGGCGAAGCCGGCGGCCATTCCGCCTTCTTGCCGTCCTGGAGCCGCGGCCGAAACTCCATCTATCAGACCAAGGCCATCGGCGTCTGCCTCGATTGCTAGCGCCTCGATTGGAAGCTTCGATGCCGCTTGAACTGCTCGATCCGACCGGCGATCCTACGCCCACGGGCTTCTGCTCCGCGCCGAGACTCACATCGATCGACGGCCTGAAGATCGGCCTGTTCTCCAACGGCAAGGTCAACGCTGACCGCTTGCTGCGCTACACGGCGGAGGTGTTCGAACGAGAAGCCGGCTGCCAGATCGTCATTGACTCAGGCAAGCCGAACGCCAGCCGCATCGCCGAGCCGCAGGTCCTCGAACGGATCGCCAACGACGTCGATTTCCTGATCACCGCCGTCGGCGATTGAGGCTCCTGCTCAACGTGCAGTGTGCACGACGGCATCAGCTTCGAACAGTACGGCAAGCCCGGCTTGGTCCTGTGCACGCATCCGTTCGATCCGACCGGGCGAATGATCGCCAACACCCTCGGCATGCCTGACTTCCAGTACGCATTGGTCGATCATCCAATCGGCAGCGCCAGCAGCCAGGGACTACAGCAGCGTGCGCTCGATGCGTACCAACAGGGCCGCCGAATCTTGCTCGGACCATAGCTACTCGCCACCGACCAGTTCCCGTCCAATCAGCATCCGACGAATCTCAGACGTCCCGGCGCCAATCTCTAACAGCTTCGCATCGCGGACGTAGCGCGCGACCCGACTCTCACTCATGTAGCCGTATCCGCCGTGAATCTGCACCGCCTTGTCGGCGACGCGGCTGGACATTTCGGCGGCGTACAAGATCGCCGCCGCAGCTTCCTTGTTGCTCCGCTCGCCTCTTCGCGCGGCCGCTTCGACAACATGAGCCGTGCGATAGACCAACCAGCGCGCGGCTTCCAACTCTGTGTACATATCGGCCAGCATCGCCTGAATCAATTGAAAGTCGCCGATCCGTTCACCGAACTGGCGTCGGTTGCGGGCATACTCAACCGCTTCATCCAACGCCGCCTGCGCAATCCCCAGCGGCTCGCCAGCCAGAAACGCCCGCTCGACCGCAAGACCCTGCATCATGACACCCGCGCCAGCGCCCTCCGCCCGCAGGACATTAGCGACCGGGACGATGCAATCGTCGAGGATCAACTCTGCGGTCGGCGACCCTCGGTGGCCCACCTTATCCAACACCTGCCCAACGCCGAATCCTTCGAACGATGACTCAACGATGAACGCAGTCACACCGCGGGAGCCGGCGTCCTCATCCGTCTTCGCATACAACACCAATGTATCGGCCACCGACCCATTCGTGATGAACATCTTTGTGCCGTTCAGCCGATACACATCGCCGTCACGAACCGCAGTCGTACGGATCCCCATCGCGTCCGAACCGGCCTCAGGCTCAGTCAACGCCAACGCTCCAATCTCGCTGCCATCGCATAGTCCAGGCAGATACTGTTCTCGTTGCGCATCACTTCCGTTGGCAGCAATGTTGTTGGCGCACAGATTGGCGTGGGCGCCGTACGACAGGGCGACCGACGCACTGCCGCGGGCGATCTCTTCGGTCGCGATCACGCCGCACAGCAATCCCGCGTTCGACCCGCCGTACTGTTCATCGATGGTCACACCCAACAGTCCGAGCTCGCCCAGCATCGGCCACAAATGTCGCGGAAACGTATCGTCTCGGTCAATATCATCCGCAATCGGATCAATCTCATCTCGGACAAACTGACGCACGGTCTGTTGCAACAACCGCTGCGCCTCGTCAAGTTCAATCATCACGGCCGCTCCGTCTCAACATTTCCTGTCATCTTACAACCAGCCTGCCGATGCCTGCTAGACTCTGCCGCATGACCGCCAGCGCCGACCTCGCATCCCGGTTCGCCACCGCCCTGTCAGACGCGCAGGGCGAGATCACCGATGCGTCATCCTGGCCAGAGGTGTGGGAACTTGCAACATCGCTCAGCTCGGCGACTCCAGTCGTCTCGCCCGACGCGTTCGAACAGCTCCGACGCGGCGACCGACCAGATCCGGCCGACCCGCTTCGCTCGATCGCAGATCGTGCCGTCGGCATCACTCAGGCACGACTCGCCATCGCCGAAACTGGCTCCGTGCTGTTGATCGAGCCGTCGGACGTCGACCGCGCCGTCTCGCTCCTGACCCGCCATCTCATCGTCGCTGTCGACCGTTCCAATCTCGTCGCCGACCTTGCCGAAGGCTTCAGTTGGCTCGCCGCCCAACCACAAGCCGCGGCATACGCGACCTTCGTGACTGGGCCATCACGTACCGCTGACATCGAACGTTCGCTCACCATCGGCGTACAAGGTCCCAGCCGCCTCAGTGTCGCAATCATTCAGGACTCATCGTCATGAGCGCGTCCGTCCAGTCGTTCCGTGAACGATACAAGCGGGCAGTACGCGATCCCGATCTCAAGCCGCGCTTGCTGGCGTTCCAACGCTCCTGGCGACACAGCCGCGACGCCCAGATACAACGACTCGAACAACGCACGGAGCGACCCTTCGAGGACTTACGCCAGGAATTCGCCGCGACCAAGGACCGCGTCCGCGCCAGCTGGGATGACTACATCAGCGAGTTTCGTAGCAACGCCGAAGCAGCCGGCGCGACCGTGGTCGAGCTCGACAGTGCAGCAGAGGCAGTCGAGTACATCACATCAATCTGTCAATCTCGCGGTATTGATCTGGTCGTCAAGAGCAAATCGATGGTCTCCGAAGAGATCGATCTCAACGACGCGCTCGAACGGCGCGGGATCACGGCCGTTGAAACAGACCTTGGCGAGTGGCTGCTGCAGCTGGCAGAGGAACGCCCGTCCCATCTCGTGATGCCGGCGATCCACCAAAAGCGACAGTACGTCGCACAGATTCTCGGCGGCGAACTCGGCACTCACTTCGATCCCGATGACATCCCCGCCATGGTCGCCAGCGCACGCGACGGTCTGCGCAAGCACTACTTACAATCAGGCGCGGGCCTGACGGGCGCTAATGCGCTCGTCGCTGAGACCGGCAGCATCATGGTCGTCACAAATGAGGGCAACATGCGCCTGGCGACCTCCTTACCCGACGTCCATTTCGTCACCGCCGGCATTGAAAAGATCGTTCCCACCTGGTCCGACGCTCATGACCAGTTGCAACTCTTGCCGCGTTCAGCCACTGCACAACAAATCAGTACGTACACGACGTGCATGACTGGACCGCAGCCAGGCAAAGAGATGCACATCATCCTCCTCGACAACGGCCGCCGCGACATGCACGCTGACGACGGCATCGCCGACGCCCTCCGTTGTATCCGTTGCGGCGCATGCGCCAACGTATGTCCGCCGTACCAGGTTGTTGGCGGGCACGCCTTCGGCCACATTTACACCGGCGCGATCGGCCTCGTCAACACGACGTTCCACCACAGCATCGAAGACGCAGCCGGGCCGCAGGGACTCTGCGTATCGTGCGGAGCCTGTGAAACCGTATGTCCCGTCGCGATCCCGCTCCAACAACAAATCTTGCACGTGCGGCGTCGCGCGTTCGATGCAGGTCACTCGCCCCGTTGGGAACGCCTGGCACTCAACATATGGTCCAAACCGACTGTGATGCGGACAGCGATGGGCATCGCAGCATTACTCTCCAGCGCGGCGCGAGGACTCGGACTCGTTCAACGCGCCCACGTACGGCTGCCGCTGCCATCCCGCTTGCGATGGCGCAGCATTCCCGTCATCCCGCTGCGTTCGGGCCAGACGCTGATCGCCAGCCGCCAACCGCAGACACCGATTGCATCGTCACCGGCGGCAGGATTGACCGTCGATCTCTTTGTCCAATGCCTCGCCGACCGGCTCATGCCGCAGGCTGTCGATGCGACCGCTCGCCTCGTCGAAGCCGGCGGCGCAACCGTACAAGTACCGGGTGGCCAGCATTGTTGCGGACTACCCGCATTCGACGCAGGCGACTGGGATACGTCACGAATCATGGCCCGGCAGACGATTGAATCGATGGAGCAGCACACCCACCCGATTGTCACCCCCGCCGCCAGCTGCGTCATCGCGATGCAAGATCATTGGCCGCAACTCTTCGCAGACGATCCAGATTGGCTCCGCCGCGCACAGTCCGTCTCAGATCGCATCTACGATCTTGCGGCCTGGCTCGATGGTCCCGGTCGACTACCCAACAATAGTTTGCAACCAACATCACAACTCTGGGCCGCGCACCGCTTCTGCCAAACGGCGAATCGCGGTGCTCCTGAAGCACGCATCGATCAACTCGTCGCCCGGCTCACCGATTCAGAGCCGGCTGAGCTTGCAGAAGCCGACGTCTGCTGCGGATTCGGCGGCCTCACATCGCTTGCCGCGCCAGAAGTCGGCGCGGGCATCCTGCAACGCAAGCTCGACTGCGTCAACGCGACTGAATGCGACATCCTCCTGACAAACAATCCCGGCTGCGCGATCCATCTGAATGCTGGCGCTCATGCATGGGGCGACGCACACGAGACCATGCATTACGCCGAGTTTCTGGCGAATCTTCTGCCGAATGACGGAGCCTAAACGATGACCCAGGCCTCACGCACCGAGCTGCGCAACCTCCAGGACAAGACCGCGATCGTCGGCGTGGGCACCACGCAGTTCGGCGCGATCTATCGCGACCTCGATCCTGAACGTTCCGCGTATGAGTTGGGCTTGATTGCATTTCGCGAAGCCCTGCAAGACGCCGGACTCAAACGATCAGAAGTCGATGGCGTGATCGTCTCTCGCTTGCCGCACTATGGGCGGATGTGTGAGATGATCGGCCTGCGCCATCCTCGCTTCGTCAACGTCCTCCCTGGTGAAGGCCGGCAATCGGGCATCGCGCTGCAATATGCAGCGCTCGCCGTCGCCAACGGTATGGCCGACGTGGTCGCGTGCATCTATGGCAACAACGGACGCTCCAGCGGTGCCCGATACGGCGGCGAAGACCGTGGCACGACCCCGCAAGCGATGTTTGAGGCGCCGTACGGTATGACATCGCCCGGCGCCGTCACTGCCATGATGTTCCGCCGTCATCAGTATCGCTATGGCACCACGACCGAACCGCTCGGGCATCTCGCCATCTCCAATCGCGCCAATGCTGCTCTGAACCCGAACGCCGTCATGCAGCGCCCGATCACGATGGACGACTATCTCGGCGCGCGCTACATCGCCGAACCGCTTTCGCTGCTCGACTACTGTCTGATCAACGATGGCGGCGTGTGCTTCATCGTGACGTCGGCAGAGCGCGCTCGCGACCTCAACCACACACCGGTCCTCTTGCACGCAACATCCCAGGCCTCCGACATCACGCCAGTCTATGTCGCTGACGACTTCTGGCACGAGCCGATGTCGCAGATCGCCGACGACTTGTTCGCCGTCTCTGAGGCACAACGGGACGATCTCGCCTTCGCCCAGCTGTACGACAATTTCACCCCCACGATGCTCTTCACTCTTGAAGGAATGGGGTTCTGCGAACCAGGCGAGAGCGGAGACTGGATTACACCGGAGCGCATCAGCCTGCACGGCGAGCTGCCGCTGAACACGGGCGGCGGTCACACCTCAGAGTCGTACATGCAGGGCTGGGCGCTGCATGTCGAAGCAGTGCGCCAGCTGCGGCATGAATGCGGCGAGCGGCAAGTCGCCAACGCCCAATACGGCCTCTATGCATGCGCCGCGCCGTTGGCCACGGGACACATTCTGAAGAGGGACGACCGATGAGCACTGACACGACCAACAGCACCGAACAGAAGCCGCTGCCGCCGGTCAACCGTCTGACCAAGCCGTTCTGGGACGGCTGCCGCGAAGGCGTGCTCCAGATTCAGTTCTGCAACATCTGCGACTTGCCCTGGTTTCCTCCTGCTGAGGCATGTCCACGCTGCCTGCAAGACGATTGGGAATGGCGCCCCATCTCCGGGCATGGCACGGTATGGTCGTGGATTCGGATGTGGCAGAAGTACTTCCCAGGCTGGGCGGCCGATGAGTATCCGTACACCGTCGCCCTGATCAAGCTGGAAGAGGGACCCTACATGTACTCGACGCTCGTCGACATCGATGACAGAGATGTCTCCTGCGACTTGTCGGTCGAAGTGGAGTTCCGCACGGTGAACGAGGAAATCACCCTGCCAGTGTTCCGACCATCGCGCGGCACGACGGAGCGCTAAGCATTCAGTTCGTTCAACACCTCAGATTGGTGCTCCCCTAACTGAGGCGCGGACCTGTTCACCTCCACCGGCGTACCCTCGAAGTCCCACGGTGGCGCGACCTGTCGCAGCATCGTCCCGTCGGACTGTTCGACTGCAAGCACCGCCGCAACTGCCGCAACTTGCGGATCTTCCGTGAGGCGCTCGTAGTCGTGCATCGGGAACGCCCAGCAGCCGTACCGCTCGACGATCTCAATGACCTCCGCGGCGTCATGGTTGGCAAACCCGCGCTCCCAGTACTTCTTCAGCTCGTGAGCGTACCGGCCCGTGCCGCCAGCGCCGTCCGTCCGCAGACGCTGAAGCTCCTCGGCCGGCAGCTCGCGAGCCCACTCCATGCCAAGCTCGTCGAGCAACGCATCGAACCGGTCCACGTCAACGCGGGCGACCGAGAAGTAGATCGGTAGGTCCCGGCATTGATAGCCATGGTCCGGCGGCTTGACGTATGAGTCGAGGTGGAAGCCCCACCACTCGTCGGGATTGCTCAGCGCCACCCACAGCGTCGAACGCATGGCGAGCAGACTGCCGAACAACGACACATCAATGCGCTGCCCTCCCGTGGGAGCTGACGGATCAGAGTCATCTCGTGCGTACAGCGCCGCGCAGATGGCCTGAATGGCGTAGTTAGCCGCGTACATCGAACCGATATCGGCACCGTGACGCACCGGTTCCTCGCCAAGCCAACCGAGCGAGGCGGTCGCTTCGCTGGCCAGCTGCGCCGCCAACTCCGACTCTGGACGATTCCGCCAGGGACCATGTGGTCCGAAGCCTGACAGGGCGCAGTACACGAGACCAGCATTGCCGATGGCATCCCAATTCAGCCGCGCAGGCAGCGCATACTTGTCAACGACCGCCACGTCCGCGCTTGCCAGCAACCTGCGTGCTGTCTCGATATCGTCTCCGCTCGACCAGTCCAGGACAACTCCGCGCTTGCTCCGATTGAGCGACTGGAATGTCACTGATGCGCCTGCGGATGTCTGCGGCGACCATCCCCTCGAGCGATCACCTGACGGTTGCTCAATCTTGATCACATCGGCGCCGGCGTCGCCCAATGACATCGCCGTGTAGGGACCCGCCACGCCTTCAGCAATCTCGATAACCCGAACGCCGTCCAACGGTCCAGGCACATCAGCCGCCGATCACGGGCGCCGACTCA
>JAJEBU010000003.1 GCA_022822375.1 Dehalococcoidia bacterium
TGACCCAGCGCTTAGACCTGGTTTCTGGCAAGGAAGTGCTTCGACGGCTCAACACGGCGCTCCAAAGCAAGGGTCGGAAGGCATTGACGGTGGGTCACTTGGCCACGCACATGACAGAAGCAGAGATTCCGCTGGAGCTGAAAGCACTATTGCGGCAGCTCGATCAGCTTCTTGCGAGCAAGGGCCAAGCATCTACAGAATGGTCGCGACGTAGCCCCTCGTGAATGCTTATCGTTCAGCTGCTCTCCGATCTACCACATCGATCAGCGATCACCATGTTTGCTCAAGGTTCTGTTCTCATGACATCGCCTGTGTGCAGGGACAGCTTCCTTGCGGCTCTCCGAGCTTCTCCTCCAGTCTGCGCGGACCGAGTGGCACTGGCTCGCGCACCGGGTCCGGATAGACCCACGGGCGTCGGTGTCCAGGCTGGATGTGCCTGGCGATGCCGCCGTGCGACACCGAAACGCGACAGCTAGGACCCCGACAGCCTCTGCTAGGAGCAGACACGCTGCGAGTACTGATCGAGCTCATGGGACCATCGTTCGGGCCGGACGATATGTACTCGTGCTTCAAGGTGACGACCGAGGCGGCTGGCTCGGAGCAGATCGGCCAGTTCATCCGACAACTGGGTTCCCTGCCAGGCAGTGATGCCGCAGAGGCGCTGGTTGCGCTGGAGAGCGACTCCAATCTCAGTCGCTGGCACGATTTCATCGCCAGAAACAGGGAGCATCAACGCACCCTACAGCGTGAGGCAACCTTCGCCCATCCCACTCCTGGCCAGCTGCAGCAATCCCTGAGCGACGCGGGACCGGCGAATACCGCCGACCTGGCAGCACTACTCCTTGAGCGACTCGACACCGTCGCGTCAGACATTAGATCCAGCAACGCAGACTTATGGCGCCAGTACTGGAACGAGGACTCGCACGGCCGGCCGGAGTTTCCGTGGCACGAGGACTCGTGCCGCGATGTCCTCATAGACCACCTCAGCTCACTGTTGCCGCGAGGCGTGGATGCCCAGCCAGAAGGGCAATACGTGGGTGGCAAGCGCTCGGATATCCGCGTCGCCTGTTCCAGCTTCAATGTCCCAGTGGAGATCAAGAAGGTGAGGCACCCAGATCTCTGGAGCGCGATGCAGACCCAGCTCATCGGGAAGTACACCCGCGACGCCGCCACAGCTGGCTTCGGAATCTATCTGGTCTTGTGGTTCTCGGACGCTGATATGCCGCCGCCGCCAACAGGGCTTCGACCATTGACGCCAGATGATCTCAAGGCGCGACTGGAGGAGTCGATCTCAGACGAAGAGGCTCGCAAGATCAGCGTCGTCGTGCTGGACGTGAGCCCCGTTCGGTAAGCGGCGAGCAACCGTCGAGCCTGGTGCTGTCTGAGCGCCATTTGGTTTGAACGCTCTTGATCTAGGCCAGTTGATCGGTCTAAGACTAGGTCACCTGGAGGCGGACGTAGTCTCTCCCTACCGCAATTGCTAGGTGTCATGGCTACAGACCTGCGAGACAGCTGATTGGTTGGGGGCCTCCAACGAGACTGGGTGTCAGAATTCAAGCCTGGTCACGAATGAGATTCTGATACTGATGATACGGGTCGACCGTTACGCATGCGCTACACGTTCGAGGTGCGTTGCCGGGCGGTGGTGGAGATGTCTCAGCGTCGAACGCCGACGGACGCGCAAACTGCAGCGTCGACCTACTGAAAGTCTGACCAAGGACGGCCTGAAGGATGCTCCTCCACACCCACGAGCAAGAGTGGGGCCGTCAGCCGATGCGGCGGCTCGGCCTTGTCCCAGACCTCCATGGTGAACGCCTGGATTCCAAGACGATTAGCACACCGGACCATGGCCCAGCCCTCGCCGAACCCGAGCTCTTTGTCGTACTCCATTTCTTGCTCAACACCGTTCACGCGGGCATGGTACGGACCAACACCGCCGCGCACGCCCCACCAGATCTGCCTGGAGCCGCCAGGTTCGCAGTAGCTGGTGTACCAACCGCGACCATCTACCCACAGGACCTCGTTGTCGCCGAACGTCGGAAAGCGGAAGTGTCGGACCGTAGTCTCGGCGACGGCGTCGTCGGGGTGTATCTCGTGGACTTCCAGCGTGTTTTCGTGCCAGCCCACTTCGGCGCCACACTGCACTCTAGCTGTACGCAGGTCCGGGTTCCAGGCTTCATCGCCGACGCCGAGCGGCCACCAGGCGCCACCGCCTACGCGTCGCTGCGCCGTAGTCGCGCCCAAGTGAACCCATCTGTTGTGTACTCCGCACGTGATCCGGTCGGGCCAGGCCCAAATGCGCAGCGGGGCTGAGTTGTAGAAGCCCCACTCTGGCAGCATCGGCGGCTCACCGACAGAAGCGGCCAGTTCCCGCAAGCCCGCCTCCACTTCCTGTTCGCTTAGGAGCGTCACACCGACATCGTCGGCGAGCCGTTCCGCTCTCACATCGGTGCGTGTCATCTCTCTGGTCGCATAACCGAACGTCACGTAGACGGAATCGCCGAGGGTACCCATCGTCCACGAGTTCTCGCAGACTGGCAGGCCCGCGTCCACGCATCCGGAGTGGGTGCACGCGCCCTCGTCGCAATTGACTTCCTCGACGCCGATCGTGTCCACGTCGAACTCAAGGCCCCTTGGAATGGTCATCAACAGACCCTCCATCCTGTGCGTCCAGCCACCGCGCAGCACGTCTCCGCCGTGGCTCCCGGCCGAGATCACGTAGGTGCTGACCACTCCAGAAGCCGTCGCGCCCTTGGCATCAACGACAACAGCCTGCGTGTTCATCATTTGTGAGTCGACGCCGTCCGCGTCGTCGCGCAACCTGCCGCAGGGAAGGCTCATGGTCCCGCTGTGGTCATCAGCGGCTGTGATCGCCAGGGCACGATCCGCGAACTGGATCTGGTACGGCGCGCGCCCGCCGCTAACCTGCCACTCGACCTCGATTGATTGTCGCCTACCGCCGTAGGATCCCCAGTGCGTTTCGCAGATGCTGGGCGCCCAGAGCTCAAGGGTGAGGCCATCCGAGTCGACCAGCGAGTAGCCATCCGACGCACGAGCGGCTGTCGGCGCTTTGCCGATTGACGTGATCAGGTCGTCGAACAGTGCATTGATCTCGTCGGCATCATGCCACTCATCGATCTCCCGGCGCGATTCGTCGTGGTGCCAGCGTCGGATCCAAAGCGTTGATCCGCCCAGCTCTAGCGGAATCTCGTCCCCGCATTCGGCGTCGAGCGGCCGACACTTCTGGGACAGATACTCTCCGAGGCTGAAACTCCCACTCGCGTCTGGCGGAATGGTCAGCAGCACGCCATGCACCTGATAGGTCTGGCCAGCCTCAAGGCTCACGTCCTCGAAGCCCCAGAGTGGGTCAGTACGCATCACCCGAACTGCCTGAGTGAATGAGAGCGCCGAGGCCGAGGCACCACTGGCGTCGATCACGTTGCCGAGAATCGGCATCTGGCCCGACTGCACGTTGTCGTTGTCCCAGACGCCGCACAAGGAGAGAGCGCTGCCCGATGCTTGCTCGCGATGCTGACCATGCACGAATACGCGATATGGCGCGACCCCGCCACGCACTTCCCAGCCAAGCTCCAGGGTCGGCGTGACAGGGTTAGCTTCCGCGTCGACGCCGCAGGTCTCAGGCGTGCTGAGCATGATCCGCAGCGGCTCACTCTCCGAGGCCAGCACCGGCCAGATCAGCAGGTAAGCGAGGGCAAGCGCACCGCCAACAATAACGATGCGGCGCATGATTGCCGTTGAGAGCGGCCAGAGCGTCATCACTGCGCGGTCCGTTCCGGACGAGCCTGTTGCACAGGCAAGACGAACGAGCTGTAGATCGTCCGCTCCGGGCCGCGGCTGGACTGGATCTCTCTCGTGATCCGCAACCATCCAGGCCGGGACGGGCATTCGATGTCCGTGCCGCCTCGCCACGAGTCTCTGCCGTCGTGCAAGCTGACCTCTGAGATCGGACTCGTGTTGTAGGGCGATGGCTGCAGGGTGAATCGTTCCCCGGTGACGCAGTATCCGCGCTCGGGAAGCAGGGCGCCGAAGTTACTTGGGAGCGTTGCATGGAAGTGGGATGCGTTCTCGAAGTCGGTCTGCCGAGTGATGATCGGCAATCGCAACTCGGTCTTGTTGCCGCCGGAACCATAGTCGCTGACCTGAATCACAACCTCATTTGCGTCCCGCAAGTTTTGGCAGCGGAGCCCGGTCGGAGAGCTCCTCTGAACGTTGCCAAGTACCTCAACCTGGAGCGGCCACCAGCGACCACCGCGCGCGGTCCAATAGAGGGTTGAGTCGCCATAGCCGTTGGAGCTGATCTCGCAGACAGTCGGAACCAAGAACGCGCTCAGCTCGAGCGGCGCATTCGATTCGACGAATCCCTCGGGTAGCGCCGGCGCTTGTCCGAGCGAGCCGAGCAGCTTGTCGAACATGACATTCAGCGCCGCCGATGCCTCCTCGCGCGGCGTGCGTTCGTACACCGTTCCCGTGTGATTGCCGATCAGAAACGACGCCGTCGTGTCGCCATCGGTGAAGGTGTATCGCGAAGACTCCTCGGACCTGTTTCTACCATCGCTGTCCGTCCAGTTGTGATACTCCCCCGCCAGGCCATCGTCAACGAGCGTCACGCTCTCACCCCACTCCGGCGGATAAATCATGACGAGATCATGCAATCGGTGCGGCAGACCAGCGAATGAGCCGTCCTCGCGTTGATGCGTCCACCCGATCGCGTACATATCGACGCGGCCGGAATCGATCCGACCGTCCGCGTCAACCACAGTCCCTTGCAAGCGTTGATGCCCGCCGTCCGCGACGCGTGGACCGGCACTGCACAGAACCTCGACGCGGCCCGTTCTTCCCATGTATCGCTGCCCGGCGATCGTCACTTCATACGGGCCGCGACCGTTGAGCACCTCCCAGCTCACATCGACTCGCTTTGGCTGGTACTGACCAAGTCCAGTCAGGCAGTAGGTTGGCGCGTAGAGCTTCAACTCAAGCTGGGGATCGTCCGGACCAACGCGCGGTGTCGTCACCTGATACTGGCGCGGCGCTTGCCCGACTAGGCTGAACAAATCGTCGAAGTACTGATTCGCGCGCCGTTGGTCGAAGCTCAGCGTCTCCACATCGATGTCGCCAGTCTTGTACGACTCTCCCACGAGCGTTCGCGAGTGCTCAGTCCTAGTCCACCGACGGATCCACAGGCTCGACGACCGGGCGTCGCCGGGCGCCCGATACCAGAGCGCGAACCGATCGTCACAGTCCGGGCCTCGGCTCGCGCAATCCGCTGACAGGTAGCCGCCGACTCTGACAGCGCTGTCGGACGGCAGTGTGAGTATGACTTGGTGCACCCGATAGGTCTCCCCGCCGGCAATCTCGTCTGCCTGAAAGGGAGCGCTGTTGAGCACCAGCAAGGCGTAAATGTCGGCCAAGGCCGACGCTTGCTGGCCGGCGCCGTCGGTCACGGTTGCCTGAATCGTGATCGGCCCTGAAGTCCTGGCGCCCGGCTGCTGCGATGAGCAAAACACATCCAGTCGTCCCTCGACGTCGTCGTACAGCTCGCCGTTGATCATCACCTCGTAGGGCGACTGCCCGCCGCTCACCTGCCACTGCACCGTGACATATGCCGCAGCGCCGCCCCAAACCCAGTCCTGTTCGCAGATTGCGGGAGCGCTCAGAGTGATCCGCAGCGGCTCCTGCGCCCCAAGGCTCGACCAACCCCACGCCAAGGACAGCAGAGACGCCCCGAGTGCCAACTGCCACCAATGGTTCCGCACGGTGTTCACGCGCCCGCCTTCAACCATGCCGAACAAGCTAGCAGAGCGAGACGCAATCTCTTCCAGCTCGCGCGGTCGCGGCGCTTGCCCCCCTATGCACCTTCGCCGGCAAGGTCCGCCCGCGACTACTTGCCGCCATGAATCTGCGGTTCACGGGTGAGCTTGCCACGGATCAGGCCGATCGGCCCATCCTCGGCGAAGAGAGATTCGGGCATGCCGAGCACATCAACGAGGAGCGCGCGGTCTAGCTTGTCCCGCGCCGGAACTTCGCCAATCTACCCGATGGGCAGGCTTTGCACCGACGTGAGCGACTCAGACTACTGTTGCGCCTCGGCATTCCACGAGCCTGACGCCGAGCTAGTCTCGAGCGTCGGGATGTTGGGCAGTCCGTGACGGTCGCTGAGCCGCGACCTGCTTGCGTCCCATTGGACGCCATCCGGTCAAGCAGCTGTCCAAGCCAATCCAGTTTGCCGAAGTGTGGTCACCTTGCTCCCGCGAAAGCTCGGGGCGGATCCTCCTGCGAGCGCCATTCGTCATCTGACGTTCGCGGGAGGTTCACGATCACCCTCCGACCTGAGTCGCTTTGTCCGATTTTGATAGCTCATCAGTCAGCTCTCGGCAGGGCATCGCTGACCACAAGGCCATGTGGATCGTCAAGCGCCGGATCGTGAGCCTGCGCGTTGCTGATGCTTGTCAGCAACAGGACGGCCACCACGATTGCACAACTCCAGGAGCGGTGCGCCTCTTTGGCTGCTGGTGGCGCTAGTGGATGAGAATACCGGTTCGGAACGTCATCGTATTCCTCCTTTCGCGGGTTGCCTCATCAGTCCCGCCCGAGCGGCACTCGTCTGAAAGTGAGCCTACGTCCGAATCGAGCAAAGCAACGCAAGGTCGTACACTTCGTCTCGAGCATGGGAAGCTTGACATGGCGCAGCGGATGGCCAACTACAGAGTTCAGCGGCACCGAGACATGGCCGGCATTGGCCGTGTTCTGCGCCGCGACCTCCAGAACAACGAGGTAACACTTCAACGCTCGCCCCACTACCGAGTACGCACTGCCCAGCCTTGACACGCGTCCGAGCCCTGGACCCAAGCCGTAGCCAAAACCGCCGTACAAGACTGCTCCCCTCGCAGAGGCCACGATAGGCTCAGCAAAAGGACAGCTTGACCGAGAGCGGGTCTGTGATGCGCCTGAACTGGGATGGGATTCGTGCGCTTGACGGCGAACAGAGCCACGGCTTTGAGGAACTGTGCACCCAACTGGCAAGGCAGGAGACGCCGGACGATGCGAAGTTCGTTCCGAAGGGCCGCCCGGACGCCGGCGTCGAGTGTTTCTGCGTGCTGCCGAGCGGCGAGGAGTGGGGTTGGCAGGCGAAGTTCTTCACAGCCGCGATGACCCCCTCTCAGTGGAGGCAACTGGATCACTCCGTCATGACCGCCTTGGAGAAGCACCCCGAGCTGGTGCGATATGTCGTCTGCGTTCCCCGTGATCCGTCCGATGCCCGGACTGAGGGACGCACGAGTGAGCTTCAACAGTGGAATGCTCGCGTGGGGAAGTGGCAGCGCTGGAGTCAAGAGCGCGGGATGGACGTGGAGTTCACCTGGTGGGGATCCTCCGAACTGATCGAGCGGCTCTCAGCGGAGAAGAATGCTGGCCGGCTGAGGTTCTGGTTCGACGATCTGTACACGTTCAGCCACGATTGGTTCGCTCACCGGCTGGAGGAGGCAATTGACGCGGCTGACGAACGCTACACGCCCGAGGTCCATGTTGATCTAGACGTGGCTCAGTCTCTCGAAATGTTCGGGCGGACCGAGCGTGCCATTAGCAGAATCCACTCGTTGTCCCGCGAGATCGGCCAGGAGTTCCAGATCCTCAGGTCATCTTCCCACGAGTCGCATCATGTCGATGGGGAGTTTGGGCTCGGCGAACTGCAGGGTGCAGGAGCACAGATCGTCGAGGCAATCAACGGCCTTGACTTTGCGCCGGATTGCGTTCCGAACATCGCAGGCGTCGTTTCGATGCTCGATCACGCCACCACATTGGCAGAAGAGTCCACGGATCTGCTCGCCGACCTGGAACGAGCGCCGGAAGAGACTTCGAGGCCGCCCGATGCCTCCGTTGGTCAGCAACCGAGCAGTTACCGGTTTCAGGAATGGCGGACGCGGCTCCGCATAGTGGCGCGCCGGCTCGGGACAGCGCGCTCCACCTTCCTCGATGCGGCGCCGCTGCTGGGCACGAACGTGCTGATCCTGAAAGGGGAAGCCGGCTCCGGCAAGACGCATCTACTGTGCGCTGCGGCCAAGCAACGGTGTGACGCCGGCATGCCGACGGTGCTGCTGATGGGCCAGCAGTTCGGGGACTCCGGCAGCCCTTGGCCGCAACTATTCGATCAACTCTCGCTGGAGGGGATACAGTCCGACGAATTCGTCGGCGCCCTGGAGGCGGCGGCGCAGACTGCGGGTTGCCGCGCGCTCGTCATGATTGATGCATTGAACGAAGGGCGGGGAATCGAGATCTGGCCCAATCATCTCCCGCCGTTTCTGACCCGGCTAACCCGCTCGCCCTGGATCAGCGTCCTCATATCGGTTCGTTCGACCTACCTGGAGGAGTTGATTCCGGCTCGGGTGCGCGATCAGGCCGCGTGGTTGGAGCATCACGGCTTTGTGGGGAACGAATCTGAGGCGCTCAAGATCTACTTCGAGCACTATGGGCTCGAACTCCCCTCCGGCCCAGTTCTGTCGCCGGAGTTCCACAGGCCGCTGTTTCTCAAGTCGATTTGCGAGGGCCTGCGAGATACGGGCCAGAAGCGATTGCCCCACGGCCTTCACGGGATCTCCGCCGTCTTCGACATCTATCTGGACGCCGTGAACCGCCGCGTGGCTCGGCGTACCGGCCATGATCCCGAGGACAATCTGATCCGGCAAGCCCTGGAGGGCTTGGCTAAACTGATGCATCGAAAGCGGCGGCATGCACTGAACCGGCGCGAAGCACAGCAACTCGTCGATGCGTTGCTGCCCGGCAGACGATTCCACGAATCGCTGTTTCAGGCGATGATCGCCGAAGGCGTGCTGCTGCAGGAATCGAGTCGATCGGGGACGAGCCAGCGCCAAGAGCAGATACTCATCACGTACGAGCGATTCTCGGATCACACCATCGCCGACTATCTGCTCAATGTTCACTTCGACGCCGAGGATCCGCCAGCCGCCTTCTCCGAATCAGGAGGCCTGGAGTTTGTACAGGCTGGTGATTGGTGGCTGGGGCCAATCGAAGCGTTGTCCGTTCAGCTTCCCGAGAGACATGGGATGGAGTTGTTCAGCTTGGTGCCTGAGGCGTTGGAACAACCCAGTGCAGTCCGAGTGTTTCTTGAGAGCCTCGTCTGGCGAGCTACCGACGCGGTATCAGAGGACACCCATGCGACTCTGAAAGCGCTGATTGCGGGACCCAACGGAGTCTCGCCGCATGAGTACTTCGACGCCTTGCTGACAGTCGCCACGATTCCCGGTCACGCGTTCAATGCCGACTACCTCGACGCCTCCCTGCGGCGACTTGAGATGCCGGAGCGCGACGCCCGGTGGTCCACCTATCTGCACAACGCTTATGGCGGCGAGTCGGCACTCGACCGAATCCTGGACTGGGCCACCTCACTGCGGCAAGAGAACGTAAGCCGGCTAGACGGGGCTGCGGTCGACCTGTGCGGAATCGCACTAGCGTGGATGCTTACAAGCTCCAACCGGTTCGTGCGGGATCGCGCGACCAAGGGGCTCGTAGCGCTGTTCAGCGGCCGACTCGTCCAGTTGCGCGGACTGCTTGAGCGCTTCCAAGGCGTAGATGACCTGTACGTTGCCGAGCGACTCTACGCTGTCGCCTACGGCTGCGCCACACACTGCCACCAATCGGAGGATCTCAAGATTCTCGCTGAGTTTGTGTATCGCCGCGTCTTTGCCGACGAGGCACCTCCGCCGCATGTTCTGCTGCGGGACTACGCTCGCGGGGTGGTCGAGCGGGCACTCTACCTGGGAGCGGACCTAGACGTCCGCGCCGCCTTGATTCGGCCTCCGTACAGCAGCACCTGGCCGAACGTGCCTAGCGCTGATGAGTTGGCTCGTCTCGCGCCCAAGCCGGATGTCTCTGACATCGCCTCATTCGATCCGATTCGGGCCGAGGGCGACATTCATTTCTCGGTGATGTACGGGGATTTTGGCGGCTACATCATCGGCGCCGATCACAAGAGGGGCCCCTGGCTTGACCGCAAGCTGGGCGATGAGCTATGGAGAGACCCCGACGAGTTGATGGCCGAACTCGAAGCCGAACTCTCTTCATCCTCGTTGCAGGCACTGGAGGAGTATCAGGCCCTACGGCGAGAGTACCTGTCGAACATCCAGTTCAAGCGGTCAGCAGAACCGTTCGAGCTTCCGCGCCTCAATGCGGAGGACGAATCAGTCGAGTCACAGCCGGTCGCAGAGATCATTGCCGAAGCGCCAACGGAAGACGAAGACAGCGACACTTCAGCGGAGCAGGTAGAGGCGTCGCACGCTGTGTTTCTCTCTACTCTGGATCCTGCCCACCGGGGGCGGTACCTGGAGATGGAGCGCGCTCGCGCAGAGAATCCATACCTCGACAAAGAACTTGTACAGCGATACGTCCTCTGGCGCGTTTTTGACCTCGGCTGGACGATCGAGCGCTTCGGTCGCTTCGATCTGTATGTCAACCTGCGCCACTCTCGCGAATCGCAGAAGCCTGAGCGGATCGGCAAGAAGTACCAGTGGATCGCCTATCACGAGTTTCTCGCCTACCTCTCCGACCACCAGCAATTTGACAGCGGATACTCCGACGACCCCAGCCGCTACCGCTTCAATGGACCGTGGCAGATCCGTGGGCGCGATATCGATCCGACTGCGTCCACGCATCTGCGGACCCGCGCTACGTCCGCAGAGGACATCCGCTCGGAATGGTGGCGAGGTTTTGAGTTCGATGAGTGGCGACCAGACCTGCCGGCAAGAGAGTGGCTCGACCTCACGCTCGACGATCGGGAAATGATGCGGCTGATCCGGGTCACAGACCCGAAGGACGGATCGGTCTGGTTGAACCTACGCGCCCTGCGTTCCTGGATAGACCCGAGTTGGACGGATTCCGAGGCCGAACCGGAGGATCGCCGCCAAGCCTGGATTCACGCCAACGCCTACCTCGTGGACGCGGAACGGGCCGAAGAGTTCTACCAGTGGGCCCGGAAAGTGAACTTCATGGGCCGTTGGATGCCCGAGCCATGGCATGAGACCGAGATCTTCGTCGGTGAACACGGCTGGTCGCCAGCCTATCTGGATCGACAGGGAGTCGATGCAGAGACTGTCGTTCACACCCAACCTGAGACGCCAGACTGTCCTGCCCCCGTCTATCTCACCGCCTCTGAGTATCTCCATGAGTCCGGAAACTACGACTGCTCACTGCAAGACTCACACACGTTCGTGGTACCCGAGCGGATGCTGGTCGAGGGCATGGCTCTCCGCTGGGGCGGAGGCGACACTGAGTTCTTCGACGCCACTGGACAACTCGCAGCATTCGCTTCCGATCCCATAGGCGATACCACTTCGCTCCTGGTTCGCGAAGACCTGATTGCTCAATTCCTGGAGCGTGAACGCATGGCGCTGGTCTGGACCGTGCTCGGCGAAAAGGAGCTGATCGGCAGACGAGACGCACGGCGATGGACAGGCTCCCTCCAGTTCACGGGCGCCTTTCGCTTCAATCCCGCAGGGAATCAAGACAGCGAAATCGAAGGCGGGCTTCGGTTTGATTGGCAGTTCCCTGAAGAAGGGGGCAACAACTGGGAGCGGTAAACGAGGCTGTGCGCGGTAGGTGCACATCGACTCATGTGCATCTCTCTTGCCTGGATCGCCTGTCAGCCGGCTAGGGCGTGTTTACTCTACGAGGCCGATAGGTCAGAGTGTGGTTGCTGCTTGGCGGCGGGGCAACGAGCAACATGGATCTGACTGATGCGCAATGGGAGCGGATTGCTCCGCTGATGCCGACGCCGCGGGGCAACTGCAAGCTGCCCGTAAGACAGGCGCTGAATGGCTGGCTGTTCATCGCTCGCGAGGGATGCAGCTTGCGCAGCTTGCCCGAACGCTATGGGCCGTGGTTCACGGGCTACATGCGGGGGCGCCGTTGGCTCGACCGGCGCGTGCTTGAGCGAGTCTTCCTGGAGCTGCGGCAGGCCGAACTTGAGGCGAGGGATGCAGCGCCGGAGCGGCCGGCCCGCGCCCATCTGGACAGCACGATCATGAAGGCGCACCAGTATGCGGCCGGGGCGCCGAGAACAAGGGAGCGCAAGCGATTGGTCGCTTCCGGGGTGGTCTGACGACCAAGCTGCACGTGATCGTGCGCGATGATCGCATGCCGCTGAACCTGGCACTCTCACCAGGGCAAGCGGGGGATGCGCCGTGGGGACGAACGCTGATCCAGCGGCAGGGATACCAAACCGGTCAACCGTAGTTGGTTGCCGACCGCGCTTATGACGGACGAGCGACCAGACGCTGCGCCTCCGAACACGGTTGGGAGCTGGTCGCGCCGCCGCATCCGAACCGGCACGCAGCCAGACAACGCCCGCTAGACCGCGCCGCCTACCGGGCGCGCAATCTCGTCGAACGGTTCTTCTGCAGGCTCAAACGCTTCCGCGGCGTCCACGTCCGCTATCACAAACTCGACGCCGTCTACCTCGGTATCATCCACCTCGCCCGCCTCCACATCATGACCAGATAGAGTAAACACGACCTAGCGGTGCGTCGTCATCGGTGCGTGCAGACCCCCGTGGGTGGAACTGCTGGCCGCCAAGCCACGCCATTACTCTGGCACATGCTCCGACTAGTGTGAACACGGCCTGGGCCAAGAAACTGGCTTCGTGGATAGAGGAAGGGTGCGGGTGGAATGTGTCCAACAGGGTACGGAGTGCCGGGTTCAATGGCATGCCACGATGGCGCTCCTCGGCTTGCGTGAGCGGGCCATCTGCTGGGCGTTGCCGGAGCGCCACACGGACGAGGGACGACCGACGTGCTCTTGGGAGAACACCGCCGAAGTCCCGCGTTGCAACTGGCGCGACAAATGAAGCCGGAACAGCGCAAGCATGGGACGCGCGGAACGCCGAACGCCCGCATTCGAGGTGAAGTCGCGTATCTCTGTTCCACCCACCTGAGACCTCTTACCCTCCGATGTGTAGGCCGCGAGAGGAAGCAGTCGCCATGCTGGAACGATGGCAAGCGAGCGGTGCACTTGGAGAGTTGCTTGCCGCGTTTCGATGTCTCGAAGGACTGGGAGGGGCGGCTCTCCGCGCCCGACATGGGCTCGAAACGGACGAGGATCGCAATGCGCTGGCCGACTGGGAATCGGACGAGCTGGTCGAAGAGCGGCGCATGGCGCAGGCCCAACTCGCCGACTTGCTCGATGATGAGGTGAGGTCTGGGCTCGAAGACCTGCTGTTCCGTGTGTCGGCCGTGACCGGCCTGCCTCCTGACAAGGAACAGGTGCAGCAGAAACTCTTGGAAGATTACGACCTCAGTGAAGTCGAGCACGTACGTCCATTGCTGCGCGAAGTGGCCCGTCCGCTGCGTCAGAGCAATTTGCCACTATTTCGTCGTCAAGGAGACGCTGTTCACGAGTTCCCTGCCCTTTGGCAGCCGTATGAGCTCTGGAACGGCGCATTGGCGGAGACGGTCTTCACCCGGGATCGCGCCGGGCGCTCGGTCTACTTGGACATGGAACCAGAAGTGATCCAACGGGCGGCCGAGGCGATTTGGCCGCCAACTGCTGATGCAAGCGTCGATGTGGAGCATGGCTTTCGCCACACTGTTGGCCGGACCTGTGTCACTCGGCGCCCGAAACTCAATCGGCCGTTCGAGGGCGGTCAGTTATGGGACGAGAGTATCGACTTCAGCGGGCACGCTGACCGAGTGGATGCTTGGCACCGTACGCGACAGTCCGAAACAGGCGCGGTGGACGATCCGCCGCCTTGCATTGCTCTGTTGGCGCTGTGTTCGCTGGCAGCAGAGCGGATGCGCGCGGATGGTGAAATGGCGGCCAACAATTACTACGGCCGTCTCGCCGAAGTTCTCGAAGTAAACGGGGACCGCGTTAACGAACTGGGCATCAAGTACCGCGATCATGCGTTGCGGCTTTGGGAGAGCCTGAACCTCTGGCTGCGCGATCTGCACGGTCAACGAGGATTACCAACGGCGGTATCGTTCGGGCACCATCGATACGTCAGCTTGCCGATCTCGCAGGCCCTGATTCGGGCGCAGGAGCGAGATCGCTTGTCGGAGTTTTTCGCGCTCTACCAGTTCAATCCCGGCCAGCAGGTGGCCAGAGATGATATGGAGAGGATGCTCGGGGGCTGGATTCCAAACTCTGGGGCGTCGGGACTCCGTGATGTTTGGGGGCGCGGACAGGAGATGCGCCGCCGAATCGCTGATGTCGTCTGTACGGAACTTGAGCACTGGATGGGCGACACTCCGCCGTCGACTGTTGCAGGGCGGCAGCAGCGCTCTCTCTTGTTGGCGGCGACTTGGTTCGAGGAACCAGATGAGGAGTTCACCCCGTTTCTGTGCGCGAGATCGTTGGAGTCAGAGACGATCAGCGGGGACTACCAATCGATAGACGGCGCGGCTGTCACGGCGCAGCGGGACGCTGACGGATTGATTTCGCTTGGCGTCGTCGGCGACCAACAGGACGAAGCCGCGCTGGTGGTTCAGGCGCTCGAAAGAGGGCTTCACTTTGAGCATCAAAGTCGCGATGTCTCGCTCTCGTTCAGCCGTCAGCGCGTCATCGTGTTGCTGTTCGACCCGCTGCGGCAGGTGTACCTCCAGTCGGCGCGTGTCGAGCTTGGTCGTCAGATGCTGCTGCTGGTTGACAGCGGGCTCTCAACCCAAGTGGTTCAGGTCCTTGATCGTTCGGCTGAGAGTGACCTTAGGATTGTTGCCCCGGAGATCCACGGGCTTTCACCGCGTTGGAGCTTGTTCACCAACGTGAGGATGCATTCTTTCCCACCCGTTGAGGGTGAGGAGTTGCAGCCGCTGAGGCCGCGCTCGCGGACGCAGGTCGAGTTCGAGAGTGGTCTGCAACTTTCGGATGGTCGATGGCACTCGCAGGCGCCGCCGGCTGTGCACTTGGTCAACGGCACCGGTCGCTCGTTCGGCGTGGAGTTGCTCAGTCAGTCCAACCTCGATGTGGAACCGCTTACGCTCGGCACACAGGCCGGACAGGCCAAGATTGCGCTGGCCGACCGGAATCTTGCCGACGGCGACTATCGAATCGTTGTGACCGAGGAAGGTGGGGCGCAGATCACATCCCGGGAGCTCAAGCTTCGGTCGGCCGGCTCTGCTCATCTTGATCCGCCGCGCCCCCAGGGTGAAGACCTAGCGCATGCGCTGGGGCCAGCGCTTTCAGCTCGATCCGCGCTGTCCGCTGATCAAACCGCCGAGTCAGAGCAGGAAGTCCTGCGAGGGGCAGTGATCGATCAGCGCTCCGGTCTACGAGGCGTGCCAGAGGTGGGTCTGCAACATGCATTGCATAGCAGGGAGCCGTTTGAATCCATTGAGGGTTGGGTTGGGCGTGTGTTGGGCGAAGCAACGGAGGCAGGCCTGGAGGAGGCCCGCAGCCTGCTCCGTCGGGGACTGGTTAGGCATAAGGACCACCAACTTGTTCTCACAGAAGCAGGTGAGCGAGCCATTGGCTCACGAGCCCGCAGCAGGAGGTACGGAGCGGGACCTGCCGCTTCGGGGACGGCAACTCTTCCCCAATTGATTGTCGACCTCGACCTCATCCTGGACGCGCTGGCCGTCATCGAGGCCGGGTCCTGGAACGCGTTCCGCCGCCTGATTGATCATTCGGAATCAGAGCGCTTCATCCCGCACGAGGCGATACGAAACTTGCGCGCGTTGGCCTATCTCGATGTGGACGTGGACCCGCGCAATGCGATGCCTCGGCGATGGTCGCTGTCTCCGCCTGTGCTGGTCACGTTACCGTCGCTTCCTAGCGCAATCCTGACTGGAAGACGGACCCCCAACCTGATCGATCAGTTGAACGATACTGCAGACCGGTTCGACGCGGACGTCAACACCTCCGACGCTACTGGTCGCCCAACGCGTATTCAGATTGATGTAGAGCATCCAGGTGTGCTGCAACAGGTCGCGGATGAGGTCGATCTTCCCTTGATCTTCGATGCACCGCGCCGAATCCTGGAGCGCATGCCGACGATCCAGGACATCCTGCGTTCCCAGCCTGAACTCCTCGTCCCGGACGGCTGTCACTTCGAGCGATTCGATCGATCCCGAAATCGCTGGATTGAGGTGGACGCGTCCGAACAACGACTCGCAGGTGGTTACCAGATTCGGTTTCCGACCGGCGAGCGTCGCCATGCGGTCTGGACGGACGGCGTCTGGCGAGAGTGCGGCAACGCGACCGCCAAGTATGCAGGAGCGGCCGCAGTTGGTGAGCACATCATGGCGTACGACAAAGAGAAGCAAGAGCTCACCTGTCTGTTCGGCGCCAGACCGCCAGGCCTCTTCGAGCGCGCGTTGATTCTGTGCAGCGGCGAGCTACCAGCAACACCGGGTGATCATCGAAGCATCTACCGCAATGTGTCCGACCACGTCCATCGCTGGATCGCGGCCAAACTCGGCCCAGCCGGATGGAGTCGCTGACATGAGCGAACCTGTCGCCCAGCCAAAGTCGGTCTATCAGCGCCTCCGCGAGGCCTACCTTCGCTACTACGACACAGCCTTCTGGGTACGAAACAAGGCGATCCGAGACGAGCGTCGACACCTGCTCGAAGCTGATGGCGCGATCTTTCAAGAGCCACTGTTAGAGCCGACCCTCCCGTTCCGCCAGGGAGCCTCGCTCGCTGACGTCTGCAAGAGGATCGGGCTGAGCCCAGACATCGCTGAGACCCTTAAGCGCATGTTCTTCACGGACCTGCAGCCCGATGACGCATCGTTCCGCCTCTATGAACACCAGGCACGGGCCTTCGAGTTGTCTGCCCGCGATGACGATGTCATGAATCCTGTCGTCACGGCTGGCACGGGATCTGGCAAGACTGAGGCGTTTCTGCTGCCAATCTTCGCTCGGCTGCTCCGCGAGGCGGAGGCCAGGGACGATTGGTCCCAGGTCACGACTCATTCCTGGTGGGAGAGCGGTGATGCGGAGCCATGGCAGCCGGTTCGCTCAGAGGCCGCGAGTCGCTCAGCGGCCGTGAGGGCGCTGATCCTCTATCCAACGAATGCTCTGGTCGAGGATCAGATCACGAGGCTGCGGCGTGCTGTTTGGGCCGCGCGCGGTGAGGATCGGCGCGGCCCGCAGTTCTACTTCGGCCGATACACCGGAGAGACCATCGGCGGGGCCCGCATCGCTCGCCCCTCGTCGCTGAAGGACAGAGTCGTCAAGCAAGCAGCGAGGGAACTTCAGGAGATGGCGCGCGACGCGCTCCAACTGCGACAGTCGGGCGTTGACGTGGAAGTATGCGCGCAGTTCCCAGACCCATCCCGCGGGGAGTTGGTCACGCGCTGGGACATGATCGCCACGCCGCCGGACATCTTGGTGTCCAACTTCTCGATGCTAAACGTGATGTTGATGCGGGGTCTGGAGGAACCGATCTGGGAGCAGACGCGGCAGTGGCTTGCCGAGGATCCATCGCACGCGTTCACGCTGGTGATCGATGAGTTGCACCAGCAGCGCGGCACTGCCGGGAGTGAGGTCGCATTATTGCTGCGCAACTTGCTCCTGCGCCTGGGACTGGAACCTGAGTCGCCTCAACTGCGCTGCATCGGAACGAGCGCGTCGCTCGATGATGACCCCACCTCGTCGGCGGAGTACCTGGAGCAGTTCTTTGGCGTCGACCGTGCGCGTTTCGAGGTGATCCCAGGAGCCCAGCAAGAGATTGATCGCAAGAGCCGGCGTCTCGATCGCGGGCGCTACGAGTCGCTCGCCGATCCAGAACTCGCCGAACATGCCTCGCATGAGGAGGCCGGGCAGCTGGCAGCGGAGATCGCGATAGCCTGTGGATCGCCGGCGAAAGCCAAGCGCCTGAGCGATATCGAGCAAGCGATCTTCGGTTCCCACGAGCCCGAATCATCGGCGATGGACGGCGTGCTCTCCGTCCTCGCCGCTCGGCCCTCCGCCGCGGGCGGTATCGGTGTTCGCGCGCATATGTTTATCCGCAATGTGGTTGGGATGTGGGCTTGTAGCGATCCCGCGTGCTCGGCAGTCGATTCTCAGTTTCAGGACACTGAGCGTCGGATTGGCAAGCTGTACCTTCGGCCGCGGCCGTCGTGTGTATGCGGAGGGCGTGTGTTGGAGTTGCTGCGCTGCGATCAATGCGGTGAGGAGTCGTTGGGCGGTGTCGTGGTCGAGCGAGGCGGCAATGGTGCCTGCTACCTCGCGACGGATGAGTCAGAGTTCCCATCGCGCTTGCATCCATTGGTACAACAGCGACACTATCGACGGTACATGTGGTATCGGCCGTTTCCGTTGGAGTCGGAGTTCAAGACCTGGACACATGGTGGCGTCAAGCTAGCGTTCGTGCCGGCGCGGTTTGATCCCAAGTGGGGACTGCTGCGTCGCGCGGACCGACGTCGGACTGATGGAGTGATGTTGAGTGTCGGTGAAGACCCGGAGGGCCGGGCGATTCCGGCGTTGCCCGAGCATTGCCCTGGGTGCGGCGCATCCCGACAGAATCGGAAGCCGAGCATCTTCTTTCGCGGCGTAGTCAGCAGCCCCATCCGCGCGATGCGAACCGGTTTCGCTCGTGTCACGCAAGTCGCGCTTGATGCGTTGGTCAGGGAGTTGGAGCGAGGCGGCGAACGACAAACGATCGTGTTCTCCGACAGCCGTCAGGACGCAGCGGTCGCCGCCGCCGGAATCGAGCTAAGTCATTTCCGAGACCTGATTCGCCACTTCGGTGACAAACTACTCACTCAGCAACACTCTCTTGCAGATCTCATGCGCGATGCGGCCAATGGTGTGACATTGACGGACGACAAACTGTTGCAGCTGGAGGAAGGGAAGACTAATCATCCGCGGGTCTGGGCTGCGTACGAGTTCGGGCAAGAAACCGGACGAGGCCAGGAGGTCATCCGCGAGTTTAAGGACTCGCAAGCCGCCCTGGAGCGACGTCTGCCTTGGGATGAATTGCTGCGTCGGCTGGAACGACACTTGGTCGACCTCGGAGCGAATCCGGGGGGACCGAGGCCCACGTTTGCTAACTGGGGTCCAGGAGGCGATTACGACTGGTGGGCGGCCTATCCGCCTCCAGTTACTGTTCCTGACGCATGGCTGGAGAAAGGAACACCTGTGGTTCGGGAGGAATGGCGTCGGTACGTCCGCGAAGATAGCAGGGAGAACAGCCTATCCCAGTCACTGTTCGAAGCGGCATTCGACATCACCGGCCGCGACTTTGAGTCGATTGGGCTCGGCTGGGTCGAACCGATCAATCTTGATCCGATACCCCAACTACAGCTCCCTGGCGAGGCGGGCGGAGAGGTGATCCGCAGCGCTATTCGTATTCTGGGTCGGCAGGGTCACTATCGCGGCGCGAGATACTTCTTCGGCGTCGACGCAATGCCCAAGCCGCTGCGAGACTACCTGGCCGCAGTCGCAGAGCTACACAGTCGAGACACGGAGACACTACAAGAGACGGTTGAGCAAGTCCTGCGGGATACGAGAGTGATCAACGATGTGTGGGAGCTTGATCCAAGCGCGATCCAGATGCTGCGCTGGAAAGAACAGGACAGCAGCCCGATGCGCTGCCGTCGTTGTTCTCGACTACATCTGCACGGTTCGGCAGGCATCTGCACCGGCCGAAACTGCAACAGCGATCAGCTTTCCGAAGAGACCGATATCACCTCGTCACGCGGAACAGAGTGGGCTGGCGACTACTACGCGTGGCTTGCCCGGGAATCGGCGTTTCGGCTGCGGGTGGAGGAGTTGACCGGACAGACCAAACCCCTTTCGGAACAACGTCGACGGCAGAGGTACTTCAAGGCCGCGTTCCTGCCCGAGGAAGAACACTCGCTGAGCCACGGCATCGACGTGCTCAGCGTGACCACCACGATGGAGGTGGGCGTCGATATCGGCAGCCTGCGCTCGGTCGTCATGGCGAACATGCCGCCGCAGAGATTCAACTATCAGCAGCGAGTCGGCCGCGCCGGTCGACAGGGCCAGCCGTTCTCGTACGCCTTGACCGTGTGTCGCGATCAAACGCATGACGACTTCTACTTCAACCATCCCGAGCGGATCACGTCGGATCCACCAGCGCCGCCGTATCTGGACCTCAAGTCAAGTAGGATCGTGCGACGCGTTGTCCATGCTGAGGCGCTACGGCGGGCTTTCAGCACACTACCTCATCAGTCCTTCGATGGCGGGCGCAACGTGCATGGACGATTTGGCTCGTCAGAGGACTGGACCAAATGGCGCGAACGGGTTCGTCGCTGGCTCCGTGAGGCAACTGATATCGAGCAGATCGTTGAGCGGCTGTGCCAGTACACGGGCCTTGACCCCAACGAGCGAGGAGCACTTGCGTCGCACGTGCGCGAAGGTCTGGTAGACGAGATCGACGAAGCGGTCGCGAACCCATCCTATCGGCAAGAAGACCTGAGTGAACTACTCGCGAACGCCGGCCTCTTGCCAATGTTCGGATTTCCCACTCGGGTGAGGTCGCTGTACTCGGATGAGCCAAAGCGCGCTCGAGACATCGAGCGGGTACAGGTCGCCGATCGAGACATTGAGATCGCAGTCTCCAGCTTTGCGCCTGGCTCTGAAGTGATCAAGGACAAGCGCAAGCACACAGTGGTCGGATTCGGCCATTGGACGCGGAAGGGAAATCGCGCGGTATCCTCGTCCGATCCGCTGGGCGCCAGGCACACCTTGTTGAGCTGCGCGGAATGCGGCGCGGTCCAGGAGCACGCCGAAGGCGGCCCCTGGCAGTGCCCAGTGTGCGGCAATCCAGTCGAGCCAATCACGATGTACGAGCCGCGGGGGTTCGTGACCGACTTTCAGTCCACGGACTTCGATGACCGCGTCGAGCACGGGCCCTCTGCCAGTTGGCCGCGGTTGGGCTTGAACCCTGCCGGACGCAGCGATCGCGAGACAAGCACGCTGAGTTATGAGACCTACGACGCCGCGGACATCTTCGCGATCAACGACAACCACGGGCGCATGTTCCCGCTCCGTAGGGAAGGATCAATCTGGATCGCGTGCGATCCCAGCCTGTATGAGGATCCAGCGGGTGAGATGAGCGTCGATAGTGCCGAGGTCACAGCGGCAATCGGATCTGTTCGGCGGACTGATGCACTCACGCTGCTCTTAAATCGGCTTGAGTTGCCAGGTGGCGTCGGGCCGATCGCTACGCCGGTCGGAGCGAATAGTCCACTGCAACCAGGACTGGCGGCGTTGCTGTCCTACGCCGCCCTGCTCAGAGTCACGGCGGCGCAGCAGATCCTTGATGTCCGCGTCGAAGAACTCGATGTCGGGTTGCAGCCGACCTTTTGGCAGGGTCAGCTGACCCAACGCATATTCTTCGCCGATGATTTGGCAAACGGCGCCGGCTATGCAACATATCTTGGCAGGCCCGATGTGTTGCGGCGATTGCTTTGGGAAGCAGCTGTCCTGGGTCGCGAGTTTGGCCGTAGGCGTCACTCGGTCGATTGCACCAGCTCTTGCCCAGATTGTTTGCGGAGCTACGACAATCGCTGGTTGCACTCAGCGCTCGACTGGCGTCTGGCGCTCGACGTGGCCGAGTTGGCGATCGCCAACTCGCTTGATGAAAGCCGCTGGCTCGACGCCGCTGCTGATTTGGCCGGGCGAATGGCCTCTTCCCCGGGATTGCATTGCGAGACAGTCGCAGGACTGACGGCGCTGAGCAGTAACCGGAGCGGCCGCTGGGCTCTCCTATGCCATCCGCTGTGGCCGCTAGACCAACTGGCATGGACCGAAAGACAGAAGGCAGCGGCCGCCGAGGCGAGACGCCGTCAAGCTAGGGAAGTGCAGGCATTCGAATTGTTTACCCTCGAGCGCAGGCCTGGTTCCGTCCTGAGTTGGTTGAATGACCGGAGTTGACGTTCGCGGACTGTACAAGGAGACTTCCCACACGAAAGTCCGCAGTTCGGTGCACGACGGCCCACTGTTCACGCCTACGTGTACCGAACTGCGAACTCAATTGTATTGATCGCGCTAAAGCTCGGCCAGTGATCGCTCAAAAGACCAGGCCACTTGGCGGCCAGGCCCCAACTTGTGCTCGGCAGAAGTCGATGCCGGTTGGGAGAGGGAGATGCTCGGAGTGATGGATAACTCCGCGCTGCGGCGCAAGGCGTTGTTCGAGGGCCAGAGTCAACGCAGCGTGACCCGCGAGATGGGCCTGGCACGGGACACGGTGCGCCGCTACCTGGCGACGCCCGTGCCCGAGCGGCAACAGCGGCGGCGTTCGAGTCCAGTGACTGGAGCAGTTGCTGGATGAATGGTCGCAGCGGACCAAGCCGAAGCAGCGGCTGACGGCGACGCTGCTGCACTGGCAACTGCGCGAAGAGGGCTACGAAGTCGGCCAGACCCTGTTGCCCGCCGAGCTGCGCGAGTGGCGGAGGCGGCGGGCCGAGGTCTACGTTCCTCTGATCCACCGGCCGAGAGCGTGCAGGTCGACTTCTTCGCGGTCACGGTCGAGCTGAACGGCGAGCGCCGGCGCGTCTGGAAGTTCCTCGTGCGCTTGATGTACTCGGACCGCGACTTCACACTGCTCGACGAGCGCCAGGACCAGGCCGCCTTCCTCGACGGCCAGGTGCGGGCCTTTGGCCACTTCGGCGGGGTGCCCCAGCGAATGGTCTACGGCACCTCAAGCAGGCTGTGCGGCGCCTGCAGCTCTCGCGCCGCCAACTGATCGAGCGCTTTCAGGTGCTGGCCAGCTGTTGCCTGTTCGAGCTCTACTTCGCGCGGCACGCGCCCGAGCCGGCCCCTGAGCGCTTCGAGGCGGGACAACGCGGGATCCGGCCGTTGCTGCTGGCGGCAGGCCCGGCTGGAAGTCTCCGGGCGCAGGGAACGGATACTCGTTGAGGGGCGTTTCGACCGAGTCGCCGGCCGCCAACATGCCGAGGACGTGTTCCACTGCGACCCGCAGATCAGGGATGGTCGGCCGGGCAGGTCGGTGAAGTCTGCGGAAGTGACCACGTGAGGCTTCCGTCGCCGCTGCCGCTACTTCATAGCGGCCTGCCACCCAGCAGGTGAAGGAACCCAATCCAGTCCCTGCCTTATGCAGGGACCCGCTCGGACGCTCCCTGCTGCCTCTTCCGTGTCCCCGTGCTCCGACACGGGGACTCCCAGGCTCGCGGACGCTGCCGGCCCCGTGTCGGGGCACGGGGACACGAACCTTGGTGCACGGGGCTCCCAGTCCCTGCTTTATGCAGGGACCCGCTCGGCGCCCCGCCCGCTGCCCAATTGTTTACTGAACGTAATCTTTGCTGCTTCGGGGTGCCCAACCACTTGACGGGGGGGGGGGGGGGGGTAGGACGCTGTGTCTTGTCAGCTGTGCGGTCGGCGAGGGTCGCCGGCGCGGAGCTGATTCCCGTGAAAGGGGTTGGAAATGTTAGGAAAACTTGCGCTCCAGCGCACGAATGTGAGGTTCACCCACCTCACAGCCCTCGCGGTCATGGCCGCGCTAGTGGTCGGGCTCTTCGCGACGCTGTCGACGGTCGCCGCCCACGAACTTGGCGAATGTTCGAATCCTGAGTTCCTGACGGCATCCAAATGCCGGATGGAAGTCGCGGTTGATGCTGACAACGATCCCTCCACTCCGGACATCAAATCAGCAGATGGTACTGCGCCAGCCAACAACGACCCGTGGACGTCATACCTGCACACAGCTACCAACCACCCGCCCACTGTCTCAGTGACATTCCACGACTCCGACAACATCGTTTCTGCTTCGGCTGGCCAAGTGACTGGTACCATCACTGTCAGTGGCATTCTTCCAGCGGGGAGCTTGACTGACAGCGACAACGAACAAGCTGGAATTCAGCACAACGGCACCCAAGTAGCGAGCGCTCCAACTCTGCAGCTCGCATGGATCCGCGTTTCGGGCGAGCTAGATCACGCATCGAGCGTCCCCGTTGATCTGGCTGCTACGCCCTCCACTACCGACGATAACTCGGCGGTTAGTGCACCTTTCACGGTGGTCATTCCTTCCGGTACGACAGCCGGGCAGTACACAGTCTCAGCGACCGTCATCTCTGGAACCGACGATCTGCATGACTACAGTGGCTCGGTGCTCTCAGCCGCAGGCAAGAGCGGATCTAAGTCATTTGAGGTCGGCGACGCAGGTGTAGGCCTTGCGTCGGCAACACTGTCCCTCGGCAACCGCGTGCCGGATGACAAGGCCACTGTTTCGGACGAGTCTCGTGCCGAGTCTGGCTCAGACGTGGCCGACGGCGATGGCATCAACCTCGTCGTGACAGCCTCGAACTCGCTTGGCAACAAGTCGAACGACGGCGACGTCACGCAGATCACTGTGATTGCGCCAGGCGGCAACATCACAGTTACCGGCGCGCTTGACGCCACCACTACTAGCGATCTTATGGACCGCTACATGGCCACTGGGATCAACAGCGCTGCGCTCGGTGGTACCACCGCCACAGACAGGGTCAAGGTTGGCCAGACGATCTCGGTCAACGTAAAGAAGGCGGATCAGAAGCCGGACAATGTTGACGTGTATGTCATCCTCACCGGCAGCGGCGCGGCCATTAGCGAGACGCACACGCTGCGCTTCACAGGCGACGCTTCCGCGCTCGCGCTGGGCGACGCCAGCGGTTCTTTGTTCCACCAAGCGACCGATGGCGACGACCGCGACAAGATCGCCTTCGCCCTGAGCGCGACCGACGCTGGTGGTAACGACGCAGGCGTCCCGAAGGCCACGCTCCGTGTGATGAACCCCAGTGGCGTGCGCGTGAGCACGAACGATATCGGCATCACGCAAGGCCCCAACGTCGCAGGCGTGCCGAACGCCCTGGTTACGGTCACCTCCAAGAAGGCCGCTCCGGCTTCCCTCAAGGCGGGTGAGTACACGGTGAAGGTGACCGCCGGGGGCAACTCCGCCGAGCAGACCTTCAATGTGATCGGCGATGCCGACGCAGTCAGCGTGACGATCGAGTCGAGCACCGACGAGGTCCAGCTTGGTAGCTTGCTGACCGTGTCCGCGACCGTCACCAGTGACGGCGAGAACGTGGCAGAGAAGACCTCGGTCACCTTCACGTCAGCCGGGGCGCTCAAGCTCACCGCCGTCGACGCGAATGCAGGAAACTCCGCGATGGGCGCGACAAAGGCCGGTGTGGCGACAGCTTCGTTCGTGGTCAGCGAAGGCAGTGGATTGGCGACTGTCATTGCGAGCGCCAAGAACGCCAGCGGTACTGACTCGGTCTCCGTCGCAGCCGAAG